>CAYMPL010000006.1:0-43643 GCA_964392415.1 uncultured bacterium | reverse complement strand
AATATCCTTGACCGCCAAAAGCCCGGCGCGCACCGCATCATCCAGATCATGATTAATATAAGCGATAATATCGGCAAGTCTCACGATTTGTCCTTCCAATGTCTTGGCCTTAAATTTAGGATCGTCGGTTAAAATCGGCCCCTTCCCTTTTGAGTGCTTCGCAATCGCCTCCCGGACTTCCGCCGTCAGATTCAGCCCCTCCCCATTGTTTTCAAGACGATCGACAATCCGGACACTTTGAAACACATGATGAAAGCCGGAAGGATGGATCTGATTGAGAACCTCTTCTCCCGCATGACCAAAAGGGGTATGCCCCAGATCGTGACCGAGCGCCCCTGCCTCCACCAAATCTTCGTTGAGCCTTAAAGCCCTCGCTATCGTTCGCCCAATTTGCATGACTTCCAGCGTATGCGTAAGGCGGGTCCGGTAATGATCTCCCAGCGGAGCCAAAAAAACCTGCGTCTTATGTTTGAGTCTTCTAAACGCTTTCGAATGAAGGATTTTATCCCGATCTTTCTGAAAGGCGGTCCGAAAATCACACGGCTTTTCGTCACGCTCCCTTCGGCTTTTGACGCTAAGAGCCGCGCTCTCGGAGAGGCGCTCTTTTTCTATTTCTTCGAGGGACTGTCGAATAGACTCCATCTTATAAATCTTTTAAAAACTTTTCAGCCAGTTTTTCAAAATCGACTTCATATCGCCCCTGGCGAATCGCTTCTCTCAATCGATTGATTTTTTTCAGGTCAATATTGGGGGATCCGCCCGCTCTTTTGAAAATTTCCCTGTAACGTTCTAAATTTTTAACAAGCGAATGAGATTTTTTTTCTTTTTTTGTCTTTGGACCCTGGGATCCCGCCATAATCGTATTTACGCTAGCACAAACCTATTGAAATTACAAAGAACCTCCCCTATAGTTCCTTCTCATTATGGCAAAGAAAGAAGCCAAGCTTCTCGACGGGAAAAAAGTCTCAGAAAAAATTCATAAAGAACTGAAAGAAAAAATTCTATCCCTTAAAAAAGGCCGTTCCCCGGGACTCGCGGCTGTTCTTGTGGGGGATGATGAAGCCTCGCATATCTACGTGGGGCGCAAAGAAAAAGCGGCTAAAGTTGTCGGCATGTATTCTGAAGTTCACCGGCTCCCAAAATCGGTTACTGAAGAAGAGCTCTTAAAATTGATTCAGTTTTTAAATGATTCACAAAAAATTGACGGTATTCTGGTTCAACTCCCGCTCCCGCCTCATCTCCCTTCGGATCTTATCCTGAAATCTGTTTCCGCTGAAAAGGATGTCGATGGCTTTCATCCCATTAACCTCGGAAAACTTTTGATGGGCGCCCCTTCATTCATCCCCTGCACCCCGAAAGGGATCATGAAAATGTTTCGCGAATATAAAATAGATGTTTCCGGGAAAAAAGCGGTTGTCATCGGGCGTTCACTGATTGTTGGAAAACCGATGGCAATACTTCTGCTTCAGGCAAATGCGACGGTTACGATCTGTCATTCTAAAACAAAAGATCTCGAAAACGAATGTAGGACAGCGGATATTATCATTGCCGCGGTGGGAAAACCAAAGCTGGTTAAAAAAACTTTTGTGAAACCAGGGGCGGTCGTAGTAGATGTGGGCATTCACCGTATAGATGACCACTTGGTAGGAGATGTCGATTTTGATGAAGTAAAAGAGGTCGCAGGTTATCTCACACCGGTACCGGGAGGGGTGGGACCGATGACGATTGCCATGCTTCTTGAAAACACATGGGAGTCGTTTGAACGGCGGGAAAGCAAACACACATGAGTTCGGCTTTACAAAAAAAATTAGAGAAGGGGGAATTTGTTGTCACCGCCGAAGTCTGCCCCCCCAAAGGCCCGGATACGAGAGAATTCCTTGAAAAAACAAAATCTCTCAGCGGCAAAATCACAGCATTTAATGTAACGGATAACCAACGCTCTATCTTGCGCTTCAGCGCGCTTGTCGCATCGGGGTTCCTGGCGAAAGAGGGCATCGAGCCTATTTTTCAGATTTCATGCCGTGATAGAAATTCTCTGGCGCTCCAGTCTGATCTTTTGGGCGCTGAGGCCCTTGGTATTAAAAACCTCTTGCCACTCACGGGGGATCCCTTAAGGGTCGGCGATCACCCGCTCGCAAAAGGGGTCTTTGAATTTGAATCGACAAAGCTTCTTAAAACGATTCAAAAACTCAATCGGGGATTTGATTTTTTTGATAATCCCATTGAAGGACATACAAGCTTTTACGCGGGGGCCGTTGTCAATCCAACCGATCTCAGAATGGAACCTCATTTGAAACGGATGGAGAAAAAAATTGAGGCCGGGGCAAATTTTTTCCAGACTCAGGCGGTGTTTGATCTGAAAGCCTTCGAGCTTTTCATGAGAGAAGCCGAAAAATTCAATACAAAAATTATTGCGGGCGTCCTTCTCCTCTGGTCGCATAAAAACGTGAACTATATTCACAAACATGTCCCTGGCATCCGGATTCCTTCCGAAATCAAAGAGCGCCTGCGCGCCTCGGAAAATCCGATGCAGACGGGGATTGAAATAGCGGCAGAACAGATAAAGGCGATGAGGGGTCTTTGTCATGGAGTCCATCTGATGGCTATCAAAAATGAAGACAAAATCCCGCTGATTCTCAATCGCTACGAAACTTTATGTCAAATGAATTGAAAAAAACTCCCCTTTACCAAAAACATCTCGCTCATCAGGCCAGGATCGTCGAATTCGGCGGCTGGCAGATGCCGGTCCAATATAAAGGGATTATCGACGAGCATCTGGCAACGCGAAATGGCGTTGGCCTCTTTGATGTCAGTCATATGGGAGAGATTGAGATCACGGGTCCGGACGCCCTCCTCTTTATGCAAAAAGTGGTTACCCAGGATGTCGCAAAAGCAATCGATGGATCGCAAGTTCTTTACTCGGTCATCTGCTATCCCGACGGCGGCATCGTTGATGATATTCTCATTTATAAATTTTCTCCGACACATATTTTTCTCTGCGTCAATGCCTCCAATATCGAAAAGGATTTTGAATGGATCTCAAGCCAACGCGGAGGGGAACAGGTTACCATTCAAAACCGTAGCGAAGATTACGTGCAACTCGCCATTCAGGGACCCAAGGCTGAGGCGTGCGTGAAAAAACTGACGACTGTCGATCTTTCAAAAATAAAATACTACCGGTTCACGACGGGAAAAGTACTCGATACCGATATGATCATCTCGCGTACCGGCTACACGGGAGAAGACGGTTTTGAGCTTTATATGCCTTCCCCATCCGGTGAAAAAGTCTGGGATGCCCTTTTGGAGACCGGCAAATCGTTTGGAATTCAGCCGTGCGGTTTGGGCGCCCGCGACACCTTGCGGATTGAAATGCGTTATCCGCTCTATGGTCATGAGTTATCAAAAGAGATCACCCCCCTTGAGGCAGACCTTGAGTGGGTCGTCAAATGGAAAAAGGGGGATTTTATTGGAAAAGAGGCGCTCACTGAACAAAAAGAGAAAGGGATCTCAAGGCATCTTAAGGGCTTTGAACTCCTTGAAGACGGCATTCCCAGACAGGGCTATCTGATCTATTCCGCTCAAAATGAGTTGATCGGCGAGGTGACGAGTGGTACGTTATCGCCGATTTTAAAAAAGGGGATCGGAATCGGTTTTATAAAACCCCCATGGAGTTCGATTGGAGAAGAAATAAATATCGAGATTCGGTCGAAGAGAGTTAAAGCCAAAATCGTAGAAACACCTTTTGTGAAAAGAAGGAAGAAATCATGAATTATCCAAAACATCTGCGCTATACCAAAGAACATGAATGGGCCCTTTATGAAAATGGGGTGGCTATTGTTGGGATTACCGATTACGCGCAAGAGCAGCTGGGAGATATTGTCTATCTTGAACTCCCCAAAGTCGGCGCCCTCATCGACAAGGGAAAAAGCTTCGGCGTTGTTGAATCGGTTAAAGCGGTTTCTGAAATCTACATGCCCGTTGATGGGGAAATTATAAAGGTGAACGATCCTCTGCGGAGCTCACCTGATATCATCAACAAAGATCCTTATGACGCGGGCTGGCTGATTCATTTAAAACCCCAAAAACCGGAGGAGATTGAAACACTGCTCAGTCAAAAACAGTATGAGGAATGGATCGAGCACGGTACGCACTGATGCGGTATCTTCCCGGAACATATCAGGATATCGAAAAAATGTTAAAAACCATTGGGGCGCCCTCCGTCGAAACCCTTTTTGAATCGATCCCAAAAGAATTTAGATTTGAAAAACCGCTCGATCTCCCAAAAACCCTTTCTGAAATCGAACTTAAGGAACTGATCTCAGAAATTTCAAACCAGAACCAGGCTCATGCCTTCACCCAATTTCTAGGCGGGGGGTGCTATGCGCATTATGTTCCAACGATCGTAAATTATCTTTCCGCTCAGGGAGGATTTTTAACCTCTTACACCCCTTATCAGTCAGAGATCTCCCAGGGGACACTCCGCACTATTTTTGAATTTCAAACGATGATGGCAAGACTCACCGGAATGGAAGTTGCCAACGCCTCTATGTATGATGGCGCGACATCGCTTGCAGAGGCATGTCTCATGGCCAAGCGTCTCTTTCCGGAAAAAAGAGAGATTCTTCTTTCACGCGGCATTCACCCCGAATATCGTCAGGTCTGCGAAACTTACACAGAGGCCCAGGATATTGAGCTGAAATCGATCGACTTCGATCTGAAATCAGGCCGCACAAATTTGGAAGCGCTAAAGGCAAAGACAACCGATCAGACATTGGCGATTGCGGTTCAAAATCCAAACTTCTTTGGCGCCATCGAAGATCTCTCCCAAATACAGACGATCTGCCGCTCAAAAAACGCCCTCTTTATTGTCTGCGTTACGGAGCCGCTCTCATTGGCGCTTCTTAAAAGTCCGGGAGGATTTGGCGCCGATATTGTCGTCGGCGAAACACAATCGTTCGGAAATACCCCCTCCTATGGAGGCCCCCATGTCGGATTCTTTGCAACACGGCTCTCATTTGTCCGCTCCATCCCTGGAAGAATTGTGGGAGAAACTCTAGACGACAAGGGGAACCGCGCTTTTACACTTACACTCTCGACGCGCGAGCAGCATATCCGCCGTGAGAAGGCCACCTCCAATATCTGCACCAATCAGGCGCTTCTGGCGACGCGGGCAACCATTTACATGGCTACTTTGGGTGAAAAGGGATTGAGAAAGCTTGCGTGCTGGAACCATACCCTTGCCTGTCAGCTGCGCGAAGCGCTCAAAGGAAGAGCCGATCTCCGCTTTCATGCCCCTTTTTTCAATGAAATCACGGTCGAATTTAAAAAACCGATCGATGCCATTGTTAAAAAATGTCTCGACAATAAAATCATCCCCGGCATTCGACTGGACAAATTTTATTCCGAACTTAAGAATTGCCTTCTCATCTGTGCCACGGAACTCACTTCCAAAAATGATATCGAACGATTGGCGAATCTTTTATGAATCAGCTGATTTTTGAAAAATCGAATGAAGGACGGGGTTCTTTTGATTTTCCCGATTTTTACGAAAAAAATGAAATCCCAAAAGAATACCTAAGAAATAATCTTGAGCGGCTTGGACTCCCGGAGCTCTCTGAACTGGAAGTCATCCGTCATTATGTAGAGGCGGCTGGACTTAATTTTCATATAGAAAAAGGGCTCTATCCCCTTGGCTCCTGCACGATGAAATACAATCCGAGAATCAATGAAGAGATGGCCTCCCTCCCTGGATTTTCAAAGATTCACCCCTATGCGCCTCAAGAATTAACACAGGGGGCGATGCTCATTATCGATCAACTCTCGCAATGGCTCTGCAAGCTCTCTGGCATGGATGCGGTCACCCTTCATCCTGCAGCGGGGGCACAAGGGGAATTTACAGGGCTCAAACTCATTCGTGCCTATCATCTCGATCATCGACTCAAAAAAACAAAAATCCTGATCCCGGATTCGGCACATGGAACCAATCCGGCAAGCTCGGCGCTTTGTGGCTATGAAGTTCTTAAAGTCCCATCCAATGAACGTGGGATCCTCGATTCCCAAACCATTGAACGGCTTCTTGATGACACGGTTGCCGCACTGATGCTTACCAATCCAAACACCCTCGGTCTCTTTGAAGAAAACATTTTAAGAATTGCAAATCTTCTCCATAGTAAAAATGCCTTTGTCTATTGTGACGGGGCCAACTTCAACGCGCTGATGGGGGAGGTCAATCTTTCCAAGATGGGGATCGATCTCTTGCAATTCAATCTCCACAAGACCTTCTCAACCCCTCATGGCGGCGGGGGGCCGGGAGGAGGTCCCGTTGCCGTAAAAAAAGAGCTGGTTCCCTATCTTCCCATTCCAAGATTGGTTCGTGAAGGAGAGGTTTTTCGGTGGAAAAATGATTTTCCAAAAACCATCGGCCGGATCAAAGGTTTTTTTGGAAACTTCGGCGTCTTTGTGCGCGCCTACACATACATGCGGGCAATGGGAATTGACGGTTTAACAAGAGCATCTCAGCTTGCCGTCCTCAATGCAAACTACATCAAGGCTCGGCTCAAAGAAGCGTATCATCTCCCATATAATGACCGCCCCTGTATGCACGAAGTCATTTTTAGCGATAGGATTCAGCAAAAATTCAAAGTAAAAACGCTGGACATCGCCAAGCGCCTGATGGATTACGGCTTCCACCCCCCCACAATTTATTTTCCACTTATTGTCAGCGGCGCGCTGATGATAGAGCCGCCGGAAACCGAATCAAAAGAAGAGATCGATCGCTTCTGCGACGCAATGCTTGCCATCGCAAAAGAGTGCGAAACCGATCCTGAAAAAGTGCTTGGCAGCCCCTGGACAACTCCCGTCGGCCGGGTCGATGAAGTCAGAGCGGCGCGGCAGTTAAAATTAACCCATGTGTCATATGCGTAAAGAATCAGTCGTTGCGGTGGTTCCGGTGCGAGAGGGATCGACACGAATTCCGAATAAAAATTTTCTGCCGTTTGGAAAAGAACCGACGCTGATTCATAACAAAATCGAGCAGCTTAAAAAGGCCGAATGTTTTGACCATATCTACATATCAAGCAATTCAGAACGTATCCAGGAAATTGCAGAAAGTTTGGATGTGGAATTTTTGGCGCGCGACCCATCGATGTGCGCCGCTGCCGCCCGCTGGGATGAAGTCGTTGTAAACATTTTAAACTCTGTCCCGGGCAATCCCCATGTCGTCTGGGCAATGGTAACAAGCCCCTTATTTGTGCGCTATCGGGAAGCGGTTGATCACTATCTCAAGGCGCTCCCAGAATACGACAGCCTCGTGGGAGTTAAAGAAATCCGTGAATATTTGATTGATGAAAAAGGACGCCCCCTTTTCTACTCATTTGGAATCTGGCACCCCTATACGAATGAATTAAAGCCGATGTATGCGATCAACGACACGATTTTTATCGGCAAAAAATCAAACCAACTCCTCTGGCGCTACTGGATCGGAAGAAAGCCTTATCTCTTTTCAGGCGATCCGATTGAATCGATCGACGTAAATTTCCCAAAAGATCTGACCCTTGCAAGGGTTGCGTATGAAGCCCAAGTATAAAGTTGCAATCATCGAAGGGAAATGGGCAACGCTCATGCCTGAGGGGCCGCTTGTTGAACAACGGGTGCTCGGCCCTGATGTTGAAATCTCTCACTATGGCATCATTCGCCCCGAAAATTACAAGACAGCGCTTTCAGATCTTGACGGTGTCATCTCCCGCCCGGGGGCGCCGTTTTGTCAGGAGATGATCTCTGTCATGAGAAAAATCAAAGTCATTGTAAGCCTCGGCGTCGGCTACGAACAAATCGATCTGGAATCGGCAGCCAAAAAGAGGATCCCGGTTTGCAATATTCAGGATTACGCAACGCAAGAGGTCGCCGAATCTACGATCGCGATGCTCCTTAGCCATCAACGAAAAATCGTTTCTTTTCACTATCTGTCTCAATGGGATTGGAAAACATTTGAACCGATCAAGCGATCGGATCATCTGAAAGTTGGAATCGTCGGCCTCGGTAAAATTGGAACTGCAGTCGTAAAACGCCTCAAACCATTCGGTTATGAGATTTCATTTTATGATCCTTATATCGCAGAGGCGAAAGGGGAAAACCTGGGGCTTCGTCGTTTTTTGAACTTTGAAGAGCTCGTGAAAAATTCCGATATTGTGAGTTTCCATTGCCCGCAGACGAAAGAGACAACAGCCATCATCGATGAACGTTTTTTCGATCTTGTCCGAGATTCAGCGATCGTCCTAAACACCGCCCGCGGCGGACTTTTTAAGAATGCGGATATCATTTATGAGGCATTGAAAAAGAAGCCCCGATTGAGGATTGGCTCAGATACCTGGCCCACTGAGCCCCCTCCAGATCACCCCCTGCTTCTTGCGCTTAAAAACAGAGAGCCGTGGCTTTCCGACCGGCTGCTTCTCTCCCCCCATGCGTCGTTTTATTCAGAGCAGGCCCTTTATAACCTGAGATATATTTCCGCTGATATTGTAAGAACGGTTTTGAACGGGGAAAAACCGTATAACGTTATTAATGGAGCCGGATAAATGCACAAAATCTATTACGATCATGATGCGGATTTAAATTGCATCAAAGACAAAACGATAGGGATTATCGGATATGGAATTCAGGGGAGAGCCCAAGCTTTGAATCTGAGAGATTCCGGCCTCACCGTTTTTGTCGCGAACCGAAATGACAGTTACGAACATGAAGCGCTGGAAGATGGCTTTAGAGTCTATCCCCTTTCGGACATTGCCGAAAATTCCGATCTTTTGATGCTTCTTATTCCCGATCAGGCGCACGCAGAAGTTTTTAAAACCTTTCTCAAAAGCAAGCTGAAACCGGGGACGCTCTTTATCGTGGCGCATGGCTTTTCTCTCTATTTTAAAACCTTTGACTGTCCGGATAATATCGACGTTGCCATGCTCGCCCCCCGCATGCCTGGACAGCAGATCCGGGAATCTTATTTAAAAGGAGGGGGAATTCCGGCGTTTGTCGATGTGATTCAAAATAAAACCGATCTTGCCTTGCCACGAATTCTCGGACTTGCAAAGGGAGCAGGATTTACGCGGGCGGGGGTTCTTGAAGTAAATTATCGTGTCGAGACGGAGCTCGATCTTTTTGTCGAGCAATTTCTGATCCCCAATATCATAAAGACGATCGACATCGGCTTTCGAACCCTTGTCGATGAATTTCAGTTTCCACCGGTGGCAACGCTCATGGAACTCTATGCCTCCGGTGAACTTGCGGAGGTTTTAAAAATGGCGGCAGAGATGGGGATTGGACAGGCATTTGAAAAAAATGCTTCCCCTACCTGTCAGTTTGGCATTGCCTCCCGCTTTGATTCCGCGCTTGAGAAAAATCCCTATGAACAGGCAAAAGGGGTTATGCGTGACATCCGAAATCAGACGTTCAAAAACGCGCTGGAAGAAGAGGCTAAGATCGACTACCAGACAGTAAAAAAATTATGGCAGGAGGTAAACCATCCTTCTCTTTTGGAAGCCCATCATCACATTTCTTCTCTTTTTAAGAAAACACCATGAATTATAAACCATTAAAAGATCAAATCGTCCTTGTCACAGGATCAAGTCGTGGAATAGGAAAAGCGATTGCCCATCGGTTTGCAAATGCGGGCGCAACGATCATTGTGAATAGTTCAAAATCTGTCGATGAAGCCCTTGCCGTGCTTTCAGATCTCCCCAGATCCAATCCCCATCAAAAAGATCATTCCTTCATCGCGGCTGATATGGGTGAACCTTCCCAAATTCTAAAACTCGTAAAATCGGTTGAAGAACGATACGGTCATCTCGACGTGCTGATTAACAACGCGGCGACAACCACATTTATTAAACACAGCGATCTTGACAAACTTTCAATAGATTTGAGCGATCAGATGTATAAAACCAACTTTCGCGGTCCGCTCGTATTGATCCAGCAGGCGCTCCCCCTCCTCAAAAAAGGGAAACATCCACAAATCATAAACATCGTCTCAACCGCCGCAACGACGGCGATGGGGAGCAATGTCGTCTACTGCGCGATGAAAGCGGCGCTTTTAAATCTCACCTATTCGCTGGCACGCGCTCTCGCCCCCGATATTCGCGTAAACGCCGTGAGCCCGGGTCTTATCAAAACAGAATTAACAAAAGCGTGGAAAGAGTATCACGAAGGGCATCTGCTCAAAACACCGCTTCAGAGACTTGGGCTCCCAGAGGATATTGCAGAAGCAGCCATATCTGTGGCAACTTCTCTCCCATTCGTGACGGGGCAGAATTTGATTGTCGATGGAGGGAGGGGATTAATATGAAAAATGGAGGAGCGTTAAAGCCGGAGATTCCTCGCGCTTTGCGCTCGGAATGACACTTGTCGAATATCCCCTTGACACTTTTGATCCCCTAAAAGTAAAGTTGGCGCATTATGAAAATTTTTTTAGATACGGCCGAGATCAATGAAATCCGCGAAGCCAATAGCCTCGGGCTTCTGGATGGGGTTACCACAAACCCTTCTCTGATTGCCAAATCAGGGAGACCCTTTGACGAGATTACCCACGAAATCTGCAAACTGGTAGAGGGACCGGTCTCCATCGAGACAACAACGCCGACCGCGGATGAACTGATTAAAGAAGGGAAGAAAATCGCAAAGATCGCCAAAAACGCCGTTGTAAAAATTGCGTTGACGGGGGAAGGCTTGAAAGCCTGTAAAGCCTTAAGCGCTGACGGCATCAAAGTAAATGTGACTCTCTGCTTTTCCCCCACCCAGGCGCTTCTTGCGGCAAAAGCGGGCGCAGCTTATATCAGCCCCTTTGTCGGAAGGCTTGATGACTATGCGACGTCAGGAATGGAACTTATTTCCCAAATTGTCACCATTTATCGAAATTATAAATTTAGAACAGAGGTTCTCGTGGCGAGTGTTCGTCACCCGATCCATGTAACTGAGGCAGCCCTGTTGGGGGCGGATGTTGCCACCATGCCATTTACCGTTTTTAAACAACTCTTTAAACACTCTTTGACCGATATCGGA
The DNA here is from genome assembly GCA_964392415.1 of uncultured bacterium. Lineage (GTDB taxonomy): Bacteria > Bdellovibrionota > JACOXK01 > 2-02-FULL-40-11 > 2-02-FULL-40-11 > CAYJMQ01. The sequence continues at coordinate 32,600 of CAYMPL010000006.1, read as the reverse complement.
CTTGAAAGATTCTTAAAAGATTGGGAATCTGTCCCCAAATAGCTTGTTATGTCCGTAGGCTTTCAGCTGACCGAAGAACAAAAAGCCCTGGAAGAGCTGACCCGCAGGTTTGCAAAGCAGGAGATGATCCCCAAAGCGGCTTATTATGATGAAACGGCCGAATTCCCCTTGCCAATTATTGAGAAAGCCTTCGAATTGGGACTCATCAATCTTTGTATTCCGACTCAATATGGAGGCCCCGGGCTTTCAAACTTCGACAGTCTGATTGTCACGGAAGAGATTGCGGCTGGCTGTGTCGGAATGACAACATCTATAATGGCCAATGATCTTTCCCTTTATCCCATTGTCATTGCGGGGTCGGAAGACCAGAAGAAAAAGTTTCTAAAACCCTTTACGCAAAAACCTCTTTTGGCGTCTTTTTGCCTCACAGAGCCTGGGGCAGGATCCGATGTCAGCGGCATCAGCGCCCGTCTCGAAAGGGATGGTAAAGATTATGTTCTGACCGGTCAAAAAATGTTTATTACGAATGCTTCTTACGCGTCTCAATTTACGGTATATGCGACGATGGATAAAAATCTAAAAAAGAAAGGTCTTTGCGCGGTCGTGGTAGACGCAAAAAGCCCGGGTGTGTCTGTGGGTAAAAAAGAAGATAAGCTTGGGCAGCGCGCTTCGAATACAGCCGTCGTCAATTTTGACCGCGTGAAAATTCCCCATGAAAATCTGCTGGGGCAGGAAGGGGAGGGTTTTAAAATTGCGATGAAGACAATCGACCACAGTCGGCCAATGGTTGCCATTGCCGCTGTCGGGGTTGCAAGAGCGGCTTATGAATATGCGCTGGGTTATGCGAAGGAAAGAAAACAATTTGGACAGCCGATTGCGTCATTCCAGGCGATTCAATTCATGCTTGCCGACATGGCAACGGCAATCGAAGCCGGGCGTCTTCTCTGCTATAAAGCTTCATGGCTCTTGGATCAGGGGCAAAAACCGACACTGATCGCCTCTTACGCAAAAGCTTACTGTGCCGATCAGGCGATGAAAATCACCACTCAGGCGGTGCAAATTTTCGGCGGCAACGGCTATATGAAAGATTACCCCGTTGAGAAGCTGATGCGCGATGCAAAATTAATTCAGATTTACGAAGGCACGTCGCAGATTCAGCGATTGGTTATTGCAAGGGAGATTCTTCAATGACACACTCTAGCCATTCATCCCTTTATTCACCCATTCATTCACAAAGAACCCCGAGATCGGGATGAACAGCGTATGCTTCCCCCCCCGCCTTTTCAATCGCGGCGACGACCTTTTTCTCTTTCCCGGGGGCATAGGCGATCATCGTTCCACCGAGGCCGGAACCATTGATTTTTGCGCCGATCGCCCCCGCGTTTAACGAAGCTTCAATCATGGCTTCAATTTTTTGGGTCGATATCTTTAAGTCGCGTCTTAAAATGAGATGATGTTCGTTCATCAGCACACCGATTTTTCTTTGAAAAATCGGTGAAAAAACCATCGCTTTCAACGCAGTCCTGCAAATATCTCTATTTCTCAAAGTCCCAATGGCTTTCCTCAGGGGTTCTGTCGTCGGTTTAAATTTAGAAAGTACCTCTTTCAATAAAACGGTTTCGGGGTGAAAATGTTTTATTCTTTTCTTCATCATACGAAATCCTTCGCGAACATCCCTTGCATTTCTTTTGAGATCCCGAACCGTCTCTTTTTTTTCCAGAGAATCCCCCAAAATCATCCCCTCTAAGGGGCGAAGAAATCGAATATCAACCGTCTTGTGATTTTCATGAAACATCGTCCCCCCAAACGTGATTGCAAAATGGTCCATCCGCCCCCCCGCTTCTTTAAATTCAAGAACCTCTGTTTCATAGGCAAGCCACGCAATCTTGATCGGATCAAATTGAATCAAATCTTTGTGAAACGAAAGGAGCATTTTTAGCCACGCAACAACCATGGCAGAAGAGCTTGAAGTCCCTGAATTAATCGGAATGTCGCTTCGAATAAGAAAATCGTACCCGTCAGGGAAGCGATATCCCCGCCTCTTCAAAACATTGACGCCGGCGCGAAGATAATCGCGCTCTTTGTGATAGCTGACTTTTGCGGAAGGGGTAAAGATATCTTCCTCGCGAATGTCAGGCATCAGAACGCGAAATTTTCTATCTCTGCGCCGAAACGCGTGGATCGTCATGCGGCGGTTGATTGCCATCGTCATCACAGGAAGACCGAGATAATCGGAATGTTCTCCAAAAAGGCAAATACGGCCGGGGGCAGATACGATTTTGGCTGGTTTTTTCACGCTCAGTGTGGAATCTGATTTGCAAAATCCGTTGCGAACCCGTAAAGCTCGCGAATCTTCTCCATCTCGCCAAATTCATTTGGAAAAACGGTATAAATAAAATATTTAATGCGATCAGAACGGTCAAAGATCCCTTTTTCAGTCAAGAGCTTTTTTGAAAAGATGACAACGTCACTCCCAAGCCGCGCCGCCTGCTCTGCCATCGTTTCTCCCTGGGGGGATTCAAAAAAAATAGGGGCAATTTGGGCCGTCGCGTCCAATTTTCGGATTTGTTTCAAAATCGGCTGATCGAAAGAAATAAATCTGACCCGGTCTTTAAAATGCGCGCTATTTCTCATCACGGTGTCATAAACAACGCCGCCTACCCGATTATTATAGAGACGATCTTCTTTATGACTTTTAATCTCGATTAAAAGACATTTGTCAGATTTTTTAAGAATAAGCGCCAATGCTTCTGTAAGAAGGGGAATTTTTTCTTTATAAAATTTCTCCCCAAATTTTTCCGGGTAACCCGCAGACATTTTTTTTAAAACAGCAGCCGGGTAGAGCCCTACTTTTCCCCGCCCCGTTGTCGTGCGTGAAAGGTCTTCATCATGAATAACTATTGGAATGTCATCCAGAGAAAGATGCACATCGAGTTCCACACATTCTGCGGAGGTTTCGAGCGCTCTCTGAAAAGAGATCATCGTATTTTCCGGATAAAACGCGCTCACCCCCCGGTGAGCAATGACAATTTTGGATCTTTCTGCCATCGATTCTGACGATACCACACTCAAAGAAACGATCAAAAGAAACATTCTTAAAAACATCGATACCTCCTTGTTTAGGGCTCAGTTAAAAACGTCAAACAAAATTCATAAAGAATTTCCCGCGTCGACAGGAAATGATCTTGGTTCTGAAGCTCATAAAGCCGGGCTTCTGTCTTAAATTGAAACTTTAACTGTCGCGAATATGCTATCGGACAAAGTTGATCAACCGAGCCATGGATAATAAGGACATTCTTCCCCTCTATCTCCTTTAATTTGTGCCAAGGATTGAACTCTTTTTGAACCACCTTTAAATCAGAAAAAAGTTTTTCTTTTTCATAATTTTTAATTGCCGGACGGGTAACCGCGGCAAGAAAATCAGAAACATCGGAGAGATCGCCTTCATGAGCGCCTATATTAATGAAGGGGGCAAGCAATATGACTTTACACAAATCGGGGTATTTCGCCAGAATCTCAAGCGCCACAAAGCCCCCCCAGGATGAACCGATGAGTGATATCGCTTTATTTTCAAATCCCTTCTGACGCAAAAAATGAATGACTCTATGAACATCCTCATAAATGGAAAGAAGCGAGTAATCCCCTTTGCTTTTCCAGGAGCCCCGATAGTGCATCACATAGCAATGGAAACCCTGAAAGGCCAAATGTTCAGCAATATCATAATTTTTTTGGCTGCCGGGATAGCCGTGAAGAAATAAAACTGCGGCTTTTTTGGTCAAATTCTTCTGGGGAAGATATTCCCCCGGAAGATATTCCCGAAGATAAATCAGATCGACATAGCTCTCCTGAATTGAAATCATATTTCAAACTGTAATCATTTACATTGACAAACTCAACGGGAAATTATACGCGGCATCTCAAATCATGAACTTTTTAAGAATTCCAATCATAGCTTTAATTTTCTTCGCCACAGACTTTGCTCATGCCTCTCTTTTTGTTCTTCACGGTAAAGTGGTTCAATCGGATGGAGGGTATACACAGGCTTACCTCATTATCGAAAACGATACTATCGTCTCTATTCAACAAGAAAAACCAGATATCTTGGAAACAACAACACTTGTTGAAACCGAAGGCTTCATTTTTCCCGGCTTGATTGATCTTCACACCCATACCACCTACAATATTCTTCCGTTGTGGGAAAATGCGCAGTCACAATTTGAGAACCGTTTCAGCTGGAGAAAAAACGAACACTACCGGACCCAATTTCGCGCCGCTTACCGCGCATTGACAGATCCCGAAAATGGAGACCGCTTTAAAAAATCACTCCTCCTTTTTGACGAACTTCAGGCGGTAGCGGGGGGAACAACGCTGGTTCAGGAGTCGCGAGCGTTAGACAAGGACATAGACGAATTTACAAAACAAATATTGATTCGCGGAACAGATTATTCGGAAGATCTTGGACTGAACAATGGCAAGCGGATTCTTTCGGTCATCGATCTCTTTGACTATCGAAAAACGATGCCCCCCGTCCCTACAAAAGCGCTCGAGTCGTTCGGAAAATTAAGAGACAAAGGTCGGCTCCAGGCATACATTCCCCATCTTGCGGAAGGGAGAACCGGTTTTTTGAGGGAACATGGGTATGACGACTATTCAAGACGGGAATTCGAGGCATTCCGAAACCACCCGATATTTTCTGACTGGGAGACAACTCCAAAGCTCCCGATCGCCCTCGTTCATTGCAGCGGAATCGATCCCCAAAATGATGAGCATATCGAATTTTTAAAGAGATGGAATATGGGGATTATCTGGTCTCCGGTATCCAATCTGCTTTTATATGGCGATACCTTGGATGTTGAAACACTCATTCGGAAAGGAATTCCTATCGCGCTCGGTTCCGACTGGAGCCCGAGCGGGTCGAAACATGTCCTCGACGAAGCCCGTATGGCGCGATTCTATCTGAGAACCATCAACGCAGACGTTTCTGATGCGGCCATCTTTCAAATGATGACATCGGCGTCTGCCAAAATGATCGATCATCCCCGGCTTGGGGCGCTCAAAGAGGGAAATTTGGCCGACTTATTTATTCTGGAAGATCTTGAAAAAAATGAAAATCCCATGAACGTTTTATTCGACACGCCGGTTGAAAACATCAAACTTGTCATCGTGGGCGGGAAAGCCATTTACGGTGAGCGGGATCTCATGTCAAAATTCAGCGAACATATTCAGAACCTTCCAGTCCTTGAGGGGAAAAGCGTTGAGAATAAGACGGTTTATATAGATCCACTCTTAGATATTTCCATCGAAAAATCTTTGAATGACCTCGAGACTTTTTTGAAAGAAAAATTTGGGATTTATCGAAGCAATACCTTATCGAGTTCAGATATCAAGTATCAACACCGGATTGTGGCGCTGAGGCTCATGATTCGGGAATTTTTTGAAAAAAATGGGGACAAAAAGGGGGAATAAAAATGATTACCCAGATCCTTGTTTTAATCGCAGCTTTATTTTGCAATTCCGCATACGCAGATGAAAAACTGCACGCGGGGCGCGGCAATCCGTGGGAATACGATGAAGGCCCCGCCAAAGATTCTGAACTTTTAAAGATTTTTGCTGAAACCCCCAATTTTCGGGGTATTGGGCGTGCGGTTATTGGCGAAGAACGTTTCCGATGGCACTGGGGACCTGTCCCCGGACGCGGGAGATGGGGAAAAAATGAGGTCAAGGTTTTGGTGATTGGACAAGAAGGCGCTCAGGATGAGGCGCTGTCAAAAAGGGCTTTTACGGGCGGCACGGGGCAGAAACTCCAGAATTTTTTGAATTCAATCGGCATTAGCCGCTCTTATCTCTTTTTAAATACCTTTATCTATTCCATTCGCGGTCAATATCGTGACAAAGAGCTCCCCAATGCCGATGCCGGGGATCTTTGGCTGGCTCAACATTTAGATAGCCCCATCGTCCAGCACCGCCATCGCCTTTTTAATCATGTACTTGAAAACAACTCAGAGACACTGAAACTGGTCGTTGCTGTTGGTACAGGCGCAAAAGAAACCGTGGTCACATGGATTAAATCGCGCGGCGGAAGCTGTAAAAACGAAGATCGGGTCGAAACGTGTGATGGATCGGTACTGGGTGAGGGGATCAGGCTTCTTGGCGTAAAACACCCCGGAATGGCAAACCAGGCTAAAGATGATGCCGAGCGTGAGCAGATTCTTAAATCTTTGAGATCCGATTTTGAAGAAGCTGTCACGAAAGTGATTTCATGGAGCAACGACAACCCATCATGGCTCCTTGCAGATAGCGGGGGAAACCGTCCGCAGCTTCTTGAAAAAGGAGCTTTCCGTTATCGAAGCGCCCCGGTTCCCTATCGTGATTTTGCATTTGGAACAAACTGGCGGCTGGGGAGAGGGAGCACGACGTCCAATAGAACCCCTGACCAAAGATCGATCCGCGTCTTTTCCGATCTTGGGGAATATAATAATAAAGCTATCGAATATCGAACGTCGAGGGGAGCAGACTTTGAACACTCTGGCTATGTGCCGGTAGACGGCGATCGCCCATACGAATCCCCTCGCACCGATTACAATGCCTTTGATCCGGGCCCAGGGGAAAAATGGGCAAGGCTCCTCATGGGGGGAGAACCCGGTTTTGAATGGCCAGACTTTAACACTCTCGGTGTCAAACCCCATAAATCATTTGGGACAGGACCGATTTACAGAGGCCGTCTTGATGAGGCAACGATTCTCATCCTTTCGGATCAGGAATCCAACGACGATCTCTTCACCAGTCGAGCGCTCAGTGGTGACGGAGGACAAAAAGTCCAACATTTCTTAAAACAAATCGGTATTATCTCAAGCTATGCCATTATCCGGACACTGCCGGTGGATACGCTGGATCTTTCTGAAGACGTAAAAAGAATCTCAAACAATCCTCAGGTTGTCAGATTACGAAATGAAATCATAAAAAGAATCCTCGATCAATCGAAAACCCAGGTCATTCTCACCTTTGGTCCGCGTGCCAAGAACGCGATCGATCTCGCTATAAAAGGGCATGAAGGAATTCCGATTTTAAATCTTGCTCTCCTTCCACACGAACATCCAAAAAAAATTCATCGCAATTATAAAAATGTGGTGAGCAGCTGGAATGAGGCATTGAAAAAGCTCTCACAGATGGAGTATGAAAAAGATACAAAAGCAAATTTCGAGTATCGCTACTCCGAGAGGGGCTTCAAAGATATTCGTCTTGAAATTAATCGCTACGATCTCCCATTTGCCATGGCGCGATGGTTTGGAACCTCAGGCTCTCTCGCAACACGGGCAGTGAGCAGCCCCGACTATTATCAAATGACGATGCCCGAGTGGGCAGCACGCACACCCCCTCCACCGCTATCCCAAGAAGAAAAAGAAGCAGTGGCGAAATGGGACGAATGAATTGTTCAAAGCCTTGATTAGTGATCTGGATGGAATTATAGTAAATTCTGAACATGAACATTTTCTCTCTGTCCAGAAAATGTTAAAAACCGATTTTAATATAGATCACACCGAAGAAGATAATAGAGAATTCCTTGGCACCGCAGATGTCTATATCTTTACGACACTCCGAAAAAAATACCCGAAAATTCGTTCGAATTTTCGGGAACTTGTCCACCGACGCTCTCAATTTTTCATTGAAATTTTTAAAGAACGGGCCCAACCGCTCCCCTGCGTGAAATCTCTCTTTGAAACGGTTCACAAAGAAAAGATCCCGCTGGCAGTCGGCACCTCCGCCGCAAGAGAAATTGCGGAATTTTCGCTAAAAACACTCAATCTTCTTCACTATTTTAAAACCGTTGTGACCGCCGATGACGTAAAGCATGGGAAACCAGCTCCCGATATTTATCTTAAAGCTGCCAAAAATTTAAATGTAAAACCGAAAGATTGCGTTGTTCTGGAAGACAGCGAACATGGCGTAGAGGCGGCCAAAGCAGCTGGTATGAAATGTATTGCTATTCCCTGCGGACCGACGATAGGTCAAAACCACGAGAAAGCGGATCTTGTCGTAAAAAGCCTTTGCAATGTCACCCTGGATCTCCTCGCTTCTCTCTAGCAATACGCATTGACAAGTTGCCTCTTTTTTTTTAATCAGTGGCAATGAAAAAAATCGGTGTTCTTCTTCTACTCTTTTTGGTCGTCGTGCTTTCCTTCTCCGGCTGTACCCGCAAGGGTAAAAAAGAGCTCTGGATCTATACCTCTATGTATAAAGACATGATCGAGATGATGGAACCTGATGTTAAAAAAGCTTTTCCTCATACCAAAATTCACTGGTTTGCCTCAGGGAGCGAAAAGGTGGGGGCCAAAATTCAGGCAGAACTGGCTGCAAACCAATTGCAGGCCGATATCCTGATGACCGCCGACCCTTTTTTCTATATTGAACTCAAAAATAAGGGACTCCTCTATCCCTATGAATCCCCGAACGCGCACAACATTCCCCCCGCTCTCAAAGATCCGGACCGCGCATTTGTAACACAGCGTGTTCCTGTGGTTGTCATGGTTTATCATCGGGAGCTCATCAAACCCTCTGATGCGCCAAAAAGTTTTCTTGAGCTGACCGACAAAAAGTGGAAAAAGAAAATTGCGATGGGCTCACCGCTTGAGTCTGGAACAACCTTCACCGCCGTTGCGGCGCTCTCAAAAAAGTATGGGTGGGATTACTTTAAGAAACTTCGTGAAAACGAGGTCTTCTCTTCAGGGGGAAATTCAACGGTTCGGCAAAAACTGGAATCGAGAGAATACCCCGTTGGAATCATCCTCCTTGAAAATATCCTTCAGGCCCAGTCGCAGGGGAGCCCGTTAGAGGCCATTTATCCTTCAGACGGGGCGATCCTCGTCCCTAGTCCCGTCGCTATCTTTAAAAGAACAGAACAGCTCGATGAAGCGAAAAAATTTATAGACTTTCTTTTTTCAGAAGTTGGGCAGCAAGCGATGGTCAAAGCCAATATGTATTCCCCCAATCCGATGATTGGCCCCCCTGAAAACGCAAAGACGTTTGGATTTATCCTTAAAAATTCATTCCCATGGACTCATGAATTTGCTTTGAATGTTCACCAAGAGCACCAAAAAATTAAAGAAACGTTTTCGAAAGTGATGTATGAACAGTAGCAAGCCCATTTCCTTTGGAAATGGGCTTGCTACTTATGAATAAAAAGTTACTCCTCTACGGCTCTCTCTTAGTTCTCTTTTATTTCGCCGCGTTTCCACTCCTCCTTCTCGTTTTCAAAAGCGCCTCCCCTGACCATATTGGAAACTATGCGCTCCTTTTTTCAAATCCATCCAATTGGAAAGCGCTGTACAACACCCTTCTCCTTTGCGTTCTCACAACACTCTTAACCGTTATTATCGGAGCGCCGCTTGCTTGGCTTCTTTATCGAACAGACCTTCCAAAAAGAAATTCTTTAAAATTGCTCTTTTCAATCCCCTATATTATTCCCCCCTATATTGGCGCAATCGCATGGATTCAGTTGTTAAATCCAACTTCGGGAATTTTAAATCAGTTCTTTATGAGCGTATTCGGTCTCACATCGGCGCCATTCAATATCTATGGCCTTCTGGGAACCGTATTTGTTCTGGGATTATTTTTTTACAGCTTCATTCTTTTTGCATTAGGAAGCGCGCTTGAAAAAATGGATACAGCCCTTGAAGAGGCCTCATTCATCTGCGGCGCTTCCAGATTTCAAACCCTGCGCTATATAACATTCCCGCTCATGGTTCCTGCGATTCTCTCCGGGATTCTTCTCGTCTTTATGGCCGCAGCCGCTGCATTTGGAGTGCCGGCATTGCTTTCAACTCCCGCGAGAATATATGTGCTCACCACAAAAATTTATAGTGATGTATTAAGTATCTCAGATGGCATATTCAGGGCATCGAGCCTCTCTGTCGTCTTAATGCTCATCGCAATAGTTGGGCTTGTCATCCACCAAAAACTTCTTCAAAAAAAACAATACACAACCCTTACAGGGAAAGATCATCGACATACCCCCTGGGGGTTAAAAAAGTGGCGTTGGCCGCTCTTTTTTTTGCTGATTCTTTTTTCATTCATCGTCATCGGCTTGCCGCTGTTAACTATTCTCATTTCTTCCTTCATGAAAATCGCAGGAATTTTTTCATGGGAAAATTTTTCTCTACGGCGCTATCACTATGTTTTGTTTGATCTCAGCCATACGCGAAGAGCCTTCGCAAACAGCTTTCTTCTCTCGACGGCAGCCTCAACTATCGCGCTGATTCTCGGCGCACTCATCGCTTATATCAAAGTCAAGACAACGATGCGCGGTAAAAACTGGGTCGAGGTAATCACAACACTCCCCTACGCAACACCGGGAACTGTCGTTGCCATTGCCCTGATTCTCGCGTTTTCAGGCAATTACGGCCTTAATCTTTACAATACGCTTTTGATTCTTGTTGCCGCCTACGTCGTAAAATATATCTCTTTCTCTGTTCAAAACACCTCTGCATCACTGATGCAGCTCGATAATTCTCTTGAAGATGCGGCACGCATTTCAGGCGCCAGCTGGTTCCAATCAATACTTACCATTATTATCCCCATTCTACGGCAGTCGTTGATTGCAAGCTGGTTTTTGATTTTTATTCCGACATTCGCAGAGCTTACAATGTCTGTCTTTCTGGTCGGCCCTCAGACAGAAACCGTTGGAACACTCCTCTTCAGCCTTCAAAGCTATGACGATCCACAGTCGGCCTCGGTTTTGGCAAGCATCATTGTTTTTGTGATAGTGGGCGCAAATTTAACAGTGAAAAAATTAACAAGAGGGGCTTACGGTGTCTAAGGTAACCCTAAAAAACCTTGAAAAAAAATTCGGAGACACATCCGTTGTTAAAAATTTTGATTTGGTTATCGAAGAAGGAAAATTTGTTTCTTTTTTGGGACCGTCTGGATGTGGAAAAACGACGATTCTAAGAATGATCTCGGGTCTTACAGAACCGACAGCGGGGGAAATTTTATTGGGCGATAAAATCGTTTTTTCTCATCTGATAAAGAAATCACTCCCCCCCGAAAAAAGAAATATCGGCATGGTTTTCCAATCATACGCGCTATGGCCCCATATGAACGCGTTTTACAACATCGCCTATCCCTTACGAATCCAAAAAAAATCAAAAGAGGAGATTCAAAAAAAGGTTGAACACTATCTCAGGCTCGTAAATCTTCAAGGGCTTGAAAATCGTTATCCCCACGAACTTTCGGGGGGACAGCAGCAACGTGTTTCTCTCGCGCGGGCTTTGATCCGGGAACCTGAACTCCTGCTGCTCGATGAACCGTTGAGCAATCTCGATACAAAGCTAAAACTTCAGATGAGGCATGAAATCAAGCAGATCCAGAAGAAATTAAATATAACAACAGTCTATGTCACCCATGACCAGCAAGAGGCATTGGAGCTTTCCGATACGATTGTTTTAATGAATGAGGGGAGAATTGAGCAAGTTGATACCCCTGAAAATCTTCGCCATGTCCTATCGCAGCCTAAATAGAACAAAAGCGCCGAAAATATAGACAAAAATCATTGAAAGCGTATCCCATCCCCATCCCTTCCTTTCTCTGGAACGGTAAAGAATGCCTGACGTAGCCAACGCGGTGAGACAAATAACTATCAAGCCAGTAAATAAATGAATCGAATGAACGTCAAAGAAGATATGAACCCCATATTTGAGCCTATAGATAACATCCAAAATCGGAATAAAGAAAAGATTCACAAGATTGGATCCAAAAATATTTCCGATGGCAAGTTCTGATGCCGACATTTTGATTGCTGAAATCGCAATGATTGCCTCGTCAAGAGAGGTTACGGTTGCAAGAAAAAGAGTTCCGACAAAAGTCTGGCCGAGAAGGATTTTCCCGCCGAACATTTCAAAGGGATAGGACGCAATTTGATCAGAAAGATGGGTAATCCAAAATCCCGAAATAACCATGACCATCCCCCAAAACAAAAAATAAATCCAGGTCATCGCTGTTGTCTTCAAATGGACTTTAAAGGTTTTTTCGATCTCTAATTTTTCGTAAGATGCCATCATTCGCACTCCAAAAAGATATCCAAGCGCGATCAATAGACTAAAAACAAAATAAAACGATTTTGGAATCGATTCTGTCAGAAAAATGCCCATCATGGAAATCACAATTAAAATCATTCCCCACGCGGAAAGAAGAATATCCCGCTCATGGAGAATCCCTTTAATGGAAAAAAGAGGAGTGCGGTAGGTCAAAACGGGGATCAGAAAACAAAGAATCATCAGATTAAAGATATTCGAACCAAAAATATCACCGAACGCAATGTCCGGGGCGCGAAGAAATGTGATGGCGGTCACTGAACTAATAAACTCTCCGGCTGAACTAAGCGGCGCAAGGAGCATCATTCCAATCCAGAGGCGGCTCAGCCCGCTCTGATCGCTGATTTTCTTTGAATATTGTGTGACAAACACCCCCGAGAGAAGCAGAAGCGCCGCGCTTAATGAAAATTCAGCTAAAAGAGCGAAGCCTGAATGAATATCAAACAGATATTTCGCAATCATGGCAAGTCCTTCATCCGTTGATTTGATTTCTTAAAAAAATGATGGAGAATCTCTCTTTGGGCATAGGCATCCTGAAAGCCTTTTTCAATCAGGGCGTTAATATAATGCTTGTCGAAAAGAATATAACTGAGAAAATCGGCCCCCCGTTGATCTGTCGGTCCCAAACCCTTCATGAGAAACTTGAGAGTCTTTGGAACGCAGTCCTTATATGGCAAAGAAAGAAGGCCGAGATCCTCTGAAGGACGAATCAGAAATGGATCGATCGGCCGCAGCTTCCCACGCTCTTCCTTTGGGAGTTTTTCAATAAGTTCATTGACTCGCTCGAGCACACGAACATCAAAATCGATGGAATCGAGGAAAACGGTGTTTAACATCATCGCAATGACCTGAGACATCGATGGATAGTTCTCGATCGGCTGCGATTGTTGGGCGATTGTGCGGAGCCCGATTCCCAAAATTTTTGATCCCCCTAGATGGATCGCCGGCGAAAGAGGGGCTGTAGCCCTGACAGACCCATCAGCGTAATAAGAATTTTCGATTTTTACTGAGGGAAAAACGAGTGGAATGGCAGCGGAGGCCAGCACATGCTTGAGTCTTAGTTTCGCCGGGCGGCCTTCCCGACGGAGCAGCGTCCAGGGTTGAATGCCGCTTTTCTCTGATGCCTGGAAAAAGGTGATCGTTCTGCCCGTTCCATATTGCATCGCAGAAATCCCAAGCGCGCGAACAGATCCTGCTTCGATATTTTTATCCAGGAAATGATACTCCGAAACAATAATATTTTTCAGAAGCTCGTAAAGAGGTTCGGTATTAAAAATCGATTCGATATGTCTCTGTCTTACATACCTGCCTATCGTAAAGTTATAGACGAAATTCCCAACCCCTTTCACAATCGACCAGGAATCTGTCCGAAAGACCCGATCGACCGTGAGGGAAGACCAGATATTGCAAAGATCGATAATTGCTTTTGAAAAACCGTGGTGGGCTCTCAGCGAAAGAAAATAGGCATTGATTGCCCCCGCCGACGAACCGACAAAAATGGGGGACTCCGGCACACAGCCCATTTCAGAAAAAATGTATTTTAGAACCCCAAGTTGATATGCCGATCGCGCCCCCCCGCCACTTAGGATAAAGGCAGTCGAATTTGGGGGAATGCCCATATCTATTTATCGGTCGGTTTTAATCAAAACTTAATCTTTGCCGCAACTGTCAGCCCTTCGCCTGTTGGAAAAATTGTCCCTCGAAAATGCTCCCTCTGAGCGATCTCCTGATTGAACGCACGAAGAGCTTTCACATCTTCTTCTTCACTGGAACTATTAAAGCGTTGATCGGCAATCATGCCAAACGCAAAGGTATTGTCAGCGATAATCACCCCCCCTATACGAAGATTTTTTTCTGCCCATCTCAAATATTTTGGGTAAGAAACTTTATCCGCATCTATAAATACAAGGTCGAAAGGCCCATTTTTTTCAATTCTTTGGAGATTCTCCAATGCTGGCCCGACGTAAATAATCGCCTCTTTTTCAAACCCCGCTTTTTTGAAAGACTCTTTCGCGACCTCAGCATGTTTCCGATCGACTTCAAAGGTATGAAGCTCCCCTTCTTTTCCCATCCCGCGTAAAATGGCAACTCCTGAATAACCAGCCAATGTTCCAATTTCCACAGCCTTCTTTGCACCCACCAGTCGCGCAATCACTTCAAGATGAAGGGCGTCGATTGCGCTGAGTTGTATCTCAGGAAGACCCTCTTTTTTTGTCCGCTCAACAATCTCTTTTAGAACAGCATCTTCGGGCTTAAAAAGCTTCTCAACATAGTCTGCAATTTTTTGATCGCTGCATCCGTATTGTTTTTTCATATGCTAAATAATATACAAAATAGATGATGGATCACTATATAATGAACACTCCGCTTGGATCCATGATTATTTTTTTATCTTCAGATAAAAAAATAATCAAAATAGAATTCAGTCATCCTGAGTCCGGCGAAGCCGGACGAAGGATCCCGAACAATTTAAGATCGATTGCTGATCAATTCAGCGAATACTTTTCCGGTCTACGAAAAAAATTCAATCTTTCTTTCATCGCTAAAGGAACCCCATTCGACCAACGTGTCTGGCGGCAGACACTCAAAATTCCGTACGGACAAACACGAACATACAAAGAGATAGCTTTGAAAATCGGAAAACCGAACTCATCACGAGCGGTAGGCGGCGCACTCAAAAGAAACCCAATCCCGATCATTATCCCCTGCCATCGCGTCGTCGCATCGAATGGCATCGGTGGGTATACCCCTGGTCTCAACTACAAAATAAAGTTATTGGAATTTGAAAAAGGATTTGTTTTTTGCAACAAGGGAAAGAGTTTGTGATTCGCCTTTGGAAAGGCGAGTGATGAAATTTCCTCCCAAAAAATCCATCGCCAGGCGTCACAGCCAAGCGCTTTTGGCCTACCGCTGACATACTGGCAGGGAATTCCCTCCATTTCGATTGAAAAATGGGTATAGGCGTGGCGAATGACTCCCACCGAATTACCTGCTTTTACGTCGAGTCCCACTTCTTCCTGAATCTCCCTCACAACGCACTCCTTCGCAGACTCTCCCTTTTCAATCTTACCGCCTGGAAACTCCCAGAGCCCCCCAAGAAGCCCTTTGGAGGGCCTTCGGGTAACGAGGATCTTATCCCCCCTCCAAACAATTCCGATAGCAATCCGATAGTGGGGGCGCGAAGGGCGCCTCTCAGGAATTGGAAATGTGCCGACTTCATCTTTTTTAAAAGCCTCACAAAAAGAAGAAACAGGACATGTTGAACACGCTGGGCGCTCCGAACGGCAAAGAGTTGCCCCAAGATCCATCATCGCCTGATTAAAATTGCCCGGCTCTTCTTTGGAAATATTTTCTTTTAAAAAAAGTTCAATCTCGCTTAAAGATTGAGATGGCGGTTTTTTTAAAGTAAGTAATCTTGAAACCACACGTTTTACATTTCCATCAATCGCCGGCAGTGGTCGCCCAAAAGCAATTGATTGAACAGCAGCAACCGTATAAGGCCCCACCCCTTTGAGTTTGGCAAAGGAATCTGAATCATCTGGAACTTTGCCGCCATAAGTCCGGACAACGTCGCGGCAGGCCTCATAAAAATTTCTTCCGCGGGCATAATAGCCGAGCCCCTCCCACATCTTTAAAACTTCATCTTCAGAAGCTTGTGCAACATGTTGTGGCGTTGGAAACTTTTTAAGCCATTTTTCATAATAAGGGACGACTGTTTCTACCTGCGTCTGTTGAAGCATCACTTCAGAAAGCCAAATCTTATAGGGATCCCTTTCACCACGCCACGGCATCGGCCGTTTTCGACTGTGATACCAACTTAAAAGCTTTTGCGAAAATTTTGTCATTGTGTAGGATGTGAAATTAGCAAGGTTAGAAGTATTTTAAAAGCCAAAAATCTATGAGGAAAACAGATGAAACTTGAAAGCACAGCATTTAAACATAACGATAGAATTTCCCCCAAATACACATGTGACGGTGATAACGTAAACCCATCGCTAAAAATATCTGACATCCCTCAAAATGCAAAAAGCCTTGCGTTGATCATGGACGACCCTGATGCCCCGATGGGAACATGGGTTCATTGGACTATCTGGAACATCGATCCAAAAATATCATCCATTGCGGAAAACAGCATCCCATCAAAGAGCACAGAAGGGATCACAAGTTTTAAAAGCGTTGGGTATGGCGGCCCTTGCCCCCCCTCAGGAACCCATCGCTATTTCTTCAAGCTTTACGCGCTCGATACAACGCTCTCTCTTCAGAGTTCCTCAGACAAAAAGAAGTTAGAAGACGCAATGAAAAACCATATCCTTGCCGAAACTCAATTAATCGGCCTCTATTCAAGGAAATAATTATTGAATCAGATTAAGTCAGTGAATATCCCCTTCGATCTCAAGCGTGTAAGGGCAATAGATGACAGCTGTAATCAGACAGAATAAAAATTGCTCTGGCTTTCTTTTTTCCCGAAGCATAAGATTTGAAACACGCTGATTTGGCCCCACCTGTTTTTTGAGAGCCTGAGCAAGCAAGGGGGGATCAGAGGAAAAAAGTCCCCAAACATAAAAATGGTTCGTCTCTTCTTGAAGAAAATGCTTTTTAGAACCTCTAAGGGGATTTACGACAACAGTATTTTTTAAACCTTCATTTCTATAGACGAGCCGTCCCGCACATCCCGAGCTGACAACAAACACAACCATCATTCCAATGAATATAAAGTATCTCATCGTCCCCCTCCTTTTTTTTAAAATCGTAGCAAATCAGAAATGACATTGTCTACTCCTTTTAATTGTGGAACCGGTATTGGCAAGGGATTTATTCCCTTATGGCCGGATTTAGATGGTGATTAAAATGGTTGATATGCTTTAATGATTGGATATAATTATTATTATGTTATCCAATCATTTAAAATCACTTTTAGAAAGGGTGGATAGGGGTAAATCGCTCATTGATCGGCACCGACCCCTGTCAAAATCTATCGTCCAGCGGCTTCACGAGCAAATGGTTATTGAATGGACATATCACTCGAATGCCATCGAAGGAAACACACTGACACTTAAGGAAACCGCCCTTATCCTTAAAGAAGGTCTGACCATCGGTGGAAAGTCATTTAGAGAACATCTGGAAGTCATCAATCATAAAGATGCCATTTTGTTTGTGGAAGAATTGGCAAATAAGAAGAACCAAATCACAGAAAGAGATTTAAAAGATATTCATGCACTGATCCTTAAGGAAATTGATCAAAAATATGCAGGACGATATCGGGACGTTCGGGTAAGAATCACGGGGACTAAGCATGTCCCGCCAGAACCTTTTCATGTTCCAGAATTAATGAAAAAATTCTCAGAAAAATATCTTCACCATTTTTCAGGACATCCCATTGAACAAGCAGCTTTGGCACATCATCAAATCGCATCTATTCATCCTTTTGTAGATGGTAATGGAAGAACAGCTCGTTTGTTAATGAACTTAATTCTAATTAAAAATGGATATCCTCCGACGATTATTTTAAATAATGATCGTAAAAAATATTATTCAGCTTTAGCCAAGGCCGATGAGTCTGACACAATGCCATTCATCCAATTTATAGCCCGCTCAGTAGAGCGTTCATTAGCTTTATATATGGAAGCTATTCCCGAACTTCAAGACCAATTAGTGACATTTGCTCAAGCAGAAAAAATTTCTTCTTATTCTCGTCATTATTTAGGTGTTATGGCCAGAAGAGGAGTCATTCCTGCATTCAAATTGAAGCGTAACTGGGTCATATTTAGACACGCTCTCAAAAACTATGAGAAAAGACAGAAAAAGAAATAAAAAATCGGGGTGAGTGTACGGTATGCGAACCGGTATTGGCAAGGGATAAATCCCCTTATAAAAGACATAGAAATTACCAGGAATCCTGGTAATATTTTATTATCCTGGATTCCTGGCATATTGACAATCACCGGGAATCCCGGTATATTTAAGCTTATTAGAGAGGGTATGTAGCCTATGAAAATCCATCTTCCTAACAGCGCTTTTCTTGGGAATATTGATCCATTTATACAGAGATTTGATCCTTCCTCCCCAAGAACCCTAGAGATCACAGCCAACGACAAATGGATTTCTGTTCATCCTCTCGTATTATCCATGATTGCCGCTATTGGTTTAACCGTAAAGTCTAAAAATATTCATTGTGCAAAATTTGAAGCAAAGTCAAAACACTATCTCGTTCGTATGGGACTTTTTAAACTGTTAAACATAGACTCTGAAATCAACATTATCGAGCACGAACCTGCAGGCCGTTTTATTCCCATTACCCAAATACGAACATCAACTGAGTTGACAAAGTTCATAACAGAAATGATCCCTTTATTGCATCTCGAATCAGACCAAGCCAAAACGATTGGCTATATTGTCAGTGAATTAGTAAGGAATGTGATTGAACATTCCAATGCTACAAATGGCGCTCTCCTGTGCGCTCAATACTACAAGAAAAGTAATTCTATTCGTATCGGGATCGCTGATACGGGTGTCGGCATCAAAACGACCATTAATCATTCTTATTCAGCCAAAACAGATTTGGAGGCCATCCAATTAGCGCTTACACCAGGAATCACTGGAACAACTCGAAGAGAAGGTGGAACTGAACAAAATGCCGGAGCAGGTTTATTTTTCATCAAATCTATAGCAAGCGTTAATCGAGATTTTTTCATTATCTACAGTGGAAACAGCCTTTACAAGTTACTTAGAAAAATGACCAAAAGAATACATTTAAATGCAGATCCTTTCAAAGATAGACATTCCAAAAGGAAAGATCTTCCTTATTGGCAGGGAACTGTTGTAGGAATAGATATTACACTTGATCAAACTGAAGAATTTTCTCAATTATTAGATGGCATTCGGGATATATATACAATGGCTGTTCGAGAAAGAAGGAAAGCACGTTATAAAAAACCCAGATTCATATGAAATCCATTTCCATTTTTGATAGAGCTGGAAGTTTTGCAGAAAATAAGGATGTTGCTAGAGACATCCGCACACAAGAAATTATTCCGACTCTGAAAAATAAAAAAGAAGAAATCATCCTTGATTTTAGAAATGTTGAAGCAGCAACACAATCATTCGTCCATGCCCTTATCAGCGATGTCATTAGGCAATATGGCAACGAAGCGCTTGATCGCATAGTTTTCAAATCATGCCATAATACGATAAAGAAAATCATCACCATTGTAGTCGATTACACACAGGAAGGGATGGGAATCGAAACTGATCATGATTAAAAAAAATCGGAGTGAGTGTGATAGGGACTGATCGCCAGACTACCTTTCGTTTCTCTTTCGAGTCGACATTTTCTTGGCTATCTTGGGCCGGCACATTTCTATTTGTTTCGGAGTTTCCGGGGATGCGTCGGCCTCAACCTCGATGCCAAAGAGATCAGATAGATTCTGGCCTTTGATTACTTTCGCTTTGCCACCACGCTGAGTGGGGAACGCTTTAAGCGTGGCCTTGCTAATCAGCTCCAAATGATAGACATGCCGAAGTTTGAACAGAAGTTCCGGTTCCTCATCAAGCCTCGCGCCAACGCCATAAAGAACGGCCGCCACATGCTTACACATTTCGGCCCAGTCAGAACATGAGCAGTTGAGTGAGATTTCTTTCGGTAGTGGGAACAAGCCGTTCTGCTTGTCGGTGATGATCTTCATCACACTGGTCGATAGCTTTCCCTGTAACAACTCAACCACGGAATCAATTTCGCCGGAACAGTGACCGAGAATCCCTTTCCACTTTTTATCGTCAACGCATTTGATATCGATTTTGACTTTGTAAAGCGATGAGCCTTGTACGAGGGCCTCGACTTTCCCCTTTTCCATCTGGAGGTGAATGACCGCGCCATTTCTGACGTAGGTACGCCCACGAGGGAGACGATTTTCATAGTCGCTGAAGGATTCAAGGTGATCGCACCAGGCTTTGCCCCAAAAGGTTTTGGCGATCATTCGCCCTTGGATTTTGATGGGTGAAACTTTCTTACCCTTTTTAAGAAGCTTTGCCACGGCCTTCACCGCTTTTTTTCGCTTCTCAGCAACCGAAACATAGGGTCTATAGTATCCCCATTCGTACATGATGCCCCTAATCCCCAACCGCCGAATTTATATCAAGCGCCACAATCTTTAGCAATTCATCGTTGCCTAGTTCCGTAAGCAATGTGGCATCGCCATCCTCGAGTAGCTCCTTCGACATCGATTGTTTGCTTTCAATGAGTGCGTCAATTTTCTCTTCCAGGGTTCCTTTGCAGATGAACTTATGAACCAGCACGTTCTTCTTTTGGCCAATGCGAAAAGCGCGGTCAGTGGCTTGGTTTTCAGTAGCCGGGTTCCACCATCGGTCGAAGTGGATAACATGCGAGGCCGCTGTCAAATTGAGACCCGTGCCGCCGGCTTTGAGCGACAATACGAAATAGGGAGGTCCATCATCTTGTTGGAACTCTGAAATCAACTCAGAGCGTTTTTTGACCGCCGTTTCGCCGTGGAGAACGAGGCCGCTTTTTCCAAAAATTCCTTTCAGGAATTGATTTAAGGGATCAGTCATTTCTTTAAACTGCGTGAAGATGAGTGCCTTCTCCTGCTTGTCGGCAATCACTTCGCAGATTTCTCGAAGATATTGAAATTTTCCGCTGTCGTTTTCTTTGAAGCCTCCATCTTTTACGAATTGCGAGGGGTGATTGCAAATTTGCTTAAAGCGCATAAGATAAGAGAGAATCACGCCACGGCGTTTGATCCCTTCCACTTGTTCGATATCTCTTGCAAGTGATTCCACCGATTTCTGGTAAAGTACCGCCTGACCCTTCGAGAGCTGACAAAAAGATTTTATTTCCGTTTTTTCAGGCAAGTCCTGGATCACTGTTTTGTCTGTCTTAAGCCGACGAAGAATATAGGGCTTCACAAGTTTGCGAAGAGAGGCATAGGGACTTTCGCCTGCCTTGGACTTCTTTTTCATGAAGGACTCGAAATCCTTGGAGAAACCAAGAAGACCTGGTGAAACAAAATCAAACAGGGACCAGAGATCGGAGAGATGATTCTCCACAGGAGTTCCGGTCAATGCCATTCGATGAAGGCCATTGATCGCTTTCAGCGCCTTGGTTTGCTTGGCACCCGGATTTTTGATGGCCTGCGCTTCGTCGGCAATCACAGAACTCCATTCGATATCCAAAGCCCACTTTAACTTCATGAGTGAGCCATAGGTCGTAATTGCCACATCAAAGGTGTCTTGCTCTGGTTCAAAGTATCCATCCCCGGAAGGATGAGCGATCCAGAATTTAAGCGATGGTGCGAATCGACTGAGTTCGGCCTTCCAGTTCCCAATAAGAGAAGCGGGAATCACCAAGAGACATTTAAAATCTTTGCCCATTAAATGCCGTCTCAAGAGCAACAGGGATATCACCTGGACTGTTTTTCCAAGACCCATGTCATCGGCTAGGATACCGCCGAGCCGCATTTGGTTCAGTCGGTAGAGCCACGCAACACCTTGTTTTTGGTATGGCCTCAATTCTGCCTGGAGTTCGACACTCAAAATTTGTTCGAGCTTTCGATCCACCTCGGGGCTTCGGAGCTGATCTAGAATTTGGGCAAGCCACTTGCCAGAGATAATTCGAGTGCCCGATTGTTCTCCCACGTTTGCCGCATCTCCGACTCCAGACTCAACACCAGAGAGGAGACGCATAGCCTCGCCAAAACTTAATCCATCTTGCGCTGAACGCGCAGCTGATTTCCATTTGGAAAGGATGTCATTTAGTTTTTCTTTATCGACTTCAACCCACTGACCTTTGAAGAAAACGAGGTTCTCACTCGCCTTAAGCAGCTCTTGGATTTCCTTTTGGTTTAACTCCCTTTCACCGAGTACAACCGACATATTAAAATCAACAAGCGCATCTAAGCCCATCCTTGAGGGTTGTTTTTCTCCAAGCCGAATAGTGATCTGTGGCCGATTCGGATGTTTGGACTTCCACCAATTCGGAACACGAACGGCAATTCCGGCCTTCTCAAAAACAGGGATATCCTGAAGGAAGCTATAGGCCTCCTTTGGCATCCAGGCTAAAGTCTCGTAAATGTCACCTGACCTAAGAAGATGATTGATGAAAGGACTTCCTTTTGTAGCCTTTTGTATTGGGGATAAGAGCCTTAAGAAAATATTTTTGTGTTTAACGTCAGCATATTCATTGAGTGCACGGCTTAAGGGAACATGCTGGATGTTTCCAGTTTTTGAGACCTGGCGCGCATAGGTTGCTAGGAATGCAAAAGGTGTCTCAGGTGAATTTTTATTTTCCGCCAAATGAAAGCAAACACGACCAAGGAGATTGAGCGATGAGTGTCTGTTTTCAAAATATTCAGCGACACTTTTCCCGGAATTGAGAATGTCAGCGTGAAGAGACGCTTCGATCATTCGCCACAGCAATGTCAGCGACTCCACATTGACGTATTCGGCCCCCTTCATCGGCGGGACCATGGCGATAAACCGATCAAGATCATCCTGATGGAATTCGATTCTAACAGGATCTTTTTTTAGATCGCGTTGATCGAGGTCTGGGGTAGCGGCAAAGAGCGAAAGATAAAGTCTGGCAAAGTCCTTCCAGTAAGCAAATCTCGGCTCTTCTGTAAAAGCGTCCGTTGCGCCATCGAGATAAAGCAGGCCAGCTCCTGAACTTTCTTGAAACGCAAGCACCAGCTTCTCGTGGCCTTCGAGATCGTCTCCTTCCAAGAAAAGTCGGTAATGCGGTGAAAAAGCGATCGAGGGCATTAGTCGCTCCCTTAAAAAAAATAGAAATTGGATTGACGTCACCGTTCATAGACCGCCAATCTATTCCTTCAATTTCCCTCCGGGAAATTCGGGGTGAGTGTACGGTATGCGAACCGGTATTGGCAAGGGACAAGTTCCCTTATGGCCGGATTTAGAATGTCACCCAGAGGCCGCCGTAGGCGGCCGAAGGGTCTCACGGAGGTTCGCAATGCTCAAAGACATCCTTTCACTCATCTTCCTGGGACTTATCATCTCCCTCGCCGTCTCCAATGGTTTTAACATCAATAAAATGGAGCGTGCTTCACGAAAAATAGCCCTCAAAGCCCTGTCTACTGCACGAAAAACGCCTCTTCCCTCTCTCAAAGGCATTCCATCAGCGAATCCCTACGGATGCGGCACCTATGAATGCCATCAGAAAAAATCAAAGCGCCTTGGAAATTCCCGTTGATGCATGACGCGCTTAGCAAGGTATTAAGCGGCCAATAGGACCGGACTAAGATTCTTTCAAACAGACTTAAAATCGCATCACTTTATAAGTTGTGGGAGATCAAACTTTATGCGTGCCACTTTCAGGGCACATTTCCATACTCAAGGGAAAGGAGTATCACTTCGATTTCTTTTGGTATCCCAACTTCTTTGTCCTTAGTCCAGTGAACAAAGAAAGCATTTCGCTTGCCCAGAGACATAGCCTTCCCTCATTTTTTTAATATAATTTTTTACACTCGCTTATTTCATAATAGCTCGGCGGACATTTATATTCAGGTTCAGGCAGCGGCGGGATTTCGTTTAAATATGCAAGAAGCTGAGCTGCCTGATCTTTAACTACATTATCTTTATCGTGCCTATAAATATTGAAAAGCGTGTTTAATGGATCCTCCGATAAAGTAAGATTCCTTTCAGCAATGTTTCTTAAGCTAGATATTGACATAATTCTTAAAAGTTGATCATTTTTTGAATCTTTTAATACCTTGCTCAATTCTTCTTCAGCCTGATAATCATTAAATTGATCAAGTGCATTCATCATTTCAAGCCTTGTTCTTATATTCACATTTTTATCATTAATGATTTTACCCAATGGTTCTATGGCACGTCTGTCACCTATGTATGCGAGGGATTCGGCGGCACTTTTTTGCATATAAGGATCGTCATCATTTAATGCTTGTATCAATGGTTCAACGGCTTTCCTATCTCCAATTTCTCCAAGGTATTCTGCCGCTGCTATTCGATAACCATTCCATTCATTTTGGTCATTAAGTTTTCTTATAAGATCGTCTATGGTTAGTTTGTGAAAGATGTCTTTGTAAGTTTTAGCTTGCGCTTCTATTTGAGCTAAAAAAATGCTATTCTCTATTTGCCGACAGTTTTTTTCCATCTCCCTATCATTGTATGATGCGCTACAAAAACTTGAAAAGACCACGCAAAGAAGAAAAGCATATAATGTCCAAAATTGATTTTTTTCCATAGTCAGTTAAAATTGCAAGAAAAATGCCAACGTCTATAGGTACTAATCATTTGATATTTCTCAATATTTAGCTTCATTAAGTTCTCATATTGTTTAAAAAAAACACACCACAAAAGCTTCTAAAAGGAATCAGTAATAATCACAGATGTTTCTTAGCTTGTCGACATTTCAGACACATGCAAAGTATCCAAGTGTAGTGGAGGCTCTCCATCAAAAAAGTGCAAGTGGTTGAAATGACTGGGGGATGTATTTTGAGTTTAAAAAGCCACAGGCTTGCATGATTTTATAGCGGAAATATTCCATATTTTCTGTAGCCAAAAGCCCTGCGCTTAAGCATCTTAATAACGTTATTGATCCCTTCTGAGAGGGAAGAGCAATAACTAGAGCAATTTTCTTATTTAAGACATCTGGTAGAGTGGAGCGGTCAAAGATCTGCCACGTACTCTCTACTGGAAGTCATATAGAGAAAATCTGATACTGACTTATCTAGTCTAAACAGGTTCTTATAGAGATCTCTCGGATGTCCATAAACCTGTTTGGAGCTGACGGATAGGATAAGAAGGAATGTTAAAATTAATGACGGTTTCATAAATTACAGAGTCACTTCTCTCCTCTTTGAAACTGAAGTTTTCTTTTTACTTTTTTTCTCTTTTTTAACGTCCCTTTCCTTTAAAAATTCTGGATCGAGACTGGAATAATCACCTCTGGCGAACTCGGCTAAAATTTCTTCAGGCTCTGGCGAATTTTTTGCCAATTCAGAAACCATTTTTAAATGTTCATCTACATTAAATTTTTTCTTTGATTTCTTCATATCGTTTTCCTCCTGGCACCTTCTATGGCCTTCTTAATAGAATTTAGCCTGCTGGGTTCTACGACCCCATGTTGAATAATTTCTTCATAAACCGATGCCATTAGGTTTCTAAATTTCCCAAACTTGTGTTTTTCAATATAATTCTTTGCAAAAATGAAAATATCTCTCATGGACTGATTCGGAATACATTGAGAAACTTCCATTTCATATTTATCTTGATCCCATCTTTCAGAGAAAGACCTCAATCGCAAATCTTCCATTTTTTTCTTCCATTCATCGATGAAGTTTTTATTTTTTTCTCTCCATTCTAATGTTCTTTGTGATGGCGTTGTTTCCTCAAAAAAAACTTTAAACCCTAAACTTCAAGAAGTGTCAATAATTCATATTCCAGCTTCAAAACTACTGTAATGTTACTACTCTGCTATGATCTCGCCGCAGTCCACTCAGTTCTCTTTTCCTGAATAAGAGAACTTTCAACATTATCAACGGATAATCCCCGTTTTTATCACAATTTGTGAATTATATTCCCATATATAGGGGGAGAGAATGAGTGCATTCGTATATTCAAATGAGCCCCTATCCCGATTTTAGGGGGCTGAGAGGAAATTCAGTGACTTTGGATTTTAAATCGATCGGTCTTTTAATTTACTATATTACCCAGAGACATGTTTTACGTAACTGTCGCCGGCCGGCATGGGCTAAGAAACATCCGACAGTACCCCCGACACCAGCTCCGACATCATGTCGGGGGTTGATAAAAACCGCCTATTTGCATTCCCGCGATAATTCAAATGCTTACAAAGTTTATCTCTTACGAGGTCGTTCTGACTACCCCCGCTTTGATGGACAGAAACTATCGACACCACAATCGACATCATGTCGATGGTTCATAAATATGACCTACGTTTTTTTTCAAGATAAATCAGAGAGTTACTCTACATCAATTTTTCATGGCCATTCTGACTACCCTCAGATTTATATGAAAATTGGCTTTACCCTATTTCACCCCTTAGAAGGTTTGAATAGATGAGACCGACTAATGAAAATCTTATCTTCAAAAAGGCAGATGCGGAGCCAGAGAAATTTGAAAAAAGAATAGACGAGACGGCTCAGATTTTGTATGAATTGTTTTGCCAATACCGCTTAAAGAAATCCGTCCATAATCAATTAAAAAACGAAGAGATGCTTCGGGGCGTTGCCCCTCAGCATGACAAGTAGACAAGTAAAGGAGAAATCCTAATGAAAAGGATCGTTTTGTATTGTCGGGTTTCAACAGAGGAACAGGCAGCGATAAAAGAAGGTTCCCTTATATCGCAGGAGCAGAGGCTCAGGGAGTATGTGGAAAGGCGAAATGGCTCTGAGCTCTGGGGAAAGATTGTGGCTGTTTTTGTGGAGCCTGGTAGAAGCGCCAAAGATACCAATCGGCCTGAGCTTCAAAAGATGCTTCTGGGAGTAAAACAAGGGCTCTTTGATCTCATTCTTGTGACCGAGATTTCTCGCCTTTCACGATCCACTCTTGATTTCTGTAATCTGCTGGAGCTCTTTAAAAAACATCGCTGTCAAATATTATCGTTACGGGAGCAGTTTGATACGACAACCGCAGCCGGTGAGATGATGATGCATATGCTGATGAACTTTGCGCAGTTTGAGAGGCAGCAGACGGGAGAGCGGCTTCGAGCTAATTTCACCGCAAGAAAGAAGCGAGGGCTTCGTAACGGCGGAGCAGCCCCTCTGGGCTATACGTTCGATAAAGATCACAAAGGGAAGCTTAAAGTCCTTGAAGAAGAGGCCAGAGTTGTTCGGGAATGCTTTCAGACATTTCTTACAGAGGGTTCTCTATCAGCAGCGTGCAAGTCTTTAAACCAGCGAGGCTTGTCTCCGAAACGCATCCGTGAAGGGGGAGGGCTTCCGCGAGTGGGATCGAAAACCTTTATGGTTCACTCCCTCAGGCATATTCTGACAAATCCGGTCTACATCGCAAAAGTTTCAGTCAATGAAAATGGAAAGACCGTTTTATTTCCAGCACAATGGCCACTCATTATTGAGCAATCGGTTTTTGAAGCCGTGAGAGAGAGGCTTTCGAAAAACAAAGATCGCTTTAAGCCAGACACCTATAAAAGACACCCCTATGTTCTTTCTGGGATTTTAGAATGTGGCCTTTGCGGTCAAGCTCTTGTTGGAAAGAGTGCTCATGGGAGAAATGGGAAACATTTTTATTATGCACACGGGAGCCAGATCAGGAGAAATTCTGTTACTAAAAATCCTGGATGTCACTGTTCTATTGGGAGTTTAAAAGCAATCCCTCTTGAGCAAACAATGATGAGGAGACTTAATGCCCTTATAGGGCAACCTGAAGTTGTTTCAGTCTTTCTGGAGAAAGCCAGGGAAGATCAGAACACATCAGCAATTGAAAGGCGAATCAAAGATCAGAAACAGCTGATTGATGAGAATCAGGAAAAAATAGAGAAGGTGTTGTCTCATTTAGAGAGTTTGCCGACGGGGAGCAGAGCGCACAGCCTTTACGATAGGCTTACTCAGCTTGAGGAGAAGAAGAAGAAGCTCCAAGAAGATTTGAATCGTCTAGAGACAGAACTGCTTACACAGATCGAAATCATTGATCCAGAGGCTTATGTGGGATTTCTTAAGCGTTTGACATCGCATTTGGAAGAAGCGTCACCTCAGATGCAGAGAAGGCTGATAAGGAGTGTCATTCAGAAAATTATTGTCCATCAAGATCAGATAGAGGCATATTATTTTGCTGCTAAGGATACGGTGGAGAGGAATTGGGGGTTATTGGAAAGAGATCCTTCGGCCCCTTCGGGGCCTCTGGATGACGGAAGGATGGATTCCCGCTTTCGCGGGAATGACAGAAAAAATTTTATCTCTGGTTCGAATACCTTGACAAAAAATCGGGATCTTTATAAAAATCATCCACCACATAGAGCTTTCGATTCATTTATTTTGTTTCCTCCGCTCCCAACCTATTTAAAGACGGAATCGTATTAAAAAAGAAGAGCTGGGTAAGCCTTGCTTTCTCAAGACTTCCACCAAATAAGGGGTAACCATGAAATCTTTGCGATCCCCGAAAAAGAAGAAGTCTGTTAAACTTCATCGCAACAAAAACATCTCTTTCCCATTTGGACTCATCGAGAGAATCTTTACGCACAACTTTTTCCTCAAATTCCCCCACGGAACATAATTCCAGCTTTTTAAGACATTTCGTGTCGGGAGGACTAAAAAGCGCTGTTTCTTTATGCTTATAGAAAGTGGTTCCTCCTTCACAGTCTTCATCCAAAGACAGATAGACGACAGCGCTCCATTCCGCATCGTCAATATGGACAAGGGTGGACCGGGGACGGCTCTCGGCGCCGCTTCTAAAGCGTCCAAATACGTTTCGCCCCGTATCAACTTCTATCTTGTTCCCAACGATCTCTTCGAATTTTTCAATGAGCGCCCCCGTATAATAACAATGACAACTTTCCATGCCCGCATAATTGGGACTGAGCGCTTGCGGCGGATAATATTTCGCTTTTAGAGCCAGCTCCCGGACACCCAAAGGATTTTCATAAAAATCATCTATAACCATGATATCTTTCATTGAAGTTTTTCCGCTATTTTTGACAAAAGGGGGAAATCCCGCTCATGCTCGGAAGCTTCAAAAATCATTAAAGCCGCGGCATGAGGTAAAAAATAATGAATAAAATTGTCGGGATCAGCCTCGTAAATAAAAAACCAATGCTTAAGAAAATATTGAACAAACCATTCTGTGGGCAAATGCGAATCCATTTTTTGAGACGATAGAAATAATGGAAAAATAATGGCCATTTCATTTTTTTCCAAAAGAAGCGCCTGAAGTGTTTCCCTGGCCATATTGATATTTTGCATGAAAGAAATGAGATCTCTGGCTTCCCCTAACCTCTTCCAGCATTTGATTTTTTCTTCTCCAAAATGATTAAACCTGTGAATAAAAGCAGGCCATCTCGCCCTCATTTGAAAGGTCGTCCCCTGAAATGACAGAGGTATCTCAGCCAGAGGTTTCGGTTTTATGAAAGGAGAGGATTTCATTTTACCCACTCTTAATGTTTGAATGCCCAAAACCAGACGATCCCACTCCTTTAAATCAGGATGAAAAGCGCCGCCGGTTATCCCGGAAAAACGATCTTTCTGAGTGGCCATGATAGTATAATTTCTTCTGTAGGGGAGAAATCCAACGGTCTTAAAGAGACTGCTCAGATGGCAGAGCGTAAGATTGGTTATTGTGTCCGCCGCGATGGGATTCAATTGAGGAGGGAGTCCCAGAGAATTGATCGCAACAATCCCATTCCTCTTTAACGCGCTTTCAAGCAAGACATAAAATCCGGGATTCGCGATAAGATCAACATGCCCTTCTTTCGAATAGAGATCCACCCACACAATATCAAACTTTTTTCTGTGCCCCCTTTTTAAATATTCAAAGGCATCGGCATGGATCGTCTCAAATGGTATGCAGGGAAAAAAAGAAGAAAATATCTCTTTGGCAGCGCGGATGGTGTCTTCATCATGGTCAACCGTAACGATTTCACACTTAGCCCCGCTCGCCAGAAAAGGACGAATGGCGGCCCCCTTCCCCAAACCCAGCATCAAAATCCTCTGCTTGGAACCCAACAATAAAGAAGGGAGGGAAAACTCATCCCAGTAATTTCCAGAAAAGACTTTATGAGGCAAAAAATACGATTCAAAAGAATGGGGATTGTCTTCCCCAACACGCTTCAAAATCGGTTCGGCTGAATTGAAATAAAACATTTTACATAGAAAATAGGGAGGAAATAGGGGGATAGAAAAGGGACCGGGGGGTGTCAGCCCTTTTTAAAGCTCAGGCAACTTCTAAAATAGATTCGATTTCTTCTTGCTCTTCTTTTGACAACGGAAGTTGTGTCACGCGACAGAGCATATTGTTTTCAGAAGTCATCAAATACTTTTTTTCTTCTGAAAGAACCTCGTTATTCATATCTCCTCCTTTCAAGAAATATTCATGATTACAGTCAAGATTTTGGTGTGTCTTACTATAACGATGAAGAAAAGTAAATAGGCTTCAAATCATGCAATGACACGATTAATATGCTAAGGCCCTGGATTTGCTCTTCCTCCCCCAACCGCGGCGCCCAAACGATCGTTAGCGGCTTTAGCCCGAATCGTCACATCCGGACCCGCGCCATTCATGGTAATAGTTGACGAGAGCGACTCACTTCCAAAAATGATATAGACTTGTCCGGCGTCCACCCCTAGATCATCATTATAACCCTCACCGAAAATAAAATCTGGAATGCCATCATTATTAACATCTCCAATTCCTGAAACAGAACTTGCAAAATAAGAATTTGCAGCCTTGCCTTGAAAAGTAACATCAACCCCTGCTCCATTTAGGCGGTAAGATGATGATAAAGACGGGCTTCCATAGAGCAGAAAGGCTGCTCCTGAGGCTGCGCCATTATCCCCATTCCCCAAACCCGCCATCATGACATCGTAAATTCCATCGTCATTGAGATCCCCTGCGGCAGATACTGATTCTCCAAACCGATCGCTGGCGGCTTTTCCAGCAATGCTCAGATCTTGTTGAGCCGTTTGAGTGTCGAGAGTTGCGTTGGGAAAAGAGCTGCGTCCGTAAATAATATAAGCCATTCCTGCGTCAAGAGTCAGTTCATCGCTATATCCCGCCCCCACAATAAGATCATCAAAGCCATCATTATTAACATCTCCAGCTCCAGAAACCGATCCGAGGAAGTCATTTGTGGTTGTCCCGATCAGTGTCAGATTTACACCCTCTCCATCCAGCCTAATCGTGGCTGATAGAGAGCTCCCACCAAAGAGAACATAAGCCGCTCCTTCGTCATCACTTCCACCATCGTTATTATAGGGGGCCCCCATCATCAGATCATCGAAACCGTCCCGATTGACATCTCCCGCAGTTGCAACCAATGGCACGTTTCTACCACCTGTCGCAAATCCTAACTGGTCCAACGCTGCCTTTCCCAGAACTGTCACATTGACACCTGCTCCATCTAAACGGTAGTCGGCTGAAAGAGAAGCGCTGCCATAAAGGATGTATATCGCCCCAGCATTGTTTGCTCCAGGACCATCGTTATTTTGATCCGCCGCCATGGAAATATCATCAAAACCATCCCCGTTCACATCACCGGCTCCTCCGACGGATACTCCCAAACGATCGGTTGCCGCTTTTCCCAGAACTGTCACATCGACACCTGCTCCATTCATTTGGATTGTTGCAGAAAGATTTGGATTTCCATAAAGGATGTAGACCGCCCCAGCATTGTTTGCTCCAGGACCATCGTTATTTTGATATGCGCCTACTACGATGTCATCGAACCCATCGGCGTTAACATCACCTGCGCTGGCTAGCGCTCGACCCAAATAATCAAGGGTGGCTTTTCCCAAAAGGGTCACACTAACGCCATCGCCATTTAAGAGATAGGTTCTGGAAAAAGAGCTTGTTCCATAGAGGACATAGACTGCTCCGGCATTCGTTGCAATATCATCGTTTAAACGAGCGCCCATTAAAACATCATGAATCCCATCCCCATTGAAATCAGAACCAACTGTCTTTCCGGGAGAGTCGACAAAAGGTTCAACGAGCTCTCTTGAAGAAAGATCAGAGGGAATGAATAAAACGGATAAAAGAACGCCAAAAGAAAAATTGAAAAAGCAAAGGCGTGTTTTTTTAAAATGTACCTCCATAAACATGTTCCTTTTTATTAAAAAAGAAATTCATTTGGATATAGCCATGCCAAATATATGAATGTCATGAAATTTTGAAAAAAACCATCAAAAAAAATAGTTTGCCCGGATGGACAATCCCTTCGCTCCACCGGATGGACAATCCCTTCGCTCCAAAAGTGTTACCTATCCCTACTATTCCCTGGCGGTATTGAAGAGATCCTTCACTTCGTATTGGCACAGAGGGCAGGATGACGGACAGAATGACGGGCTTTTGGGGCACCCCCTACCGGAATTCCTGGTATGTTGACAATTACCGGAATTCCCGGTATATTTGCAATTATCGGAATTCCCGGGAGTTTATTCTATGAAGATTCACCTTCCAAATAGCGCGTTCCTCGGTAATATTGACCCCTTTTTAAGAGGCTTTAATCCTTCCTCTCCAGACTTCTTGGAAATTACAGCCAATGACAAATGGATTTCCGTTCATCCGGTGGTTTTGTCGATGATTGCGGCCATGGGTCTAACCTTAAAATCCCGAAACATTCATTGCGCAAAATTTAAAGCAAAATCAAAACACTATTTTGTTCGTATGGGGCTGTTTAAAATGTTACATATTGACTCCAAAATTAATATTACCGA
Source organism: uncultured bacterium (assembly GCA_964392415.1). GTDB lineage: Bacteria > Bdellovibrionota > JACOXK01 > 2-02-FULL-40-11 > 2-02-FULL-40-11 > CAYJMQ01. The sequence continues at coordinate 118 of CAYMPL010000006.1, read as the reverse complement.
ACATGAGCCTGCCGGACGTTTTATCCCTCTTACCCAAATAAGAACGTCCAGCGAGTTGACCAAATTGGGCTTTTGTCAATAGGTGTGTAAACGTCATTTAGGCGGCCTCTCTTTTTTG
>CAYMPL010000005.1:0-47046 GCA_964392415.1 uncultured bacterium | reverse complement strand
GGAAATTTTTTGATGTTATGTCAGTTTTATCGCAATACCCCCCCCCGCCGCTCGACCTCTTCTATATAATGAAGAGAGATCAGCCCCCCCAGGCTATGGCCAAACAAGACAATCGGCCGGTGGTTTTCATGAATCGAGACCAACTTTAAAAAATGTCTTAAGTCTTCCGTCAATTCGTGAAATGACTTTATGCAGCCCCGCGCCCCTTTCGACCTCCCATGACCGCGATGATCATAGGCGTAAAAACCGATCCCCTCTGATGCCAGCGCCCGGATCAGATTCTCATAGCGGCTGGAATGCTCCCCCATCCCATGCACAATAACCATCACCCGCTCACAAAAGACCGGCCTCCACGATTGATAAAAGAGCGGAAGCTTTCCATATCCCTCAAATTTTCCCTGAAAATATTGATATTCAATTTCGGTCATTCAAACTCCCCCTCTTTCATATAAGGTTTAAGACATCCTCTATTCTCTTCCATCCAATAGGCCCAGCTCTCTTTGCGGGGTTTTGGGGAACTGTGGGATAAAACGAGCCATCTTTTCGCACGTGTCGCTGCCACATAGAAAATTCTTTTCGATTCGGCTATGTGTGCTTCTTTCTCGGCCTCCTGAATCTCCTGATAAACGACGTCCCCCTTCCAGTCAAACGGCTTTTCAGACGGAATTTTTAACCCAATTCCCATTTTTTTGCTAGCGAGAAGCCAGGGGCTCTCTCCTTTCGGAAGATAACCGAGATCTGGCAGAAAAACGACCTCAAATTCGAGCCCCTTTGCCTGATGGACAGTCATGATCCGAACCCCATCCCCCTGAAATTCCTCCGTAGAAGATTTGACCGCCGCGCGTTTGAGCACCTCCATATAGATCAAAAAATCTTTCCAGTCAGCCTTCGAATATTTTTTCTCAAACTGAAGGACTGTTTCTAAAAATCGGATCGTGACGGGCGTCATCTTCGTCACGAACGAAGCATACCACTCTGTCAAAGAAACCAACCCCTTAAGCCCTTTTAGTCTCTCCAATGAATCGAATGACCTCTTCCCCAGAGGAGATGAAAGTGCCAGCCACCGTGAATAGTCATCCGTCGGATCACAAACCCATTTGAGCGGAGCCAAAAGCCAGGAAATCTCCGGCTTCTCATAAAAGCGGCTTTCTTGAGATTTCACCCACGGAATCCCAGCCTCACTCAATGCCTTTTCATACAGATGACTATACGTCATGCCACGCAAGAGAATCGCAATGTGAGACCACATCTCCCCACCGCCATCCTTGCGAAATGAGTTGATATATGTGGCAAGCCATGTCGCTTCACGTGGGCGCCCCCCCGTAGCTGTCCAATATTCAACCCCAGTTTTGAGACTCTTCGCGCTGTCGCGCTCAGAGTGACGTTCAGGAGGGAGCGACTTTAAAAAGTCTCTCCCCAAAAGAGGCTCAAAGAGAGCGTTGACGAACTCAATGACCGGTTCTGAACTTCTAAAATTTTGGACCAGTTCAAAAGAAGATCCCCCTTTCAAAACGATATCTTCTTTGAGGTTCCTGAAGAGATCGACATTTGCCCCTCGAAAACGGTAGATCGACTGATTCAGATCGCCGACAATCATGAGAGACGGCGGGGGGAATCGATCCTCATCTTCTTTTGTCAAAAGATCGAGAATCTCTTTTTGGATCTCATCTGTATCCTGAAATTCATCCACAAGAATGGCTGAAAATCTCCTTCGAAGCTCTTTTCTTACCTCATTTTCTTTTCTGAGAAGACAAAGAGCGCTGAATAACAAATCATCGAAATCAGATGCCCGATGTTCTTTTTTAAGCGCCTCATAGCCCGAAAGAACCCGCCCAAAGACAAATTTTAAATCGTTATAAATTTGAAGAGATATAGAATCTATCGGTAAAGGTATCGATTCCAGCTGAAACCGAAACTTAAAAAGCTGACGGATCATCGCCTCGCACTGACCCAACTCATAGAAGGAGCAGAGATTGAAATAAGGTTTGGAGCCACGAGCTTCCAGCTCCATAAAGGTGTTGCGCATCGCGATCTCAAGAAAAAAAATCTGTTCTTCCTCTGAAAGAATCGAAAAGGAATGTGAAAGACCGACCAGCCATGAATATTCTTTTAAAATCCGCAGGCAAAAACCATGAATGGTAGAAACCCATAGCCCAGGTATTGCAAATGACCCACTCCGATTTAACGATTTCTCAACCCGCTTTTTGATCTCTTCAGCCGCCTTTTCTGTAAATGTGATCGCAACGACCTCCCCTTTCCCCTGCCCACCCTCAAGAAGATGAATCACTCTTTCCACCAGCACACGTGTCTTACCTGAGCCAGGCTGAGCCTGAACGGATATCCACGGGGAGTGCGAGGTGATCACACGTCTTTGATCTGGAGTGGGCGCCTGGGTGATTACTAGAGTCATTGTAAGATGCCGGAATAGGGTAATGACGACATAGGATGATTAAAAAATAATCTATCTTCTAAAAAATAAGTTGTTTCAATAACTTATAAACTTAAAATCACAGAAAATATCCAGTTTTCCACAGTTTCTGTGGGTTAATTGCAAGCATCTTTGAGCGTACGACTGGAATGAAAAGAAGGAATACGGGTCGCTGGAATTTTCATCATCGCTCCCGTCTGAGGGTTTCTGCTCTCTCTCGCCTTTCTTTTAGCAATGTACCAGCACCCAAAGCGCGCAATTTTAACCTCTTCCCCTTTTTTGACTGTCTTTTTGATGACATGGATAAACGTATTCAAAAAAGCCTCTGCCTGAACTCTGGTGATCTGGTTTTTTGATGCCAGGAGCCTGACAAATTGCGCTTTGTTCACGATGGAGACGCTACTAAAAAAAATATTTCCTTTCAAGCCAAAATTGATAGCTGATCGTTTCCACATACGCCTCGTAACTCACAGCCCTCATAACAATTCTCCGGTGTGCCGATAAACCGCTTTTTACGAATCTCTGAAACGATGGAAAAAACCTCATTCAATGTTCTCTTCTTCAACGCCCCCCATTCATCGCCGGACAAAACTTCAAAGAGCTTTTTCGATTTTATTTTTTTTACCTGATAACAAAAACCGGAAGTAGGCCGATATCCCCGTAAAAATAGCTCTTCCATCGCCATTGCATAGATAACAAGCTGAAAATCGCGGCCTGCCATCACCTCTTTGGCTGATGGCAAATCTCCCCCCGTTTTATAATCGATGGTGATAAATTCCTTTCTCTCTTCATCCACATCTACCCGGTCTATTTTTCCACGAATCGGGATCGACTCATCTCCTTGTTTTAATTCCATCTCAAACGACTGCTCAAAATAGCGCGGTTTAAAACGACTGATGTGGCGCCACTCTTTCTCTTTTTCCAAAAAAAGGGAAACAGTCTTCTCTATTCTTAGGCGCTGTGAAAGGGGGATCTGATGGCCAATTTTATTCGAAAGAATTTCAAACGACTCCCGAAAGACATCCGCCAGCTCTGTAGAGCCCCCCCTTTCCGGTGAAAAAAACCGGAATAAAATATCGTGATAAATAATCCCCTCCTCTGCTGAGTTAAGACCTTGCAGATTCAGAGACTTCGGATAAAGCCCAAGACACTCTCTTATAAAAAATCCATAGGGACATCGCTGATACTGGTTCAAAGAGCGCACGGAGTAGCTGTGGGGGAGAGGGAGATTTTCATATGTCATCCTAAGCGTCCTGAGCGTAGCGAAGGAACCCGAAGGATCTCGTCGAGATTCCTCGGGCTTCGCCCTTGGAATGACATTTCGCTCAAACGACGCCTTCGGATATTCAACCAAAAACTCCGAGAGCAGCAGGGGGCATTTCCCCACATAACTTACCCACAACCGTCGACTGCACGAGGCCAGATAACGAAGGAGCTGCCTCGTTCGTTCTTTCCTCTCATATGGCAGCTCGAAAAGATGGCTCTTTAAACACTGATTCAAGCGCTCTTTTTCTTCCGGCAGAAGAAAATCGAATACCCCATCAGATTTTTCTTCTGATACCCCAACAAGATAAACCAACCCCTTTTCCCCAAGCACGATCGTATTGTCTTCCAACGGAAGAATCGTAAGGCGCTCTAAAGAGATATCGTACTTTTTACATGCGGCTGAAAGAATTTGACGATAAATCGACCCTGATTGAAAACAGTAGATGAGACATTCGCGCGCCCCGGACTCAAACTGAAATGAAATATCTTTTAGAACAGAGTCAACCTCCAAATGCAAAGATTCCGCCTCCACCACAAAAATGTCGGAATCCCTTTTAGGGTTAAAAGAATCGATAGAGATCATTTCCACAACCGTTCCTTCTTTCTCCAACAGGTGAAGAAGCTTTAATTCCAAAGAAGTCAGCTTCAGCGCCAACACCATGGCTTTATCCAATTCTAGAAGACGGGAAGGATAGAGTGAAATCGAAAGTTTATAGAGATCTTCTTCATCAATTTGAAAGGGCTTATTTTTTTCAAGATAGGACTCATACCAGCGGCCAAGAGAGATGAGTAACTTTTTCTTCGGCATAAGGAGTTTGGCGCGTTGGACCCCTTTTAAAAAATCGTCCACCCCAACCTCTTTATCCTTGAGGACTTTGAAAAGGGCTAACGCCAGATCATCGATACCGTCAAATACGAGAGAGTCCGGAAATATCCCCTCTCTCAACTTTTTCACGCAGAGCCTTTGCTCATCTTCTGAAAAAAGCTGAAACGGAATCTTTTGTAAAAGCTGCTGTTCGATCCATTTCTTAAAGGGGAGAATTGAACCGGCTGCCTGTTGAAACTGTTTTTGCAGAAGCAACTGAATTTCAGGATGAAATGTAAAAACCACCGATCCTGGCATGCAGACACATTAGCATACCCGTGGGACACATAACTACTCAGCAGTTACACCGGCAGAAATACCGTAACAGTCGTCCCTTTGCCAACCTTGCTTTTTAAAGATATTTTCCCTTTGTGCAGTTCAACAATCTGTTTGCAGATCGAAAGACCCAGACCGGTCCCCTTTTCACCGGCTGTCGGCTTTGGGGATAACTTGACAAAGCGGTCAAAAACATGGGGAAGCTCCGCTTCCGGAATCCCGACCCCCTCGTCCGCAACTGTCAATTCAATCCCCTTTTCCGCTTTCTTCAAGCCAACGGTAATGGCCCCACCGGGATGAGAAAACTTCATCGCATTGGAAACCAGATTTTCGAGCACCTCCAGAAGCCGCATCGGATCAGCAATGATTTTTGGAATGCCGGTTTCTATCACTGTTTCAATTTTCATTTTTTTACTCTCCGCGGCCATGAAATTCATTCTCAGAAGCTCATCGATTAATATTTCAAAATCGACCTCCTTTGTATCCAGCCCCAATTTCCCAGAATCGATTTTTACAATGTTTAAAAGATCGGAGATTAAGCTAAAAATATCCCTCGCCTCTTTTTTAATCCGTTCAAGCTGTTTCAGTTGTTCCGTCTTTAAATCCCCGCGGTTTTTTAAAATCAGCTCCGCTGCCTGTTCAATGCGGGCGATCGGTCCCTTAAGATCGTGGCTTGCAATCCCCAAAAACTGATTTTTCATTTCATTAAGCTCTTTGAGCTCATCATACGCTTTCTTGAGTCTCACCGCGCTATTTACACGCGCCTCAAGCTCACGGATTTCAAAAGGTTTTGTCACATAATCGTCAGCCCCCAGCTCTAATCCCCTGATCTTGCTGGCTAAATCATCGCGAGCCGTCACAAGAACAATGGGAATATTCTTAAAATGAGTCCGTTTTTTCTTCAGAGTTTCACAGACCTGAAAGCCATCGACATCCGGCATAATGACATCTAGAAGAATCAAATCGGGGGTCTCCTGCTCTGCTTTTTCAATCGCTTCTTTGCCGCCATAGGCGAGAATCGTTTGAAACCCTTTCATCTGAAAATACTGATTGAGCATATCGACGTTTTCTTTCATATCGTCAACAACAAGAATTTTGGGTTTCATCCCTTTTTCCTTTCAAGATGATCGATCTTGCTCAAGATAGCTGAAATCTGTTTTTCAGCGAACCGGCTATCGGTTTCTTTTCCTTCGCCGATTTTTTTCAGGGCGTAAGAAAGACTTTCCATCAAAAGTCTGATTTCCTTAAGAACCTGAAGGCTTTCCCGATAATAGTCAAAAAGAAGCGCCTGTTCTTCATCCAGTTCAACAATTTTTAACAAATTGAGAATCCTCATTTTAAGCTCATGAAAATCATAGGGTTTAATCATATAATCGTCAGCGCCTGAAGAAAGCCCCCTGATTTTGCTCTCCGCGTCGTCTTTTACAGAAATCAAAATAACCGGAAGAAATTTGTCTTTGCAGGTTTCTTTCAGAATCCCGCATGTCTGGTATCCATCAAGATTTGGCATCATAATATCGAGAAGAACAAGATCCGGTTTCTCACGCGACACCATATTCAAAACCTCATTCCCTGAAGAACAAGAGATGGTTTCATATCCTGCCTGTTTGAACTGTTCCTGCAGGAGTTCGACATTTCTCCGATTGTCGTCCACAATCATTATTTTGTATCTCCTTTTTAAGAGAATATCTTTCGAGCCTTTAGGCTGCTTTTTTAAGGTTCCGTTCCACAATGTCCCGTAGCTCCTTTGGTAAAAAGGGTTTTGCCAGATAATCATCACATCCGGCGTTTCGCGCGCGCTCTTCATCTCCTGAAAGAGCATGGGCGGTAACTGCCACAATCGGAAGATCGCGCTTTTTTTTTTTAATTTGGCGCGTCGCTTCCCAGCCGTTCACCTCAGGCAACGACAAATCCATAAGAATCAAATCAGGCTCTCCCTGAAGAGCCTTCTCTATGCCTTCTCTGCCATCCCTAGCCGTCATGATCTCATAATCCCCTTGAAGAATCTGCATACAAAGATCGAGATTGTTTTCAGAATCTTCGACAATCAAAATCTTCTTTTTAACTCTCACGTTTTTTAGAGCCTCAGGCAGCTTTTTTAAGCCGCGCCTCCCTTTCAAATTTCTTTTCCCGTTTTGGCATCTCCTCTTTTTTGGCTTCGAAGCGGATCGGAAAAATGACGGCAAATGTGCTCCACTTTCCCTCTTCACTTTCGACATCGACGCTCCCCCCGAGAAGCATTGTCATTTTTTTTACAATCGCAAGACCCAGACCGCTTCCACCATGCTTACGTGTTGTACTGGCATCTACCTGCCTGAATTCATCAAAGATGATTTTTTGATTCGCCTGGGAAATTCCGATCCCTGTGTCTGTGACTTTAAAAACAAAGTATTTTTCTTTCGCTTCCAGCGATAGTGAGATCATCCCCTTTTCCGTGAACTTGACAGCGTTATTAATCAGATTGTTCATGATCTGCTTGATTTTTGTCGCGTCAGAGTAACAATTTGGGACATGTTTCGGCAGATGCTTTTCAATTTTGACATCCTTGCCACGAAGCAAGACCTCATTCGTCATAATGCTGCTCTCGATAAGGTCGGCAATGTTAAACTCAGAGCAGGAAACTGTCATCTTCCCGGCTTCAATTTTGGCAATATCCAAAATAGCGTTGATGAGCGCCAACAGATCTTTTCCGCTGTCGACCACATTTTGAATATTTTTCTTCGTCCGATCCGAAAGTTTTTGGCTGGTATCGGCTATGATCAGCTCGCTAAACCCAATGATGCTATTGAGGGGGGTTCTCAGTTCATGCGACATATTGGCAAGAAACTCGGATTTCATGCGGCTCCCCACTACAAGCTGCTCATTTTTAAGTTGCAGATCCTCCAATGTAAGCCTTAGCTCCTTTGTCCTTTCTTCAACCTTTTTTTCCAACCCTTTATTTAATTCTTGAATCTCCGCATTGGCTTTCTCAAGAGACTCCGTCATCTGGTTAAACGCAATGGCAAGCTCACCCATCTCATCAGAAGAGCTTACCGGAACCCTTTGACGAAGGTCGCCAGCGCCTATTTCTTTCGTAACGCCAGCAAGGAGCTCTATGGGAGAAATGATACTATTTGACACAAAAACACTCGCCCCAATCCCCAAAATGACAAAAATAAAGATCAGAAAGAAGAGAGTTGACCGGTTTTGTTGTTGTGATTGACTGAGTGTTTGCATCGCCTGCTTCATCGACTCGTTGACCAGTTGAACCACCGATTCAGTCCCCTTATGTACCTCTTCGTAGGCAGAATTTAGCGCATCGATTGTCTTCCATATCGAGACCAATTTTTGAACCTCTGTCTTATAGAGATCGAAAAGCTGCTGGTGGCCGAAGACAAGACGCCTCATCTGAACACTCAGCACTTTGGCCTTATGCAGATGCTGTTTTTGGGCCGCAGGGACGATAAGCGGAAAAAGGATTCCCACTTCCTTATCAAAAAGATTCATGTTTTCTTCAAAGACCGCTTTCTTCGAAGCAAGGGCATCTTCAAGCTCTGCCTCGGACTGAACCTTCAGCGCTGAAAAGATCGACTGGGAAAAGAGTACCGCTGAATCGGCCACTATCTTTTTGAGGTTTGTAACCTTCTTATGCAGATCTTGTCTGGTGATCACCCCCTGGGAAAGATCTCCAAGCTCTGAATCGATTTCACTCGCAATTGAAGAAAATTCACCTATTTTTTCGCGCTTAAATTGCGCCAGCGCCAGGCGTTCTTCATGTTGCTCAAGAACAGGGGTTACCTCTTTTGAAAAAACATCTAAACTTTTCTGCACCTGATGAAGCTCATCACGTATCTTTTTTTCTGAAATCCCCGCCATGTCTTTAAAAAGCGCCTGGGCTTTCGAAAAGCTCTTCTGATAATTGGCTTTCCATTGCTCAAGCTTCGCTGGATCTTCTTCCAGCGTATAACGAACAGCCCAGTTTTTACTCTCCCTGAGGCCATCGGCGAGATCTGTGATTTTTTGCGAGGCGGGGAAGATATGCATGGCGATGTGAGAGAAGCCCTTATGAATTTTTTTAAAGTAATACAGAGAAAAGAGGCTGCTCACCAAAATCAACAGACAAAGGATCACGATTCCAGATAGGAGCTTAAATTTGATCTTGTGTTTAGATGCTTCATAAGCGGCTCTGCCGGAGCTTAATAAAGTTTTAATTCTTTCTTTCACGGTACGCATCGTCTTAGTTTTTATCGGAAGAAATAGAAAAAATGCTTAATCACTATTTAGACGGCGCGCTCATTTCGTTCCGAACTGAGCTTGCTACATTAGAACCAGATGAAAGAAATCTTAAAACTTAAGGAGTTTTAACATGTTGCTCATGAAAAAAAATAATTTTTTTCTTTAATAAAATCAATGAGTTACAATAATATTTTTTTTGACAAGCTCTGGAAAGGGGGTAGCATGATAGTTGAAAGCGGAAAAGTATAAGAACTAAGTGAGAACTAAGATGAAAGTAAAACTCTACATTGAAAAGATTTTAAAGGTGGCGATGGGTGTATGTGGTTTTGCGCTTTTTACGTTCACAACCACTCACTTACTCGCCGGTGGCACAGAGGACTCATTGTTTGAAGCGCTGAGTGAAGGGGGGAGTTTGAATGGATCCCCCACATCAGATGAAAAGGGAAGACGGGGCATTGAAACCAGAGCGCTTGAAATGAGGCTTTCAGAAACCCTCTGGAATTCAAGTGAAGCCGCGTCTGAGGACGCAGTGTCTCAATTCATCAGAGATAAAATCGATCTGTTTAAAAACGAGAATTCGTCAGATCTTCGTTTCGCTAAAGAAGACTACTTTGATGATTTCAAAGAAAAATATGAGAAAGGGAATGAGGACAAGGTCGCCCGAGATATTCTAAAAGAGAATAAAGAGTCTAAGATTGAGCGGATTGCGCTTGCGGCTGAGCGTGGCGAAGGGAGACGGGCTGAAAAAGCTGAAAGAAATGAAGACAAAAAAGCTGAAGTAAAAGAAGAGAAGAAAGCTGAAGTAAAAGAAGAGAAGAAAGCTGAAAAAGAAGACAATGACAACGACAAAAAAGATGACGATGACGGAGGTAAGAAAGGCAAAGAGAAGTAAAAATCACCTCCTAAAAAATGATCCCTAACGGGACGTGAAGATAGGTGCGATACGTTTGAGTGAGATCGTTATCTTTCCCATCTTCAACGTCAACCTCAGCCTCAAAATTGAGGCTGATTTTTTTATAGATCGGAAAAGAGGTGAGCATACGGCCGTGATGCACACGAACAAGCCCCGCATCAATTTTATTATCATCAAAGTCTAGTTTATAGAGTAATTCAAAAAGCAGTGAACGAAAGAATTGCTCTTGAAATTGAATACTCCCTGAATGAATACGCGAAGAGGGATTGCTTAACCAGTTAAAGCCATAGCCGAGCTCAATCTGCTTAAAAAAAGGGAGACGCCAGGTGGTTGTAGATTCAATGTCATGGCGTTCATGCGGGCCTATGAAATCGATATAGGAGTAGCGAAGGACGCTTTGGAAGGAACGAGTAAAATTATATCCAAACGATGATCCATAGCTATGAAAGGGTTCCATCCTTAAATGATCGGGATTGATTCTTCGTAACAGAAGCGACCTTGAAACCGTTCCAAATCCAAAAATCTTCCCCTTCTCCCAAAGTCCGTAAAGATAGGCAGAAATCTGATCAAAGTCCTTTTTAAAATTGAAGAGCTGGCGCTCTACATTCACAAAATGATTGAGCTCTCCCCTCCCCGACATAAGAAAATATTTACCCATTTTTGCGTTAAACTTAATAGACCCGATATCCTGCTTAAACTTAAACTCGCGATCCCCCCCAACAATATCCTGATACCGATTCGTTCGCTGATATCTCCCCTCCATAAAAAAAGAAGGGCTGAAACGGTAGATAAATTCCTGAGAATATTCCCGCCGCTCTGAAACCCGGGCTTCTGTCGCGTGGTCCTTGTCGCTATCTCTTACAACTCTGACCCGGCTTGTAAATAAAGGGGCTTTATCCATACGAACTTCTTCCAACCCTTTAAGAGCATTTTTATCCTTTGGCGCAATCTTAAGAACCTCTTTAAAACGCTGCTCCGCCTTATCCCAATTACCGGAAAAAAGTTCAACCGTTGCGAGATCATTCAGAACATCCACATTTTTTGGATCTATGCGAATCGCGTTCTCAAAAACAGCCCTCGCCTCATCCAGCCGGGAGAGCCAGCCATAAACACGGCCGAGCGTAATATAGTTATCAATATTCCCTTCCTGCAGTTCAATCGCCTTTTGAAGAGCTGTGGCAGCCTCATCAACCTGGTCTGATTTGCTGTATAGAAGCGCCAATTTCACGTAAATCCTTTCGTCTTTGGGATTTATCTTTTTAGCCTTCTCGTACCAAAATATAGCCGATTTTGTATTGTGGAGAGATTCATAATGATCCGCCGTCCTCAAAATTGCCTCCAAATCTTCCGGGTAAAGCTCAAGAATTTTCTTTTCATAGACGATGGCCTCCGAATAATCGCCCAGACGCCGGTGGGCAAACGCAAGCCCCTGCAAAATCCCCTTATGATAGGGATCCAAATTTAATCCCTTTTTAAAGACTTCAATCGCGTTCCTGTATTGCCTGTCTTTATTAAAAACACGTCCCTTCCCCCAGTAGGCCTCCAGTTGATAGACATCCAGCTTTAGCGCCTTTTCATAATAGTAATTGGCTTTGTAATAGATGTCCTGCTCTTCAAAAAGTTTTCCAAGGGTCAAAAGCGCTGTCAGGCTGTTCGGGTTGAGTTTTAAAAGGTTTTCAAGCGCCTCTTGACTTTCCTTGTATTTTTTAAGCAAAAAATAATTAACCCCCAATCCCTCAAGAGCGGCAGGATGGTTCGGCTCCGTCAATAAAATCTTTTTAAAAATCTCAATCGCCTCTTCGTGTTTTTTCTCCTCTGTAAACTGAATGGCCTGTTTGAGCAGATCTGGTGACGATTGGGCACAAGCCTGCCAAATATGAAAAATAAAGAGAGAGAAGAAAATCAGACTGCCGACTGTTAGCCGATGGATCATCGATTCTTAAAGAAGCAACAATTTAAACTTTATCATAATCTTAAGAAGCATTGAAAGAGAAAGGGGATGGGTCACCACACGCACTTTTCCGGCTTTAATCGATTCTACAACCGCAGCCGGCGTTTTCCGGTTCACCTCAATCATCGAATAGGTTTGATCCATCTGGCAGAGAAAATGCGTGTCCGAGGTTCCGACAAGAGGCTTCTTATTTTTCTTTGAAACTGAAACGGCTTTTTGATTAAAAAAATTGATGAAGCGATGATAAAAATGACAATACTCTATCGCATCAAAAAGCTCGATGTGCTCTTGCAGTTTTTTTCCAAGCGTGGGACCCGGATAATAGGGATGCGCCGCAACAATCAACACTTCAGGAGCGCGTATTTTTTCAAGCTCCTTCAGTGATTTAAATTCAATGGTACCCAGATAATTGATGAGAAGAACATGCGCCCCTTCAATCGTCACCTCGACCCCCGGCAAAAGGAGAATTCCCCGATGAGCCGCGTATTCCCTGAGATAGGGGCTATAGCTGATTTTGTCATGCGCCGTAATAGAGAGCACCTCAAATCCAAGCCTTGCCGCATGATCGATTAGCTCCTCTGCCGAGTGAGTAATATACTTATAATCAACGGGATCGTCTTTCGTGTGCATGTGGAAATCCCCTTTGATCTCCCTAATTAATTCCATATGACTCATTTCTTTATACGATCAGTTCCATAGGGGCAATCCGTCTATTTCACGTTTCTGAATCTTTTCAAAAACATTCCTTACCTCTCTTTGGGTTTTCCCCAAACTCCCCGAATTATCAATGACAAATGTCGCATATTTGACCTTTTCTTCAATAGGCATCTGTGCGTCGATCATCACAAGCGCCCTCTCTTTTGAAATCCCGCGCATCGAGACCAGCCTTTCAACCTGCTGTTCTTTCCGGCACATCACAACGACAAGCCCATGAAACTGCTTATCCCGGTTCGATTCGACCAAAAGAGCGGCTTCAACCAAAATAAAAGGAACGACTTTGCCCACATACGATCTTACCTCCTCTCTGATTCGATCCATGATGAGCGGGTGGCTTATCTCTTCAAGCAGTTTTTTCTTTTTTAGATCTTTAAAAACAATGTCTCCTAATTTGTCGCGGTTCAATGCGCCGTCAGAATTGAAAACAGAATCCCCAAAGGCTTCTTTAATTTTCTTCCATCCCTTTTCCCCTTTTTCACAAAGCTCGTGATGAATCCGATCCGCGTCAATGATGGCAGCCCCAAGCTCCCGGAAGAAATTCGCAATCGTCGATTTGCCGCAGGCAATCCCCCCCGTAAGGCCATAGACTTTAAGTGAAACAGTCACAACTTTTAGTTTCTCAAGGCCACTAAATCAAAGTCAACAAGTTTCCGATAAAGTTACAGGATGGGCATTTTTCCCCAAAAATTCGGCAAATTCACGCTGCTTGACAAAATCGCAAGCGGCGGGATGGCGGAGATTTTTCTTGCGAAAACAGCGGGTCCCGGCGGCTTTGAAAAACTGCTCGTATTGAAACGGATTTTGCCTCATCACAGCGCAGACGGTGAATTCATCTCGATGTTTATTGACGAAGCAAGAACAACAAGCCAGCTCAATCAGTCGAACATCGTTCACATCTATGAGTTTGGGGAATGTGAAAACACTTACTATCTCGCAATGGAGTATGTGGATGGCAAAAATTTAAGACAAATCCTTGCCCGTTCAGAAGAACTTAAAAGACCGATGCCTGTTGAACATGCTGTTTATATCGCAGGTAAAATCTGTGAAGGACTCGATTACGCCCACCGTTTCCGAGACAAAAGCGGCAACGAACTCCTGCAGATTATTCACCGCGATATCAGTCCGCAGAACATCCTCGTCTCATACGAAGGAGAGGTGAAACTGATCGATTTTGGAATAGCCAAAACCCGGGCAAAGGCGGGCAAAACAAAGGCTGGCGTGCTGAAGGGAAAATTTGGATATATGTCGCCGGAGCAGGCCCACGGTGAACCGCTCGATCAAAGGACAGATATTTTTTCAACGGGAATCATTTTGTTCGAGATGATCACCCATCAGCGGCTCTTTACAAGCATGAATGACCTTGGCACCTTGAAAAAAATTCAGGAAGCAAAGATTCCCCCCCCGAGCCTTTTCAACCCCGATGTCCCTTTTGAGCTTGAAGATATTATTCTAAAAGCCCTTGAAAAGGATCTTGGCAGAAGATATCAGACAGCCCGTGATTTACAGAGGGACTTAAATCGTTTTTTAAACACGCTTAATCCCGATTTTTCAGCAAGCCTCTGTTCAGCCCATATCCGCTCTCTCTTTGCGGATGAAATTCTCGCGCATAAGAAAAAGATGCGAAAACTAGAGGCTGAAAAAGTGGAACCCCAGCTCCAAAAAACACTCACAGATATCGAAAGAAAAGTTGAGGGTACCCCAGAGATCAGAGAAGAAATTTCTTACAAAAGAATGTGGTTTCAGCTGGCGCTTATGGGACTTGCGATCGTAACCCTGTCGCTTCTTCTTTTGGTTTTGAATCAGGCCCCGGCGAGAATTATTCAATCAACACCTATCGATGAAAAGGTCACCCCCCTCCCCCAGTCGCCTCAGGAAGAATCTGAGGAAAATATCTTGACAACCCCCCACCTCTCCGAATAATCGCCCCTTATAACATGGCCTTTACAGCCCAGACCATCACGGAAGCATTTAAGGACAGAGTTCACCATTCTCCGCAAAAAATTGCGTTTCGGCGGAAAGTGAAAGGGATATGGGAAGAAATCACTTTCCAGGAATATTATCATCTCGTTGAAAATCTCTGCTTCGCCCTCCTCGAATCTGGAATTCAAAGAGGGGATCGCGTGGCGATCATATCCAATTCGCGTGTGGAGTGGGCACTTTCAGATCTTGCCATCTTGAGCTGCGGGGGAGTTACCGTGCCGATTTATCAGTCGAGCGTCCCTAAAGAGATCGAATTTATCCTTTCAAATTCCAGCGCTCAGCTGATTTTTGTTGAAGACGAAAATCAGCTGAGCAAAGTCCTCACTGTAAAACCAAACCTCCCTCATCTCAGAGAAATTGTTGTTTTTGGATTTAATGAACAGCCTCCACCTGCTGATAAGCAGTCCAAAGACTCTTCCTCTTTTGTCCCCCTAGAAACCTTTTGCCAAAAAGGGCTTCATCGGAAAGATCAAAATCCAAAAGCGTTTGAGAGCCTTTTAGACCAGGCTAAGCCTGAAGAGCTTGCAACCATCGTTTACACCTCCGGGACGACAGGGGTTCCAAAAGGGGTCATGCTGACCCATGCGAATCTCATCTCTGAGCTTTCTGACCTTACGCAGACATTTCATCTTGCTGAAAATGACACTATTTTAAGTTTTCTCCCATACGCGCATATTTTTGCCCGTGTTGAGCATTTTTTGGGGATCGCTTTTGGTTGGACTGCGGCTTTTGCGGAAAGTATTCCAAAGCTCGTTGATAATCTCTCAGAAATAAAGCCGACATTTATGTTGGCTGTGCCAAGAATCTACGAAAAGGTCTACAATAAAATTATCTCTGATGTTTCTGCAGCCTCGACTTTCAAGAAAAAAATCTTCGCCTGGTGTTTAGAAGTTGGGAAAAGGGTCAGTCAGCGCAAACAAAAACGACTCCCGATCCCTCCCCTTCTTAATGTGAAGTACCAAATTGCAAAAAGGCTTGTTTTTAATAAACTTGAAAGAAAGTTTGGGGGGCGAATTCGGTTTTTTGTGTCAGGGGGGGCACCGCTTTCACGCGATATTTCGGAATTTTTTCATGCAGCCGGCTTTTTGATCTTGGAGGGATACGGCTTAACCGAAACAACAGCCGCCGCTTTTACGAACCGCGAGGAAAATTATGAGTTTGGAACGGTCGGCCCCCCCCTGGGCGATATTGAAGTAAAGATAAATCCGGACGGGGAAATTCTTCTCAAAGGCACAAAGATTTTCAAGGGCTATTTTAACAATCCGGAGGCAACCAAGGAATGTTTTAGTGATGGCTGGTTTTGCACCGGCGATATTGGGATCCTCAACGAAAGAGGACACCTCAAAATCACAGACAGAAAAAAGGATCTCATTGTCACATCCGGCGGCAAAAATATAGCCCCTCAAAAAATTGAAAATCTTTTAAAAACCGAAAGATTTATCAGCCAGGTGATGGTCTATGGAGACAAGAAAAATTATCTGACTGCCCTGGTGACACTGAATGAAGAAGAAATCGAAAAATTTCTGAAATCCGAAAGGATTTCAGAAGGGGCGGATATATACAGCCATCCTTCCGTTCAAAAACTCATCTCCTCTATCATTGAACAAAAAAACAAAGAGCTGGCTTCTTATGAAACGATCAAAAAATTCAGCATCTTAAAAAACGATTTTACGATTGAAGCAGGAGAGCTGACCCCTTCGATGAAGCTTCGAAGATCGTTCTGTTCAGAAAAATACAAGGATATCATTCATTCCATGTACCGATAGGAGGCCTATCATGACACTCACGCCAAAACAGATTTTTGAAGAAAAGATTGCCATGAGAATTCAAAGCAATCCCGATCTTTCAAAAGAGGTAAACGCCATTTACCAATTTAATGTGACGGGCGCCCAGGGAGGAAACTGGCACATTTCCCTAAATTCCTCCCAAAATAGCGTCGTTTGTGGAATCACTGAAAGTCCAAGCTGCACCATCACCATCGCCGATCAAGACCTGGTTAGCCTCGTTCAGGGAACACTGAACCCCCAGCTGGCATTTATGACAGGGAAACTCAAGGTGAAAGGGGATTTTGGGTTGGCGCTAAAGCTCGGGAAAATCTTAAAAGTCTAGTGTCATCCTGAGGGCGTAGCCCCGTGTGGCGCAGCCCGAAGGATCTCAAAAAATAACAAGGATTGGCCGGCTATGTACCTGAAAGAATCACTTTCACCGGTGGAAACGCGCTTATTTTTTTATGCACTCTTTTATCTGACATCGATAGCTTTTATGTAAGGCCTCAGTTATGGGGGGAAGTTAATTCCAGGTAACCTTCGCCGGCGAAGGTTTTTTGTCTGAAATGAATTCACTTTTTTTTCATGTGATTTTTCTTGACAGAGTTTTTCTGAAAATCGGATTTTTTTCGACGGTGGACATCAAAAATAGCCTCTAAACCTCCATGCGCTGCCTTTAGAAGAATTTCTGAACGAATTTTGTAATCCCTTCTGATTAAAATGAAAACGCTCCTCTAAATTGATCCTGCTTCGTTTAAAGGGATCAAAAAAGCTGTGGTAATATGCTTGAAAATAAAGGAGGAATCTTCATGCAAACATTCAATCTCAATCAAATAAAAGACAGCGAACTCTTGGAAACGTTTTCAAGCATAGTAAAGAATGAAAGAGAGGCAACGGCGCTTCTCATCGTTCATCTCTCTGAAATCGACAAAAGGGGGCTCTACGCGAAAGAGGGCTTCTCTTCCCTCTTCTCTTATTGCATTGAAAAGTTTCACTTTTCTGAAGAGGCTGCTTACCGAAGAATCCAGGCGGCACGACTCAGTCGAAGATTCCCTGAAATTTTAGGGCTTCTCGAAGAAGGGAAAGTTAATCTTACAACGATCAATCTGATCTCCCCCCATTTGACCGTTGACAATAAAGATCAGTTATTAAAGGACATTCAGTTAAAATCGAAGAGAGGGGTTGAAAAGATCATTGCCAGCCATTTCCCCCCTTCTGATCATGGAAAAGATATCATCCGAAGGCTTCCCCCTGTTGGTGAGAAACTGATACCCCCCTTGTTTTCAACCCCTGACCATGCCTTCGCTAGCGAAGGTTCTTTGCCTGATCTTAAGGCAGCGGTTTCCCAGATGGCGCCGATGCCTGTTTTGGGTGTGAATCAGAAAGCATTTCAGAGCATAAAGAAGTTAGATGAAATAAAACCGATCGCAGAAAGGAGGGTAAAGATTGAATTTCGGGCAGATGAGCCGGTGGCAGAAATGATAGAGAGGGCAAAGCAGCTGCTCAGGCACAAATACCCAAACGGGCGGCTGGAAGATATTTTTCGTGAAGTTCTGGAGCTTTTTTTGGAAAAGAAAGATCCAGAGAGAAAGATCTCCAGACTTGAAAGAAAAACAAGGGGGGGAGAAAAAACTCTGGAAAGAACAAAAAGCGAGGTAAGATTGATGGAGCCGAGAAAGAAAAAAGAAATGTCCTCTCATGAAGACAAAATGACAAGCCGGTATGTCTCTCAACGTGCGAGACTTGAGATATGGAAGAGGGACGGCGGGCAATGCGCATTTGTCAGTCAGAATGGAAGAAGATGTATGGAGAAGGGGATGTTGGAGCTGGATCACGTTGAACCGTGGGCGTTGGGGGGAAAATCGACATCTGAGAATTTAAGACTTCTCTGCCGCCCTCATAATCAATGGAGGGCAAAACAAACGTTTGGTTCTTTGGTTAACTGTTCCCCCCATAACTGAGGCCTTACGCTTTTATGTCGATTTTTCTTGAGAAGGTTTTTGTGAATTTCTGGTTTTATCGACGGAGAATAGCTGAAATACCCCTGAAACGTTCCTAAGAACCCCCTTCCTTATTTTGCTAAATCTTCAAGACCAACGAGCTTGCGATTTAAGGCTTCTGTTTCAATTAAACCGAGACATACTTGACCCAGGACAATCCGATCTATATAGTCAGCAGCTTCCAGTCCATTGGTCATTACATTTAATTTTCCACTTGCATATTGATCCACAGCTTCAACACGAACGCCCAAGGTTCCCATTCGGAACTCTTTTAAACCAAATTTAATTTCATCGTCAGAACAATCGGCAAGCAAAAGCTTAGCATCCTCATTTCCGGCTTCCTGAGCAACAAATTTCGCAAAATTCCGAACAGCATTGTCCTTATCAGACAATGGGCAACCGGCCCAGGCATAGGTTGATGTTCCAATCAGAATCGCTATAATTGCAAACATGTACTTCATATTATCCTCCTCTATAAGTTAAACTAAACAGTTCATGTTAATTGCCACTTGTCAGGTGCAAAGTCAATGCCAGAGAGAGAAAAAAAGTTGGTACAGGTAGATAATCAATTCGACTTTAACAGCTAGGGTGTGACCCCCGAAGTTTCAGTTTTCTTTTCTTCTTTTTTGGCCTTTTTCAGATACTTTGACGCATCCAAAGAAATATCATCGAGGACATAGGCATGCAGCAGGTAAACCGGTTTTTCCCCACGCCTCGCGGCAAAAACCCCTTCCTTATCTTTTTTTCCAAGCAGCAGTTCGAGCTGGACATTTTTTTCATCTTTAACACGAACTGTCATTGAAGGATCTTTCAAACCATACTTTGCCGAAATCTTAAGATCTGCAGTGGACTCTGATTCAAAATCTTTAACTTCCAAAGAATTCAGTCTGTTCAACAGGCCAGTCACCTGAGACAACTCGGCTTCATCTTTTTTGGAGGAAGAGACAACACTCCATTTATTCCCCTCTTTTTTCAAAGAAAGTTTTTTCCCTTTTGAAACAATTTCAACCGATCGTGTTTTTTCTGTCTCAAATGAAAAAAGCCTTTTCTCCCGAAGCTGTTTAAGCTCTTTATTCAATGAAGAAGAAAGATAGGAGGGGACCAGAACAACCTTTTTTGTGTCACTGACTGTCGCAAAGAGAGAATCGCCGATCGGATTTTCATCACCCAGTTTAAGAACCTTTTTCTCCTTCTCCCCCTGAAGTTGAAATTCGACCTTTATCTTCGGTTCTTTGAGGCCATAGACCGAAAGATCTGACGCGCTTTCCTCTATCACACGCTTAAATTTAAGATCTGAAACCGTATCTATAATTTGATTCCACGCCCATTTGTCCCCTTTCACCTTTAACGGCTCTTCAATTGCCCACTCATTTTCTCCCATACGCTTCGCCTTAAATAGACCGTTGGGAATCTGAAGCGCCACTTCTCGAACTTTCTCTTTTTCGAAAAGCAACACCTTCTCTTCTCTTTCCTTGATCGCCGCCCGCTTTTTCCCCCCCTCGATTTCAAAGAAATAGACGCAAACTATCAGGGCTAGAAAAACAGCTGCTAAAATCCAGGTAATTTTAAATTTCTTCACGCAAGTCTCCGTCTTCGTAACCAGACGACAATTCCAGCCCCCACAATCACCAGTGGAACCACCACAACCGACAGCATAAAAAGAAGTTGAACCTGTCTCGGGGTCATGATCAATTTTCCGGACGCGCCGGCCATTTTTGGCGGGCGGATCGAAATCAACGATTCATCCCCCACAAGCCAGGCAACGGCATTTAAAAAGAAATTCCCGTTGCCGGCAAATTCAAACGAACGATTGTTTGAAAAATCAGAGTCGCCAAAAACAAGAAGCCGGGTCTCTTTTTCGCTCCCCACTTGCCATTTTCCAGAGACAGCCACCACGAGATTCAGGGGCCCTTTTCGATCCTTCCCCTCATCATATTTGACCTTTCCTTGTTTTAAGCCCCCTGCTTCAGCCCAGCTGTTAGGGGTGGTTTTTGCAACGGCTTCAACCTTAAGATGCTTATTGGGAAGCGCTGGCAAAATGGTAAAGTGCCTTGCCAAGGGATAAAAAGAGGCCTCTTTCAAACCCCGAACCACATCGTGACCGGTATATTCAGAAACAACAGGTGTTGCAGCGCTCTGGCCGAATATCGTAGAAATCGGATCAACAATCGCTTCATTCTCAGCACGGATACCCGCTTTTAAAAGAAAGGACTCAATTCCTGTTGCCCGATTTTCCTGATCCGTCGGATCGAGAAGAATCATTCCACTCCCCCCGTTCTTAAAATAATCCGAAATCAGCTCCAATTCTTTCGGATGAAACGGTTTCTCGGGTCCTGCGATAATGAGCGCCCGCGAATCTTTCGGAATCTTTCCACTCTCTAAAAGAGCGAGACTTTTCACTTCATACCCCTCATCTTTGAGTTCCTCTTGAGCCACCGAATATCCTTCACGGTCCTGGTCATGGATATCTTTTTCACCATGTCCCTTGAGAAAATAGATGACGGGTGTTCCTTCTCTTTCGATCTTTATCATCGCATTTGTTATTTTTTCTTCCCCATTTTCATCGGTCACATCTTCAACGCGAGCCTCTCTCTTCCCCTTTTCAATCACCACCGTCCGATATTTTTTAATATTATATTTTTTGGCAACCCCTTTATCTTTGTCAGGATCATAAAACTCAACAACGATTTTATTTGAATGATATTTGTATTTATTGAGGAGATCGTCAAACATCGCTTTTTCTTTGGCCTCGTAAAATCCGACGAGCCGAACCTCGTCTTTTAAGGCCTTGACCACTTGAATCGATTGCGGCGCCAGCGAAAATGATTTCTGTTTGGTAAAGTCGAAGCGCTTGAAGTGACGGTAGCCGACAAAATTAATCACCGCAAAAATGCCTAAAACAATGAGGGACAATGTCAGCGCGTTCAAACTATAAATCGTTGATCGTTTCACCGTTTATCTCCACCGTTGCGATTCGATTGCCTGATAGGTCAGAAACAATCCAAAGAAAATCAGACTGACATAGTAAACCACATCCCTGGTATCAATCAGTCCCCGGATAAAATTTGCCAGATGATCGATGATCGAAACGTAGGAAATGAGCTGGCCGCCAATGGAGTCTGACGGACTTAAAATCCAGCTGATCACCCAAAAGAAAAGAAACAGCCCGAATGTCAAAGCGCCGGCTGTAATCTGATTCTCGGTTCTTGAAGATATGAAAAGACCAAACGAAAGAAACGAAGCCCCGAGCAGCAAAACCCCAAGATAGCCTGCCGCGATTTGTTTGAAATCGGGCTCTCCAAAAACGGCAAGCGTTAGAATGTAGACCCAGGTAATCGAAAGCATTAAGACAAAAAATGAAAAGCATGAAAGAAACTTTCCGAGCACGATCTCATGCGAGCGAATCGGGGAAGTTAAAAGCAACTCAAGCGTATTCATCTTTCTTTCTTCAGCGATGAGACGCATGGTGATGAGCGAGACAATAAATAAAAAAATAATCGCCATATTTCCAAGCAACGGCTGAACAATCATCGTATTGAGATTCATCTGCGGCATCCCGCCAAATTGCGCGTAGGACTGGGAACGTCTCAGGAAATCAAAAACGGCGGAACAAAACATCCATCCCATGATACCGGCAAAAATGGTCAGCACGAGATACCCCACCGGTGTAATGAAATAATTTTTAAAATCCTTTCTCGCGATGGCAATCACATTACGCACGAACGCCCTCCTCTTCCTGAGTCGTCAGTTTCAGGAAGACCTCTTCAAGACTATAATCGATCAGCCTCATTTCAAGAAGCCCATGCCCCCCCTGCACAACAGCCTTCGCAATTTCTTCCCGAACCTTGTCATTAAGATTACATTCCACCCGAAGAATTCCAAGATTACGATCGACAATCGAAACATCGAGAACGTCTGGTATCGATTTGATTTTTTCAACCGCTGAATCGGCTTTGCGCAATTTTAATTCAATTTTATTTGTTTTCCGAAGGTCGGCCGCAAGCTGGTCGTAGGTATCGACCGCCACAATTTTCCCCTGATTGAGAATGATAATCCGCTGACAGAGCTGTGTGACTTCGGGAAGAATATGGGTGCTTAAAATCACAGTATGATCTCCGGAGAGTTCCTTTATAAGTTTCCGGATTTCGATAATCTGTTTTGGGTCGAGACCAATGGTCGGCTCATCCAAAATCAAAATTTGGGGGTTATGAACCAGGGCTTGGGCAAGCCCGACACGCTGACGAAAACCTTTGGAGAGATGGCCGATGAGTCTGTTTTTAACAGAGCCCAAGGCACATCTGTCAATCACATGAGAAACTGCCTGCTTTCTCTTTTTAGACGGCACCGCCTTGATCGTTGCCACATAATCGAGATAAGATTCCACCGTCATTTCAGAATAGAGCGGCGGGATTTCTGGCAGATAGCCGACCCTTTTTTTCACTTCGAGAGGCTCTTCAAAAACATCAAATCCAGCAATCTTTGCCGTTCCGGATGTCGCTGGCATAAAACAGGTGAGAATTCGCATCGTCGTCGTTTTCCCGGCTCCATTGGGCCCCAAAAAACCGATAATCTCCCCCTTATGGACATCGAACGAAATTTGATCGACCGCCTTGATTTGACCGTATTGCTTTGTCAAATTCCGAACTTCAATCATGGAATGAACCTCATGCGGCGGGTGGGGTTGCCTCTGGACTAGCGGCTGCTTCCGTTTTCTTACCTTTGGCTTCTGCCAAAACCTTGTGGTGTGCTTCGCAAAGGCTTCCTTTAAAACGTGGTTTTCGGCAGTTTTCTTCAGTGCAGATCTTGTATCGACTGCTACCATATTCTCCCTGCCGCCATTTTCTGTAATGGCGTGTGCAGTAACCCTTGGCGCGGTACTTCCCTTTGCATCCTTCTATTTTACATTTACGTTCGTCTGTTGTTGGCATCATCTAAGAGATCCTTCCCCCTCACTTTGTTCGGGGTCAGGATGACTATCGTGTGTTAGTAGCAAAATCATTTTTTAATGTCAAGCAGGGGGGCTTGGCAAATCAGACATAAAATTCTATATTATGCGCCTTGAAGTTAAAACACATCCTTATTTATGCTCTCCCAACGGTATGGGAACTCTTGAAAATGATAGCCATTCCGACGCGGCTCAACCGCCGCCTGATGCGTGGAAAAATCCGGCGCTGGTGGTTGATTTGTTTCAGAAGGAAATATGTGGAGGATGTTCTTTTACCAAAACGAAAAGCCGGTTGTCAGATGACAGGGGCTTGCTGTGAGCTCGGTTTTGGCTGTCCTGCGTTCGATGCCAAAAACAGGCTCTGCAAAATACACCCTTATAAGCCGCTTGTCTGCAAACTCTTTCCGCTAACAGAAGAAGACATTGTGGATAGAAATTTGGTCTATCCGGTCAAAAGATGTGGTTATTCGTTTACGGAACCCGATTCGGTTTCACTCTCTTCGAGAATTTCACTTTCTTCGGTCTCAGGCGCTGTAGAAGGCTCTTGAACCTTCTTTTTTTCAACTTCGGCTAACTCCTCTTCTGCCGCTTCAGCCTTAGGGGGGAGTTGGGCGGCCGGCTCTTTTGATGCTTCTTCCTCTGTTTCTGTCTCGACAGATTCTTTGAAAATCTCTTTTTTCTCGCTCAGTTTTTGACTTTCGAGTTTCGACTGAACAACCCCATCCCCGGAAACAAGATGAATATTTTCATCCGCTTGCAGCGTAATCGATCTTTTAGACTTCATAAGGATATTATCTGCCGCTTCGATCTGGACATGGCCGGAGGCATCGACGGTGATGACGGTATCTTTAGCCTTGATGTAGAAATATTTCCCATCCCCCCGAATAGACATGTCATTGCCAAAAGACTTATAGAAAGAGCCCTCCTCTTCTTTTGCTGGAGCCTTGGCAGCCGGTTTTCGCTCCTGCGGAGGGCGCTCTTGCGGGCCTTTGCGCCCTTCAATCAGAGCCTCCAGCTCTTCTACATCTTTTTCTTCATCTGCAGCAGGGGAGCCCTTCTTTTGCGCATAAAGAGGCATCAAAGAGAATGAGACAGCTACTAAGAAAAGGGTGGAAAAAATGAGCCAACGTCCCATACCTCTAATGGTAGCCAGAGGGAGAGAGATGTCAACGAGTTAAATACTCAATTTGTTTCAACACCTGTTCGACCGCATGCTCGATACTGTCTGTGAGCAACACCCCAGCCTCATACGCGTGCCCGCCACCGCCGAGCTTTTTGACGAGCGGATAGATTTCGACGCCGCCTTTGGAGCGAAAACTGACACGGACGCGGTCTTTGGCTTCTTCACGAAATAAGACGGCAATTTCGACATCCTTTAGGTTAAGAAGATGATCGACAAAGCCTTGTGATTCTTCAGGGGAAGAGTTGAATTTTTTTTGCATTTCCAGAGAGACACTGACCCAGGCGATCTTTCCATCTTGGCTTGTTTGAACGCCCTTTAAAACCTCTCCCAAAAGATGCATCTCATTCAAAGAACGGGTCTGATGGACCTTTTGATGAACCATCGCGGGATTCACCCCCAGGTCGACAAGCGCCGCCGCTATGGCATGCGATAGCGCTGTTGTTCGTCTATGCCTAAACCGATGTGTGTCGAGGAAAATAGAAACATACATCGCAAGCGCCATTTTAAAGGTGATCTCCGCGTGAACGTATCGAAAAAACCGGAAGAGAAATTCCCCCATCGATGAGATTTCATGATCAATGATGTGTTCGCCTCTGAGCTCTTCATCGGAAATATGATGGTCGATATACACCACCCGCGCTTTGAGCTTCTCTAATGGAGCATAAAGCGCCCCCACTCTTTTGATCTCATTGACATCGAGAGCAAAAATAACGTCAGTTTTGGGAAGCGTTCCTTTATCATCCCACACCTGAATTTCTGAATCTGGATCGACGAGGCTAAACTTCTCCGGTGTCGGATCAGAATTGATCATATGACATTCTTTACCGATCGCCTTTAAATAACTCGCCAGCGCAATCTCCCCTCCAAGCCCGTCGCCATCCGGGAGCTGGTGAGTGGTGATAACAAATCGCTGGTTTGACCGTATAATCTGATTCAACTTATCGAATAACAAATCCTCTTTGGATACCGCATATGATTTTTTGGATAAATCTTCTTTCATGACTCATATTCATATCGGATTTTTACCAGGGGTTCTTGATAAAATTTTCTATTAAAGTTTTAGCGGCGTTATCCGAAAAATAATATGTGATCAGTGGCACGTAAATGGTAAAGGAGATGTTTTAAAAACCTCATGAAAGACGCAAAACAGGTAGACCCCCTCTACATCATCTTTGAAAAATATCTCTATGACTTTCCGCACGAGGATCTGGATCTTTTCATCGCGACGATCGTGAATGAATACATCGAGTATCTGAAAAAAAACGAAGTCATTATTGCCGAAAAGAGAATACAGACACTGATGAAGGATCTCGCGGACGAGGTTTACGACATGTTTATCAAGCGAATTCATGGCTGCTTAAACATCAAAGATTTTCAAAACAGCGGCCGCGTCAGTCGGCTTGAAAAACTCCTCGCACGCGACCGATATTTCAAATTAGCGGCCTAAAGCTCGTTGACTTTTTATTTTCAATCGCTTAAATTCCCACCCCATGGGAAAATATAAAATTGTCCATGTGGTTGGAACGGGGACGATTGGAGAGCCGACCATTGGTCTTTTGGCTGAGCTCAAAGATAAGCTTGGCATCGATGAGGTTACCTTCCATAAAAAAACACCCCTTTTAGAAGATCGCACGAAAATCAATTGTCTGATTGAACGAGGCGCAAAATTTTGCTGTGACAAGGAAAAAAGAGAAGAATTTGAACGACTTGGCTATCATAAACCCTCTTACGAAACAGTGGAAGCCATTGAGCAGGCCTCTGTTATTATCGATTGCACCCCCCAGGGAATAGGACACCAGAACAAACAGACTTATTACGACAAATTCAGAACCTCTAAACTCGGGTTTATCGCGCAAGGTTCTGAATTTGGCTTTGGAAAGATGTACGCCAAGGGGATTAATGACGAGGCGCTGGAAAAAAATGACGATCAGTTTATTCAGGTTGTAAGCTGCAATACGCATAATCTGGCCGTGATTATTAAAACGTTGGCTTCGGAACAGGATGGAAACATCACGAATTTAAAAGAGGGGCGATTTGTGCTGATGCGGCGCGCAAACGACATCAGCCAAGAAGGATCTTTCATTGCAGCCCCGCAGGCTGGCAGACACTCGGATGAAAAATTCGGAACGCACCATGCCCGCGATGCCTATCACTTGTTTAAAACATTGGGATATGACTTCAATCTCTATTCCTCGGCAATGAAGCTCAACACCCAGTATATGCATTCGCTCTGGTTTAATTTGCGACTGAAAAATAAGATTTCTAAAGAAGAGGTTATTAGCCGCCTTGTCGAAAATCCGGAGGTCAGCGTCACCTACAAGCGTCTGGCAAACCAGATTTTTTCATTTGGGCGCGACCATGGATATTATGGAAGGCTTCTCACCCAAACCGTTGCTTGTCTTCCGACCATTGAGGTGATCAACGGGGGACGAGAAATTGTTGGATTCTGCTTCACGCCACAGGATGGAAATTCGCTCTTGAGCACCATTTCCGCAACACTTTGGTTCTTCTATCCCGACAGCTATAAGAAAAAATTAGAGTTTCTTAAGCCGTATTGTCATCAGGAAGTTTAGCTGATTTCTCGCTGCCTTGAGATCTTTGGCAAGGGGGGCTTCAAGGATAAGTGACTCATCAGAAACAGGATGGATGAATTCAAGCCTCGCCGCATGCAGCGCGAGTCTGGAAAGGAGCGGTTTTTCGATCTCCCCTTTTTTTGGTTTGTATCTCTTTTTTAAATTCGCCATCAAATTCGAAAGATAGATGCTGTCCTGCATCAGCCCATAGAGGGGATCCCCTACGAGCGGGTGACCCATGGATGCCAAATGGACGCGAATCTGATGGCTTCTTCCGGTCAGGGGATGAATCTCAAGCCAGCTGTAATCGCCCCATCGCTCAATGACCTGAATCTCTGTTTCGGCGGGTTTTCCGCCGTGTCTATCCACGATCATTTGGCCTGGCTTCTTTCGGCAATGGGCAAGTGGTTTGGAAATAATTCCACGATCTTTTTTTAGCTCGCCATGAATAAGTCCATAATATGTTTTTTTAACTTTCCGGTTTTCAAAAGCCTGCAACATCTTTCGATGTGCCTCTGCCGTTTTCGCAAAAAGGAGAACGCCGGAGGTATCGCGGTCAGGGCAATGAACGACATAGATCTTACCGTATTTCTTGTTCAATTCATCGATGAGAGATATCTCTTTCTCCCCTCTTTTCTCCCAACGCCCCGGAATAACGAGCTCGCCAGAGCATTTAGTCAAAACAAGAAGTTGATCATCCTCATAAAGAATTCTTTTTCTTTTGACAAACTCTTTGGAAACATTATTATTCATGGTCGTCCTCATGATCTCAGAAACAGAAAATGTCATCATCATCGGATCTGCCTGTGCGGGGTTAACGGCGGCCATTTATACCTCAAGAGCGAACTTAAATCCACTGGTCATCGAAGGGTATCAAGCGGGAGGGCAGCTGATGCTCACAACCGATGTCGAAAATTATCCCGGTTTTCCAGAGGGAATTCTCGGCCCTGAACTGATCGCCGCTTTCAGAAAGCAGGCCGAACGATTTGGCGCACGTTTTCTGACAGAAGATTCAACGAAAGTCGACTTTTCGAAAAATCCTTTTGCCGTCTGGGTTGAAGAAAAAAAATTTGAAGCGCGCTCCGTTATTATTTCTACCGGCGCGTCCGCAAATCTCCTGGGTCTGGAAAATGAAAAGAGACTCATGGGAAAAGGGGTTTCAACCTGCGCAACATGCGATGGCGCTTTTTTTAAAGGATCGAAAGTTGCCGTTGCCGGCGGGGGGGATAGCGCCATTGAAGAAGCGATTTTTTTAACGAAATTTGCCTCACAGGTGACCGTGATTCATCGCCGGGATAAGCTTCGGGCTTCAAAAATAATGCAGGAGCGGGCATTTAAAAATCCAAAGATCTCTTTTCTCTGGGATTCTCAAGTCGAAGATGTATTGGGTCGGAACGAAGTCACAGGACTTAAAGTAAAAAACTTAAAACACAATCAACTTTCCAACCTCGAATGTGAAGGGTTTTTTGTGGCCATTGGCCATACCCCGAATACAAAACTTTTTGAGGGACAGCTCAAACTCAGGGAAAATAAGTATATTGACGTGGTTCCGGGAAAAACCCAAACGAACATTCCCGGTGTTTTTGCGGCGGGGGATGTTCAGGACCATTTCTACAAACAGGCGGTGACAGCCGCGGGATCAGGATGTATGGCGGCTATGGAGTGTGAAAAGTATCTGGAATCGATCTCGCATACTTGACAACCTCATTCGATATTGATAATCAATATCAATCATGCCATTCAAATCTGTATCAGCCCCAGAAAGTAAAAATATCCTCCGCCTGAAGGAATTTCTTTCAGATAAGGGGTTGAAAGAAACCCGTCAGCGCGATGCGGTTATCGAAACTTTTCTTGAGATCAAAGAACACATCGGCATCGATTCGCTTTATAGAAAAGTAAAAGAAAAAAATCCTCGTATCGGCTATGCAACGGTCTACCGAACCATAAAGCTTCTCAAGGAATGCGGCATCGCCTCAGAGAGACACTTTGGCAGCCGCCAGGCGCTGTATGAACCCCACACCCCGGACACTCACCACGATCATCTGATTTGTATAAGATGCAGTAAAATTGTCGAATTCGAAAATGATGACATTGAGAAAATTCAGGAAGTAATCGCGAAAAAATATAAGTTTACACTCACCCATCATAAACACGAATTATATGGATATTGCGGGGGGTGTAAGGGGTGAGATTCTTCATGGTGATTATCTTCCTTTCCTTGTTTTCATCCTTCTCTTTTTCTGAAAATTCAAACCAAAATTCACCTGCCCGCTTTGTTGTCCACATTCTCGATTACCTTGCCAAAGACTATGGACTTTCGGTTTCGAAGGGAAAAATTATTGATACTTTTGAATATGAAGAACAGGTTGAATTTATTAACGAGGCTATTCGGCAATATCATGATCTTGCTGTCCTCAGTCAAAACAGCGGGGTCAAAACAAAATTAGAAGAACTCAAAGGCCTCATTTCTTCCAAAGAGGAGGCTGTCTCTGTTTCCAGACTCGCGCGCGAAATCCAGGCTGAGATCTTGAAACTTACCAAACTGGAGGTCAGTCCATCACAATTGCCAAATCTCTCCCATGGGGCCGAGATCTATCAAAAAAATTGTATCTCCTGCCACGGCATTCGGGGGGATGGAAACGGCCCCGCTGCCTCTCAGTTGAAACCCCGGCCGACCAGTTTTCGGGACCCGGAAATCATGGGTTCGATGACTCCGTTTCAGGCGTTTAATACCATCCGCCTTGGAATTCCGGGAACAGCGATGACCCCATTTCATCAGTTCTCAGACGAAGATGTCTGGGATGTTGCGTTTTATGTCGTCTCTCTCCGCCATCTCGATGATTCTCACACGTCCCTCTTTGCCTCGGCTGATTCAAATAACAACCGCCGACTGAGTTCTCTGCCGATCGCAAAAAGCCTTCTTCAGGAAGCGCTCGAATATTATGAAACTGGAAATCCCGATCTCGCTAAAAAGAAAGCGCTCGCCGCTTACCTCGATGGGATTGAGCCGATGGAGGCAAAACTCCGCGCAAATCATCCGGAAACAATCTCCGATATTGAGACACAAATGATCGAGGTTCGGAAATTGATCGATGCCAGAGAACCGTTGGCAAAGCTTCGCACATCTATTGATAAAACAAATGGAACCATTGAAAGGATTGAAAAGATGCTGCTCGAAAAACCGACATCTGGACCCCTCACCTTTCTCATGTCTGCCGGCATCATTGTGCGGGAAGGCTTCGAGGCGGTTCTGATTATCATCGCGCTTCTTTCCGTCCTTCGTGCCACAAACGCTGCCGCGGCGGTGCGCTGGGTCCATGGCGGGTGGCTTGCCGCCATTTTTGTTGGACTCATTGCGTGGTTCTTCTCAGGATGGCTGATGGGGATGAGCGGCGCCCAGCGGGAAACCATGGAAGCGATCACATCGCTTTTTGCGGTTTTGGTTCTCCTCTATCTCGGATTTTGGCTGCACAGAAAAACTGAAATCGAAAAATGGAAAACCTTTATAGATGACCGGATAAAATCAGCCATTGGAAAAGGGAGTCTCCTCACGCTTGGCATGATTTCTTTCATCGCAGTTTTCCGGGAAGCATTTGAAACGGTTCTTTTTCTTCGCGCGGTCTGGCTCGAGGGGGGAACCGAGGCGGCGATGCTTTCAGGTGTCGCGGCCGCATTCATGGTTGTATTCGCTCTGGCTTTTCTTCTCTTGAAATTTAGCAGGCGCCTTCCGATTCGAAAGCTTTTTGGAATAACCTCTCTCATGATGATCGTTCTTGCCATTATCCTTACCGGCAAAGGACTCCACGCGCTTCAGGAAACGGGAATACTCTCCATTTCTGCCTCCCCCATTCCTTTTCGCCTCGATCTTATTGGATTCTATCCAACGCTTGAAACACTTCTCTCACAAGCGCTTGTGCTCATTCTTTGCGTTTCTGTCTGGTTCTACACCCGGAAAGTCGAATCATCCCCGCTTAAAAGCTTCTGATAGATTTCTTCATAACATGCCACAGCAGTCTCCAGCGATAAGTTCTTTTTCACAAAACGAACGCAGCGCTCCATCACTCCGGGATCTTTTAGCAAAACCTCCATGTCTTTAAAGGCCTTGAAATATGCGCTAGGCGTAAAGTCGTCAACCAAAATACCGAGTCCTTCCTTTTCAATCCATTGATCGCAATCCCCGATGCCTCGGTTTGTAATCACCGGCATTCCCATGGCAAGAAATTCGGCCAATTTTGTCGGACAAGACGACGTTTTCGAATAACAAGGCCTGATAAAATAAAATCCAAATTGAAATTGGCCGAGTCGAAGCGGAAGACTGTCATAAGAAGAAGATTCCAACGATAAAAAATCTTTCAAATGAATCATTGAATAAATTTGAGAAGAGATGTTTTTCAGGGAAAATTCATTCACAATGAAATGAAGCGTTGCGGGAAGATTTTTCTCCCTCAAAAAAGAGATAAATTCGATCATCTCGGGAAGCGCGTACCATGTGCCGACAGAGCCGGAATAACAAAAAGAATAAGGTATAATCCGTTTCTCATTTTTATTCGAAAAATGAGCAACATCGGCGCAGGTCGGGATCACAGAAATCGCTTTCGGAACCGGGTATTTCACGCCAGCGGTCAATTCGTTTTTGGCCTTACCTGTTAACACGACAACATGATCGGCCATTTGTAAAATTTTTTTTTCAAAAATTTTTGAAATTTTAAAAAAAACTCCATCCTTTTTCCAAAGCCCTCCATCCACACGCTCCTCCGGCCAAAATCCACGCATATCAATAATAAATTTGTTGCGATGTTTTTTGAAAAAAAACATCGCGATGAATGCGGCAACATAGCTCCTTGCATGAATGACATCGTAGCGCCTGCCAGTTCTTAAGACTTTTACGATTCCCGAAATAAGATCATAAATTTTGGAGATAAGGGGAATAGCCCCCCCCTTATGATAGGGCGCTTTCAGCCATTCTATTCCAGATAAAGAAAGCCCCTTTTCGATGGAAACAATAACATCTACCGCAATATCTTTTTCAAAACTCAAAACCGTCCAATGAACCAAACGGTTTTTTGCCAGTCTTTTAAGATACGGCAAAATTTGGGATTGCCCCAAAGGATCCGATAAACCATCGTAAGTAATATAAAGCGCCCGAATCATGAAAAACCTTTTCAAAACAACAAATTGTAATGTAATATGGTTAAATCACAATGCAATCTGATCTTTATAGGGTATCGGCTCGGCCATTCATCGCGACTCTTTTTTTGGTGTTTTTGTCACTCTGTTTTCGTACGGTCAGGGCAGAAAAAACAGAGTACGATTTAAAATCCGTATTTTCAGAACTAAAAAATTATATAGAGGAGATAGGTCCGTCCGGAAGGCCTTCGGCTGTTTTTTTTAATGATACACATTATAAAAATGTTTGCCGGAGAATCCTCAATAAATTAACACGGTTACCTCTATCATCCTATGAGCAACTCACCCATGAGGTACGTCTCGCATTCTGGATTAATCTTCACAATCTATATGTCATAAAAGTTATCTCAGATCACTACCCGGTAAAGTCAAATCGGTATATCAGCGCCCCCTTAAAAAAACTCTTTGATCTTCCAGAACTTGAGATTTTTAATAAAAGAAGAACCATAAACCAGATCCGGAATGAGATTCTAAAAAAAGAATTTAAAGATCCGCGAATTCCTTTCTGCCTCTATATGGGAGCTAAAGATGGTCCTCAAGTCCACTTCTTCTCCCTTGAGAATCAATCTTACGATCTGGGTGAGGCTGTTCACGTTTATGTGAGGGACAATTGCATGATTAATTCTAAGAGAAAATTCATCATTTTGACTCAATTGATCGAGTGGTGGCTGGAGGAATGGACAGCCGCTCCCCTGCCGAAGCAATATTTCGATCCTAAAATAATGACTACCAATCGCGCGCCCGGCGAGAAAATTATCCTCAGTTTTCTAAATAAATATATTCAATATGATACCCCCAATTACATACTTTTAACGGATCCCAAAATCAAAATCCGCTTCAAACGTTTTAACTGGTCCGTTGGGGGATGAAATCCCTGGTGGGCGATGCAGGTTTCGAACCTGCGACCTCTGCCGTGTGAAGGCAGCGCTCTACCGCTGAGCTAATCGCCCTTCTCGAAAAATATAGGATGGCTTCAAGATGGCGATGGATTTTGTTTTGAGTTTTATGAGTTTTTTTCTTCGCCATTGAGAAAAAATGCGAATGACTGTTTCTGGCCGCGCTCCAATTAAAGAGGCGATTTCTTCTCGTGTTAAAAGAAGCGTCATTTCTTTTGAATTCGAATTTTTCATCATAAGCTCCAAGAAGCAAGACAACCTTTCTTCAGCGCTCTTTTCTAAGAAATCCTGAAATTTCTGTTCAGCTTCTCCTAATTCAACGCATAGTTTTCTAAGAAACTTATAAACCAATTCCGGACTATGAAAAATCAGCTTCTCGACACCCTCTTTTTCAATAAAACAAATGGTGGTTTCTTGAACGGCTTGAGCAGATGCCGCATAGGACTGTCCAGAGAAAAAAGAACGGTATCCCAAAATATCGCCTGTTTGCGCTAAACGGACAATTTGTTCTTTTCCTCCGGGAGAAAGCTTAAAAATTTTAACCAGGCCGGAAAATATACAAAATAATCCTTTTGGAATTAAACCCTGTTCAAAAATAAATTCATGTTTTTTATAAATCCGAGTGTCTTTGTGATCTTTTAAAATTTGAAGTTTATCCTCAGAAAGGTCGCAAAAAACACTATGCCCTCTTGAAGAACAAATGGAGCAATTAATAGACAGGGATGTTTTCATAAAAGAAAAAATAATATTTTTATCTTATACACCAGTGTCAAATTATTGACAAATTTCTTTTTTATTCCAATAAACTGCTAGATTTTACTAAGAGGATAATTAAAATTTTCAAATTCACTCTTATGAAAGGAAAGTCTTTCCCACTTTTGAGGTTCAATAATTCTTTTTTGTTCTTTTGGCAATTGTTCTAAAAATTGCATTAAAGAAAAACTCTTCTTTTGACTGAAAGATTTAAGTTTTTGATACCATAAAGCCGGATAAATGCTGATCAATGGTTCTAAGGTTTCAACTCTCAAGATAATTGCGGTATTTTCTTTTCGAAATGAACACAAAAAAAATAAAAATCTTTCCGATATTTTTGGAACATCGCATGCAAGACAAAGCACATAAGGTGTTTTAGTCCATTTAAGAGCGGATAAAATACCTGCCATGGGCCCTTCAACATCGGGATCATCTAAAATGGCCGGATATTTCTCCAGTCCCTTTGGAATCTTATCCCTGAATACACAGCTCGCTTCTTTGCAAACAAGAGATAATTTATGAAAGCTTGTTTCTAAAAAAGTTTTCCCTTGGAACAAATAAAAACGCTTATCTCTCCCAAAGCGTTTTGATGTTCCCCCGCAAATCAAAGCGCCGCTCACCTCATGACAACGTGTGATCGCATTGAAGCCCAAGCCAGCTTGAACCATCTTGATAAAACTCCTTTTTCCAAATAGGAACTTGTTTTTTCATTTCAGAAATAATCCATTGACTGGCGTAAAAACCGGGTTCGCGATGTTCCGAAGAAACCAAAAGAGCAACAGCCGCATCCCCTGCTTTTAATTTTCCAACACGGTGAACAAAAGCACATTTTGAAAGCGGCCATTGTTTAAAAGCTTCATCCACAATCCGATGCATTTCCTTTAAAGCCATTTCAGGGTAAGCGCTATATTCAATTTCTAATACTTCTTTTCCCAAATTGATGTTTCTAACGGTTCCTAAAAAACAAATGACTGCGCCGCAGGCTGGATCCCATATCCAATCTTCTAATTCTCTAAGTTGAATAAAGGTTTCTACAATTAAAACTTTCTTGTGCAACATTAACCTCCCGAGATCGGAGGAATAAAGGCGACTTCATCTCCTTCTTTCAAAATCTGTTCTTTTGAGCAAAATTCTAAATTGACAGCAAAGCGTGTGTTTTCTAAAAACTCTTTTTTTTGCGGATGATTACCCATCACCCGTTCAAACAAATCTATAGCTTTTGCTTCTTGAGGCAATTCCAGAACCTCTTCGAATTTATGCATCATGCTCTTATATATCGCAAAGTATTTAACTTTTACTTTCATGTTCAATATTATTTTTTAAAACTCCCAAGCCATGTTCAAGAACAGGCATGATCGCTTCTAAAGACTCTCGCACCCCTCGTGAAGAACCCGGAAGATTAATAATGAGAGTTTTTCCTCTAATACCTGAAATACCTCGTGATAATAATGCCATGGGTGTTTTTTTATACCCCTCCATTCGCATCGCTTCTCCAAAACCAGGAACCTCCCTCTCAATCACTTCACGAGTAGCCTCAGGGGTAATATCTCTTTCAGAAAAACCTGTTCCCCCCGTGGTCAGGACAAGCCTTACTTTCATTTCATCTGAAAGTTTCTTAAGACGAGCCTTAATTACCTCTTTTTCATCTGGAATTATTTCGTAATGAATAAGTTTTGTCGTTGTATTTTGAAATATTTCTTTAATGATATTTCCGCTTTTATCTTCTCTTATTCCTTGAGAAGCTTTATCACTGATGGTTAAGATAGCCAGTGTGATCATCTAAGACTTTTTCCTTTTGTCTTTTGAATCAATTTAATGTCACCCATCATCATCTGTTTATCCACTGCCTTGCACATATCATAGATAGTTAAAAGCGCCATATTGACCGCAGTCAAAGCCTCCATTTCAACGCCGGTTTTTGCGGAGGTTTCTACGGCTGCTTTGACGCCAATGCCCTTCTCGTTCATATCAAAAGAAATCTCCACATGTTCAAGCAAGAGCGGGTGACAAAGAGGAATCAGTTCTGCGGTTTTCTTTGCGGCTTGAATACCGGCGATTCGCGCTGTCGCCAATACATTTCCTTTTGCAATGCCATGCTTTTTGATTTTATTTAATACTTCTTTGGATAAAGAAATAAATCCATACGCCTGCGCTTTTCGTTCGACGATGGGCTTAGCCGAAACAGATACTTGTCTTATTTCTCCTTCTTTATCAAGATGAGTGAATGGTATTTTATTAAACATAATCTTGAATAGTTACCAAAGAATTTTTTTCTAATTTTCCACTTCCGGGAGGAATGGAAATCAAACAGTTCCCCAAAGAAAAAGAAGCCACATTTCCTGATCCTTCTTTAAAAGGAATGACAGTAATCGTCTCATTGATCATTTTTTTAAACCCTATCAAAAATAAATGTCTCTTATTTTTAAATATTTCACCTTGAAGCAAAGCCATCTCTTGTTCCAAGAAATATTTTTTTGCATTTAAAAGTTTTTGGATCGCAGGATAAATAAACTGATAAAACCCCACTTGAGAAGACAAGGGATTTCCAGGAAGTCCAAAAACAAAAGAATCTTTGAATTTTGCAAATAAAAGCGGTTTTCCAGGTTTAACAGACACTTTATGAAAAAAAATTTCCGCTCCATTTTCTTCTAAAATTTGTCTTACAAAATCATGACGTCCCACAGAAACGCCGCCAGTCAGAACAAATATATCCGGCTTTGTTTCTAAAGCTTTCTTAATAAAAAAATTCAGTTCCGAAATCGAGTCCCTGCAAATTCCGAAATCAAAAAACTCACAACCTTCTTTTTTAAAAAGAGCCTTAAGACTTAAAGCATTGCTGTTATAAATTTGGTGTTCTTTTTTCATTTCACCTGCTTTAACAATTTCATCTCCTGTCGCAACATAAGCAATTCTTGGCTTGCGAATAACCTCCACGGAAGCAAATCCGAAACTTGCCAGAAGTCCCACGTTTTTTTCTTTAATTTTTTCTCCTTTTAAAAAAAGTTGTGTTCCCTCTAAAAGGTCCTCCCCTTGATTTCGCACATTTTCTCCTCTTTTAAGAGGCTGGGTGACAATAATCTTTCCATCTTGCGGCTTCACATCTTCTTTCATCATGACGGCGTCCGATCCCCGGGGCAAAGGAGCGCCTGTTGCAATTTCAATGGCGCAATTCAGGGGAAGTTCGCAAAAGTCAGATCCAGCGGATTGAAACCTTGTCACTTCTAAAACAACCGGGCTTTCCGGACTCGCATTCGTCACATCAGTCGATCTCAGAGCAAAACCATCCATGGCTGAATTTGAAAAAGGAGGCTGATCAAAAGGCGCTAAAACATCTTTTGCCAATACTCTCCCAATCGATTCTAAAAGGGGAATGTTTTCCATTTCATTTAAAGAAGAGATTTTTTCAATAATGATATTTTGCGCTTCTTCCACTGAAATCATATGTTCTATCCTCCGATACTCACAAAACTTTCAACGTTGGCGGCGCCTCCATTTTCTAAAGAATGGCGCAAAGGTTTTTTGACGATGCTTTTTAAAATCAATTCTTGAAGCTCTTCATCCGCCTTAGATCGAATCAAATGAAGCAATTCAATTTCATCATTATCACCGAATAAACAGAGCCTCAATTTACCCTTGGCTGTAATTCGGATTCGATTGCATCTATCACAAAAATTATGGGAAAGCGGCGAAATAAATCCAATGCGGCCTTGCCCTTGATCAACTTTATAATATCGACTGGGTCCAGTATGGATATCGCTCAAATTGGAAATCAAAGTAAAATGCTCTCTAATCTTAGCCTGTGCTTCCATGTTGGATAAATAATATTTTTTTTGATCAATCAACGTTCTTTTCGTTGGCATAAACTCTATGAATCGGACTGTTAAAGGATATTTTTTTGTTAATTCCACAAAATCACATATCTCATTATCATTCATTCCTTTAATTAAAACGACATTGAGCTTAATTTGCTTAAACCCCGTTTCCAGCGCCTCTAAAATTCCTTTCCACACTTTAGAAAAGGAAAAGGTTTGGCTTATCTTGTGAAAAGTATCTTCTTTTAACGAATCTAAGCTTACATTGATACGATGAAGTCCCGCTCTTTTTAAGTCTCTTGCCATTTTTTCAAGAAAAAAACCATTGGTGGTCATGGAAATATCTTTAAGATAAGGATTTTGAGACAAACTTTGAATAATTTCACAAATATCCTTTCTCAAAAGAGGTTCTCCTCCTGTCAACTTTACTTTTTTAATCCCCAGTTTTCCCAAAACCAAAAATAATTTTTCAATATCTTCTTTGCTTAAATAAGCTTGCGAAGGCAAAAATACCTTTTCAGCTTGTTTGGGGCGGCAATAAAAACACTGGAAATTACATTTATCTGTTAAAGAAATCCTGACATAATCAATATGTCTTTGAAAACCATCCACTAATTTCATTTATCTTCTCCTGAGTTAAAAAGTATTGAATTCCATAAAAAACAACACAACCCGAGATCATTGACCATCCTGGCCCCCACCCTATATAACTTAAGGCTGTCGCCAAAGAAATTCCCGCAGGAATCATTCCCCTCATGCTCAATGCCCGATAACAAAGATCAAAAGCGGGAAAAATAAAAAGAATGCCTAAAAGATTTTTGGGGAAAAACTGAGCTAACGTAAGAAAAAAAGTTCCCGCAAACAAAGCGCTTAATATTTTTAATACCCCTAAAAAAATAATTGAAAAACCAGACCTTGCGCCAAATTGATATTGAGCGGCCAATCCACCCGCTCCATGACAAGCAGGCATGCCTCCAAAGGGACATGTCAAAAGATTGATGAGTCCAACGCTGGCTGCGATATGAGACGCTTTGATCTTTTTTTGAGGAAAATAATCTTTTATGAGAAGCGCAGGAGAAAAAATGGAATTGGCAACCGTTAAAGGGAGTTGAAGGATCATCAGCGTTAAAACAGATTCTGTCCATGTCAAAGATGAAAAATGAGTTTCAAAGAATGATTGAGAAAATTGAAAAACAGGAAAAGACAAAATGCCGCGCCCATAAAGAATCGAAATCCCTATCCCCAGAACAAAAAATACAATGATATGCTCTTTTCTAAAAAATAAAGAGATGCCGATAACGCCTAAAATGCCTAAAATAACATAACTTCCCATCATAGGCTCATTTAACATGATGAGTTGATACGCCTTTTTAAGAAGAGAAAACGCCAATCCCAGTTGAATCCCTCGAATAACAGGCTCTGGAAAGATTTTATATAACTTTTGAAAAAGCCCTGCCCCATTTATCGTCAATATTAAAATTCCTGTTCCTATGCCCGCGGTTAATAACTCCGCTTGAGAAATGCCATGGGCCATGGCGTAAAGTCCCATCGCTTTCATCGGTTGAAAAGGAAGAGGAATTTTAAATATGACACCCGCAAAAATATGCGCCACTCCGCTCCAAAATAAAATACTGAGGGGGTTAAGATGCGAGAATTGGGAGAGTCCAACGATAAAAATAAAAAAAAGAGGCAAATCCCCTAATGACCCGGAAATTTCACGGATTAAAAAAGAAATTTTATTTGATTTTTCCACTGCTTCATTACAGTTCTTTCATCATTTCTTGGATAGAACATTGACCTAATACTCCACATTTAAAAGATTCTTCTTGAGGCCTGTCAGCCCCCCAAGATATTTGAACAGAATGCGCATCCAATGCTCTACATTCCTGATTCACAAGATTTAAAATCCACTGAAAAAAATCATGATATTGAGGATGCTCCCTAATTGCGGAACGGCTGGCTATGGCTTCTATAAAAGTTCCCAAATGATCTTTTAAAAATTTTTTCCTGGCGTCTAAAACCACTTGAATTCCAATTTCATCCCCTTTTTCTTCCAAAACCCGCTGTTTCATGAGCAGCAACGCATAAAATTCAAGTTCCACGGAAATGTGATCGAGCATTTCTTTGGCAGAATAAGACACCCCGCATTCAAAACCAAACGCCTTATAAAAACCCGAGATATCTGAAAGCTCCGATGCTTTTCTCATTCCTCGATAAAGACCATATTCTGTTTCATAAGGAGAATTTTGATCCTTCCCTCGATCAAATATATCAATATAATCGGAACGCAGTTTTTGAATGAATTTCTGGGATGACAAAAGATGTTTAAGATGATTCAATGTTTTTTTCCACCAAGAAGCATTTACAAATTCACCCTCTTCCCGTGTTTTTTTGTTCTTCAAAAGTGTCTCAACAAAATATGAAAATTGTTCGTGAGGATACCCTGTTATTAAAGATGCCAAAAAAAATAAAGAAGCTTTTGGATTTAATTCCATTGTTTTACCTCTAGCGGAATCCAAGACATGGTCACGCTCTTTCGACTTCCCACTTCCCCCTCTCCCCCCTGCCACACTGCAAATGCCGCAAATCCTTTCTTTCCAATTTCTAATTCCGATCCACCCTGAAGATTTAAAGGACGCGCAATCATCACTTGCCACTGATTTTTTCCCCATACACCCCTGGCGACAGCTCTGGCGTTTTCAATGACAGAGCTTGAGCCAAATCCTTCCGCAAAAATTTCATCAATGCCTCTTAGCTTTCGAAAAGACTGAGGATTACCTGCGGCTTTTCCCGGAACAAATATTTCTCGCTGTGTTTGAGAAATTCGAGTTAAAATTTTGTCATGCACATATTCATCAGCAAACTCTAAGGGATACATATCAATAGCCATATTGGGATAAAGTTCTTTCATCGTTAACATGCCTTCTTCTTTGTCCTTTTGATATTGGGCTCTCCAATGCAAAATATGAACAGGATTGTCTTTTACCCCCATGAAAATGGGAGGAGGAACTTCACTTTTTTTAACGGGAAACTGAATGGCCACAGCATCTGAAAACTTTCCTAAAATGCCGCCTTCATCTTTTCCTTTATCCTGCCATTGAAGACGAAACGCAATCCATTCTCCATTATGAACGGCTTGAACTTGAAGCGTTTCTGTCATGGTCTTTTTGGGACGAGGAACAGCTATAGGTTGAGCCGTGAGAGAAATTATTTTAGGTTTAGATTTTTTCCAAAATGAGCCATCCACCTTAAGTTCTGAAAAATCCGTTTTTACATATTCAACAGCCAACACATCTCCTTGGGAAAATACAGCAGGCTTTGATTCTCTTTGACAGGAAATAAAAAAAATAAAACCGCCCATGATTAAAAGATGTAAAAAAATTTTAACCTTCATGACATATCCTCTCTTTTATGGCGTGTTGGTCCGGATGACCCCTAATTTTTCATCCCAAGATGTTCTAACCATCATGGGTTCTGTTACGGGAACATGAATAATCTCTATTCCTTTTTCATCATAGGCATAAGCTTTGCCGTTTTTGACTTCGAAACGATGAATGATATGATCCGTTGATCCCATGAGCACCAAAAGTCCTTGAGCAACGGGATCATTTTTTAATTTTTTATATGCCTCTATGCTTTCCTCCACATTGGGACCAAACATTTGGAATAAATACTCTTTATTGGCATGGATCGGAGGAACATAATAGATATTGGGTTCTAGTCCCAGTTGAGGATAAAAAGGAAGCGCCAATTGTTTTTTATGGACTAAATAATCAACGGGATTATCCTCCCTGGCCTTCCAAGGAGGGCTGATAAATCCCATAATTCGAATTTTCCCAATACAATTTTGCACGCACATGGGCTGTTTGCCCTCTTCCACAGCGGGATAACATCCCACACATTTTTCACTCACGCGCGTGTGGGGATTAAACATCGATTTTTTATACGGGCACGCCCGAACACATTCTTGATATCCCTTGCAGCGAGATTGATCGATCAGAACAATTCCATCTTCTTCTCTTTTATAAATGGCTTTTCTTGGGCAAGCGCTTAAACAAGCCGGATAAGTGCAATGCGCGCAGGTTTTTGGGAGATAAAAAAACCAATTGTCATGAGGAAGTTTAAGATGCGCTCCCTGAGAAACATTGCCCGTGCAGTCATCTTCTCCGTGATTGGGATACATCCAATCTTCATCTTCAGGTTTAAAGTGGACTGCTCTTTCTTCAGGCTCTGCCGCTTCAAAAACAGTTTTTCCCAAAAAAGGTTCTTGTTGGTGCCACTTCTGGTGTCCCAGCTTTTCTAATATCCGGACATCCCATGCCAAGGGATAACTTCCCCAAGGTTTTGTCTCCACATTGTTCCAAAACATATATTCTTGTCCCTTGCCGCTTGTCCAAGTGGTTTTGCAGGCCAATGAACAGCTTTGACAGCCAATGCACTTATTGAGATCAAAAACAATTGCCCACTGTTTCTTGGGACGGTGTTCCTCATAAGGATATTCCATCTCGCGTTTAATCTGCCAATTTTTAACCTTTGCCATATTTTATTTTCCTTTTTTGGATTTTAAAAAATTTCCAATTAAATATTCCTTCATTGCTGTATTTTCGTATGTCGGCCGATACCCTAATTTTGCGGGCCGCCATACCCCTTTTCCTTCTAATCCTCCCGGTTCTGCTTTTGAAATTTTCACAAAAGCTTCACGCGGCGCTCCCACAGGGCAATGGATATCAGGCTCAAATCCCTGCCCGATGGTTTGACCAAACATGTCTTTACGAATGAGTGTTTCCGTCATCAATGTCGGACGAAGCCAAGCGCGCGTGGCGCTTTGATGACTTCCATAACGATACATCGCCTGATAATTCGTTTCTGGATTTTTGGCTAAACCATCTGGTCTGGTTTCATGGCCTTTTACGCTTCCAAAAGTAGCGCCGTACATATTGTGCCAGGTGCGGGCAATCCCTCTTGGAGTTCCCGGATAATAGCGCGCTCGTAAAATGAGACGTCCTACTTTGTAATTTGGCGTTCCTTTTTTCCAATTCCGATAGGGTCTGTCTTGGGGATCGGCGTCAATATAAACATAATCTCCATCCTCAACCCCAAGTTCCTTGCAATCCAAAGGATTCAAATCCACATACCCTTCTGTCACTGCCGCTTGGCGTTTGTCATGACGATAAATATCTCCAAAAGGACCAAACCACACTCCTGTAAAATCCGTATCCACAGGGGTGGTATGCGCGCCATGTCTATATTTAGGCGTGTGATAAACATGAGTGAATTTTTTTGCCCGCAGAGGATGCTTGGTTTTAACAAGTTCTTCCGGAGTTTTCATCACGTTTCGAACTTGACGAGCTTCTGTGGAAAGATCAGCCGGATCTATGCCATACGCTTGAGGCGTTTTAGGCCGAATGGCTTCGTGAGAATGTCCGACAATGACATTGGGTTCATAAAAGGTGGAATCCACAGGTTCTCGATAAACCACTATATTTTCTCCACTATCGACAAATTCTTTTTCTGGTCTATAAAACTCCAATCGCCCCGATTTGGTGTGCCACGGTTTTTCATTTTTGGCTTGTTCAAACGAAGAAATGCGGGGATAAGTTCTATTATTCATTAAGGCTGGAATTCCTTGCTGCGCCTTTTTTTCCAGTTCATGGACATTGTACCCTTTAAGAGCGGCGGAGTGATCCATAATTCTTTGTA
The DNA here is from genome assembly GCA_964392415.1 of uncultured bacterium. Classification (GTDB taxonomy): domain Bacteria; phylum Bdellovibrionota; class JACOXK01; order 2-02-FULL-40-11; family 2-02-FULL-40-11; genus CAYJMQ01. The sequence continues at coordinate 3,620 of CAYMPL010000005.1, read as the reverse complement.
AATAAACAGCCACATTTTCCTCATGAACAAATTTCCACATGTGTTCCATCCGGGGTTCATCCGTTAAATCGGCCAATGCTTTTGCAACACCCGCAATCACTTCAATGTCAGATTTTGTGTCAAAAATTCGAGCCAGAGGCGTCCTGGGATACATCTGCAAAAAAGGATTGGTGCAAGAAGCTGTCATATCGGGCTGTTTAAATTCCGCCCAGCTATCCACCGCAAAAACAAGATCAGAATATTCGCAAGATCCTGTCCACCACCAATCCGCCAACGCAATAAACTCAATTTTAGGAAGCGTATTGTTGATGACATCAAAATGCCATTTAATATTTCCAATGACCGAATTTGAATTGTTCAGCCACATGGCTTTTGTGGGCGTTGGGATATGTCCTTTTCCTGTAAAAAGGGTTTTGCCAATTCGCAAAGGGCGTTCTCCATAATTAAAATAATGAAGAGACTCATATTTCACATATTTTTTAATCTGGATGGGACCCGAAAAATTCATTTGGAGATTGAAAGGATCTTCCACTGCAAAAAAAGGTTCCCCGCCAATAAGCGCTCCTCGATAATTTCCCGCATAACTTCCCACATTTCCTCCTGGAAAACCCACATTTCGTGTTAAAGCGGCAACTAAAAAAATGGCTCTGTCTTTTAAATCAGAATTAAAAAACTGATTGGGACCCATGCCTGTCACAAATAATGTCTTTTCACGATTTTGAGAAATTTGAGCCGCTAAAGAAAGAATGGCGCTTATCGGCGCTCCTGTAACGAGGGATGTTTGTTCAGGCATGAAATTTTTATCGAGATATTCTTGAGTCAAGTGGAACACCGTTCTCACCTTGACTTCTTTGCCATCGGTGAGTTTGACCATTCGATGGGCGTCTAAATCGGGTGAAATCTGACTTTCTTCGAAATTTTTTCCCCATAAATCACGAGTGACTGCAATCAATTTTTGTTGATTTTTATCCCACACCACAAAAGGTTCAAACTCTTTAGTTAAATTCTCAGGGATGAACTGATCTTTTTGCATAAATAAAGCAGGAGGTTTTTCTCCCTGTTTGAGAGAGGTTAAATTTTTAAGAAGAGGCGCTTCATACCCTTGAATGACATCTTTAGGACGAAGCGGCTCAAGGGTGTCCAATCGAATTAAAAAAGGAAGATCTGTGTTTTTTTCAATAAAATTTTTATCATATAGGTTTTTTGAAATGATCACTTGAGCCAGTCCTAAAGCAAACGCGCAATCTGTTCCCGGACGAATGACGATCACTTCATCGGCTTTTGTTGCCGTAGCGCTGTATTCAACAGTAATGGCAACCGTCTTTGTTCCTTTCAAACGCGCTTCTGTCAGCCAATGGGAATCCGGCATTTTGGTGGTAATCCAATTCATCCCCCATGCCAAAGCCAGCTTAGATCTTTCAACCGCAAATAAATCAAAATCGTTGGTTTGAACCCCCGTCACCATAGGATGTCCCGGCGGCAAATCCGTATGCCAACTATAGCTATCCCACCCTCGAGCGCCCAAAGCTTTGTCTGGTCCCACACCTCTTTGTTTCGCATCCAAGAGCGCCAGCATATTGGCAAAACGATACATCCCAAAAATTCGCGTTGCTCCCAAGAAAGCCATTCCTCCTCGAATTTTAATGACCTGTGTCCCCGCGCCATGCACCGCTTCAATCATGGAAGAATCGTATCCCTGCGCTTTAAGATGATCGGCGCCTTCTTCACCCGCATATGCGGCGGAGATGTTATGAAGCGCCTTTGCCGCAAGACTATAGGCCTCCTCCCAGCCAATTCGAAGCCATGAGTCTTTTCCGCGATTAAAAAATTTAGGATCCGGTTTTGCTGTCTTTTTATCCCTCGGAAATCCTAAGTCTGCCCATTCCTTAAATCCTTTTCGAACCATAGGCGCTTTCAAACGACGATCTCCATAGACGCGGCGAACCAATCCCAACCCCTTCTGACAAAGCCTTGGATCCCATCGATGAGAAGAGGTATTGCCATATAAGTCAGTTGCTTTTCCATATCCATAGGTTGGCCCAATGCGAACAGCGACGCCATTTTTAACATATGCTTTCAAAAGACAATTATGGGTATCATTGGGAGCGCATAAGAATACAAACGTAGAATCAGGTTTAAAGATATCGCGATATACCCTTTCCCAATCCCGGTTAGGATAATAAGCCAAAGGATTATCGACGTGTGTTGGAGTAAAATATCGAATAGGCGCTCCAAAAGCCCATTTTGAAGTTGTCAAAAGCCCCGTCGCGGCTATTCCCTTTAAAAATTTTCTTCGTGTGATATCTGTCATAAAGGCTCCTCTCTAAGTTGAGATTCGTCATGATTCCCACAACACACTTCATGAAACAGGCTATTACCTAAATAACAAAATTTAAACATGATTTATATCATATAATAAGTGTTTTATATTACTCTTTAAACTTAAAAATGCTATTTATGAACCCTCTACCATGATAGATGAATCGCCATGTGCGCCGTTTCCCAACTATTATCCCAGAATGAAATCGAGCGATTCAGCCGCCATCTGCTCATTCCGGAAGTCGGCCTTGCCGGGCAAAAAAAATTAAAGGGATCCCGCGTTCTTCTTGTTGGCTTGGGAGGTCTGGGATCTCCCGCGGCGTATTATCTTGCCGCATCAGGCATAGGAACGCTCGGAATCGTCGAAAATGATCGCATCGAGGCGGCAAACCTCCATCGTCAAATTCTCTATTCCGTCTCCGACATCGGAAAACTCAAGGTTGATGCGGCGCGAGAAAAACTTTCCCGCATGAATGAATTTATGGAGATCAAAATTTATCCGGAGCGACTCACCTCGCGCAACGCCCTCAAAATCCTGGAACCATACGACATCATTATCGACGGAACAGACAACTTTCCAACACGCTATCTCGTCAATGATGCCGGAGTGTTTCTTAAAAAGCCGACTGTCTACGGTTCTGTGTACCGTTTTGAAGGAAGAGCCGCTCTTTTTTATGCCGAAAGAGGCCCCTGTTACCGTTGTCTCTATGACGAAATCCCCCCCGCGAACGTTTTTTCGAATTGTGCTGAAAGCGGAGTTTTTGGCATCCTTCCAGGCGTCATTGGAATGATCCAGGCTACCGAAGCAATCAAATGGATTATGGGGATTGGAGAATCTTTACTGGGCAGACTTCTTATCTATGATGCGCTCAAAATGAGTTTTCGAGAAATGCAAATCGCTAAAAATGAACGCTGCGCGATCTGCGGCATTCACCCTGTGAGAACAAGCCTTAAGGATGACGAGACAACTTGCCGTGTCACGCCGGAGTCGGACAATGTCCCAGAAATTACTCCGCAAGATCTTATAAAGGAGATGGCAGATAATAAAAACCTCCTGCTCATAGATGTTCGCGAAGAAGAGGAGTGGAACTCGGGGCATCTCAAAAAAGCCAGGCACATCCCGCTAAAAGAATTGCCATTCCACATAGACCGCATCGATCGCTCTGCCAATCTCATCGTCTATTGTCATTCCGGTCAAAGAAGTCTCAAAGCCGTAAAAATCTTGCGTGATGCAGGCTTCAAACAGGTAAGAAATCTGGATGGCGGCCTGAATGCTTTATGCTTTCGCCGGTCTCACGATT
>CAYMPL010000004.1:0-53927 GCA_964392415.1 uncultured bacterium | reverse complement strand
CTTCTAAAAATTTCTTTAATCAGTGGGGATTGAATACCCTTAAAATTTTGCCTTTGGCCGCCGGTTTTAAAATGATCGCCATGATATCGCCGCTTTTGGCCTCTGCTATTGGCGCGCCGATGATGGGATATCAGAGTTACGCGCATTACAAAGATGCGGAATATCTTCAGATGGGGTTATCGGGGGCTTTGGCTTTGGCAGCGGTAGGAGCTGGGATAAAAGTCATCGGTCCCCGCGAGGCTCATCCAAGATTGGGCGAGTGGCGGATTTTACCTAAGGAGAGCGGCGACAAAAATCTCAAAGTTATCCGTTTGGAAGACTACCGTTCTTTGCCCCCTCAAACAGAGGGGGTCATTCAGAGGGGGCATGAGAGAGCCCCTCAATTTGGGGGAGGCAGCCGTTTTGATCCGAGAGTTTCCGCAGTTCCCTCTGCATATACCCCTGCCTATAATAGAAGAGCTTCCATTTTTGATGAAGGGGGACCCGCAAGGAAATTAGAACCTCAATGTTTGGAAGAGGTTCCATCTTTTCGGGTTGTAGAAAGTTCATTAAATCCTGGAGCAAATGGAAAAAAGATCATTATTATCATTCGAAAAAATGCGGATCAAGAAATCACAGGAATTTTCATTAAAAGCGTCGATTCTCAATTTTCGATAGAGAACTACAGAGCCACTCATCCTTATGATGATGTTTATTCCATCGGATCTCCAGCCATCCAAATAAATGCAGTCAGTATAGCTCCTCAATCTTCAGGAGGGAGCGGAAGCTCTTCATCAGGAAGTACACCAAGAAAAGAAGATGAAGAACAAATCATTGAGAACATCGGAACGAAGGTTAGATCTATCATTAACAATCAAAATCTTGCCGTAGATCAAAAACTTATGTGGCTCGAAAGACTCTCAGACATTATTAAACAAAAGATGACTGAATGGGAGAGACAGGAGACTTCTCCATCACTTCAAGGACAAATTACAGCGCTCGAATCTCTTCATGTTGAACTTGAAAACGTGAAAGGATTTCTTGAATTAGAAAGAGATGTCCTCGCTTTGCAACCTCTCCCTGAACCGCAGAGGAGCGCAGGTGATGCTACAGATGTCCCTGAAGAGAAAGGGGTTGAAGAAGCACCTGTTGTTGAAACACATTCTGCAGATATCGAAGATCCTTTAGTTGAGAATGCCAAACGAGATCTTGAGAAATATAATAGATCAGAAATCGGTCAGGCAATTCGTGCCGGCCGGATTTTACTAGAAATGTCTCAAGTGGAGATGGGTAGAATTTTTGGAAGGGCTGGACCTGCAGCTCAAGTTTATTCATCATTGGCTGAAACGGGAAGATTAAAAAAAATTGATCGATATGCACATATTGTTGCCGCTCTCATTAGGTTTTTTAAAAATAAAAAGAATTTGGAATTAAGTCCTGATGATTTCAGAAGTTCTGAGGCTATCACGAAGAAATATCGACAACATTTCTTTGCAACAAGAGTTCAACCAGACATTGCGCTGACTGCTCCAACGACTGAGCAGCCAATTGAAAGTCCATCGGTAAAAAATGCGGCTAAGTCAGTGGAACCAGTAACAGAAATTGACATCGAAAATTTTTCAGAGCAGATACGCAGACGAAATCCGGTGAATCAAGCGCTCATCAATAAACTATCAGAACAAAACGTGCCTCATTGGCCTATCCTTTTTGAAATATGGAGAAGAGAGTTAGAATTTTGTGCACGGCTGGCAAGTGAAAGAAATTCTGATCGTCCCTATCTCAGGGCTCTCCTAGAGATGCCAACAGTTATAAGAATCTTTAACGGGTTGTTGCATGATCGGGGCATAACAGTTACAGAAGCTTCTCTCCGCACAGCCTTGAATGATCCAAATCTCAGAATTTTCCTACTCGTAGATTATTTAACACTTATCGAAAAAGGAGATATTCGTGAGAGTGAAATTTTTAACTTGATCCAGGAATTTTATCCCGAGGGTCATGCAGTTCGTAAACGGAGAGCTGTCGATTTATATAATCCTCACTGCGAAGGAAAGGAAGTGACATCAGAAGCATCATCACATGGGGAAATAAATGCCAATTCTTTGCCCCCCCTTGAGGAAATGGCCAATGTTGCTCCTTCTCCGTTATCTATAACAACACCTGCTTCGAGCCCAGAAAATGCTGAAGAGCCTTGGGTTAAAGAACTCATTGAGTGGATAACTGTTTTGGAGGACGATAAACGAATCTCTTTAGATGGCCTCTCTAAAGTTTTGAAAAAAGAACTTGCTACCATCAGTGCAAAAATCCAAGAACTTGAAGCTGCGGGAAGTCTTCCTTTAGGAACTTCAAAAAGAACATCAACCGTCAGTCAACCCGCTGAGAAAACGCCTCCCCGTTCTGAGCAAGAACACTCATCGATTCCTGTTACCCTTAACGCATCGTTGCCGCCTCTACCGACTGGTCCTATCCGAACAGATGAGGAATTTGAAAATCTGGTCAGGGATTATCCGCCAAATGAAATTGCTTCAATTAAAGTTTTAATTCCTCGAAGAGATGCGGGGGGAACAAGCAGTCCGTTTTTGACCGTAAGCTTTACGGAAGGGGTTCTTAAAAAGCTTAAGGATGCCTCTGGGGCCGGAAAAAAATCTGTCGCCCATCAAGTTATCCGAGCCTTATTTAAAGGTTATTTTGGAATTGCGAGCAGCCGGGGGGATAGATCAAGAAATGGCGTTATTCGAACAGACGAACCAGATGCAGGACATCAGAGAATTATAAGATTCTACGCAGAACGCTTTTCACGGAATCCAAGGCTCACTGTTGTAAAAGTGAAATTTGATGGTCATACCCACACACGTATGTATGGCATTTTTGATCCAACAACAAACAACATTGAATTTTTATTTATGAGTGATAAGTAATTGCCGGATGACTCATCTGAATGACCTTAAAGATTTTACTCATGAAAAGTTGAAGAATTATCTTTCTGGATGCGGGGAAAAGCCATTTCGGGCCAGTCAGATGATGCAGTGGGTCTTTCAGAAGGAGGCAGGATCCATCTCTCAAATGACTAATCTTTCTAAAGCATTTCGGGATAAACTTGAGAAGTCATTTGAAATTGGAACGTTCCATTGCCTTCATCGCCAAACGTCATCCGATGGAACTGAGAAATTTCTATTCGAGCTGAAAGATAAAAAAACAATTGAATCGGTCTACATTCCTTCTGAAGCCCCATCCAATCGAAAAACGTTGTGCATTTCAACGCAGGTCGGCTGCCGCATGGGGTGCCGGTTTTGTCTGACAGCGAGGCAGGGGCTGACGAGAAACCTCACCCCTTCAGAGATTGTAAGTCAGGTGTTAGAGGTCCAAAAAATCTTGGGACTTCGAATGACAAATATTGTCATGATGGGGATGGGGGAACCATTCGATAATTATGAGAATGTCGTCGATGCCATTGATATTTTACAATCACCGTGGGCATTTAATATTTCTCAAAGAAAGATTACCGTCTCAACGGTGGGGCTGATCCCGCAGGTTGTCCAGTTTGGAAAAGATTCTCAAGTAAACCTTGCCATTTCACTTAATGCCTCGAATGATGACGTCCGAACCCGAATCATGCCGGTCAATAAAACCTATTCAATAGATGCGCTTCTTGAAAGCTGCCGCAGTTATCCGTTGAAAAAAAATAGAAGGCTCACTTTCGAGTATGTTCTTTTGGGCGGTGTGAACGATTCGCAAACTCATGCAAAAGAATTGGCGGAAAAAATAAAGGGGATCCGCTGCAAGGTTAATCTAATTCCATTTAATGAACACCCGATGGGACCGTATCGGCGTCCCAAGGATGAAGATGTTCTTGAATTCCAAAAATATCTTGTCGACCGGAATGTGACCGCGATCGTTCGAAAGAGCCGCGGCAGAGATATTCTTGCGGCGTGCGGACAACTCAGCAGCAAACAGTCGCAAGCCATTTCCGCAGGAAATGGCTGCGCATGAAAAAAAATCTTTATCTTTCTCTTCTCATCCTTATCCTTCTCCCTCCTTCTTTTCTTCCAGCATCCGGAAACTCAACCGAATTTGAATCATGGATAACCAACAAACATTTTTTTCCAGATCAAAGCCATATCGAGAAAGCAAAAAAGTATCGCTACTTTTTTGTAACCGGTTTTATGAATGAAATTCTCAAAGGTGGTTTATCTGAATATTTTTATGATAATATTAAAGAGCTCTCCCACCGGGGAATTCCGGAATCAAATCTTTATCGACCGATCTATCTCTCTTCCTCCAGGACGGCTGAAGAGAACGCCGAAGATTTATACAAAATTATTTTAGAACAGGCGCCAGGCGATCAGAAAGATTTGGTCTTAATTGGCCACAGTATGGGGGCTCAGGAACTCTTTCTGATGTCTTTGAAACAGAGGGATTTTATTAAAAATCGTGTTCGCGCGGTTTTTTTGATTCAGGGCTCCATAGGAGGGAGCCCGATTGCCGATTATGTAGCGGGCGAAGCAGGGGAGGGAACGCTGGATAAGCTTTCGTTATGGGAAAGATGGCGTTTTCAGTTTCTGATGCGCTCCGGTTCTGCTTTGAGGATGGTTGTTCAAGAGGGGCTTCATTCCTTGACACGGAAAAACGCCAAGAGCTTCTGGAGCCATATTCAGCTGTCGGATGAAGACAGACAGTTATTGAATTTACACCTCTTTTATATTCTCTCCAAAATGGGACCGGACAAAATAAGTGATAATCCGATTTTTTCGATTTCGGGGAGATACACCCTTCTTAATTTCGGTGAAAATGATGGGTTGCTTCTTGTCGAAGATCAGATGACCTCCCGCTTTGGGACGCAGCTGGCACTGTTGACGGCTGATCACTGCGATCTTGTGCTTTCTCTAAATCCAATGACCCGCCAAATGCGAAAAGGGCTGATGCGCGCGATGATTCAGTGGGTGGGTAAGTAGGTGTTGAGCTTCAGGTATATTTGAAGTGGTAGCACTAGAGGGGATTCCTCAAAGCCGACTCGTTTTAGATATTGAATGACTTCCAGATCCGCGCCCCCGTTAAGAAGGATTTCTAAAACAGTCTCAAAGTCGCGGCCTAAAGGAGATTTTACAACAATGCGGGGATTTTTTTTTATGAGGTCCATTTCCCCTTTTTTACTGATTCCTGTTTTTAGTTCCTCATCGATCTCTCCCCATTTATCAGCATGACCTGCGATAGAATCTAAGAGAGTATCGGCGTTTTCTGTCCACAACGGTATTGATCGCCCCCCAGGAAAGATGGGAAAACCAACGCCCGCCAAAAGAGAGGAGATAAGTGGAGAAAGGGACCTTTATCTGTTCGAATTCAGCTGCCAAGCTTTCTTTTGAAATAAGCGGAGTTTCTGCCGTGAATTTTTGTTCGGGGAGTGCGTATAAGATTTTTGGGAGATTCCTCGCGCGTTGCGCTCGGAATGACGATGGCGCCTGGGATGACAATGGCGCTCGGAATGACGCTTCTTTAAGCCATGAATTTAATTTTCAAAGTCGTTTCGGTCTTCGGCATTCAGTTGAGAAAAGAAAAAAAGACTGGCAATGAGGCAAAGGCGAAGCATAGGGGGGCTTTACTGTGAAATCTTTGTTTTGGCAAGCGAGATCCTTCGGGTTCCCTCACTACGTTCGGGACGCTCAGGATGACGTTTGTTACTTGTGAATATATTCATTGAACCGTGCCCACCCCCCCAGGTTGGTGGGTGAGGAAGCATCCCGATACAATCGTGACCGCTTAAATTCTCCAAAATGTTTCCTGAATTCCTCGTTTGATGCCGGAAGCCAGATGCTGACTGTCTTTGCCGCCCCTGTTTTCTCCACCTCATCATAGTATTGTGAAACACCGCGGGAAACGGTGATTCGTGTCAGCCAGTCGCGCAGAGATTGGGTTGCTTTCTTGATGGGGGCGGTGGGGGGCTCCTCTTTGAGCCATTCGTTTATCAGGTGTGTGAAATGATAAAGATCCTGTGAAAGACCTGAGAATGAAAAGGTTTTTCCGATGAGGGATCTCAATGGGTCAACTCTCATAAAATTCATGAGGGCATCTCCAAAATCGTTTAAGACATGGGGGAATGCCAAACTGAGCTCCGCGCTGTTTATGGTGGTCATGACCGCTTTTGGATTTTCCCCTTGAGAAGAATTCGACTCACCCGAATAACTTTTCTGGTAGAGCTCAGGAATTTTTTTGGCCCATTGGTAGGCGGCGTCGATCCCCTCCCCGAAAGTTTCGTTTGTTTTTCGGCCGAGGGGATGATGGATCAGCTCTCGCAAAATAGTGGTGTATGGCCACCCCAGATTTGCCTGTGCCGCTTGAGATCCAATGATAAATCGGGCTTCATCTTTGAGTTCAAAGGCAACCTCAAGCATCTGCATCAGACAGGCATCTGATCCCAGAAGATCAAAGGGTTTCCCCTCCCGATAGGCCATTCTTACATTCGCAAGCGCTTTTCTAAGCTGCGGGATCGTCATGGAATGGTCGTCGCTTGTGCCATCGAATGAAATTCCTCCGGTGTGAGGAGGTGTCTTTGAAAGGTTTGAAAGATGGTTCAGTAATTTTAGGGGATCAAAAATATTTTCTGTTGTCTGATGGGCTGTGAAATCATATTCATCGCCCAACGTCGCCCCCCACCCCATGCCGTGGCTCCAAACGATGACTGCGACATGTTTGGAAGGGTAGTGGGTGAGACCCCACTCAAGAAAATGTTGAAACGTCGAAATATCTCCGCTGTCTGTTTCAGGAAGCCATTTGGCAATGGGGGAGAGGATATCCAAATCGTGAAAATCGACAAAGTCTCTGGGGCGCTTTCTATTTTTACGAATAGTCCCCGTGGTGACGTTCGGATCTTTTGCGATGTGAAGATATCTCGATCCTGTATGTTCATTGCTGTCGTGATAGACAATGACGTCGACAGAGATCGATGAGCCGATATTTTCCATTTCATCAATATCCGTATAGCTGGGAAGTGTCAGATCGTTGTCGGCATTCATGTAGATAAAAACAGCCCATTCTTTGAAGCACGATTGCCGGGAGATCGATTCATAAAAAGGGGCATACCCTTCATTTCCACGTTCCGTTTTGTGAGGGTGGATATTGAAAGAATAGAGATATTTCCCTTTGGTAAGATTGTTTTTCAACCAGAGATCTTTGCATTCGATGGCCGGAAGATCGGCATGTGAGATGTTTAGGAATAGGAGGAGGAAGATAATGGGAAAAGATAAGGGGAAGATATCGCCCCCTTGTATATTAGGCATTACCTTGTTTTCTCAACCAAATACTCAATCACCGTTGCCAAAGGGGCCTGGTTTTCAAGCGAAGAAAGCTCGAAGGGGGTATCTTTGTCAGACGGATCGATCTTTTCTCCGCCGATTTTAATCAGGCTTTTCACGGAGCCATCGTAATGTGTCGAAAGAAGTTTATCCACCCGATTCGTTGGTCTTTCATCGGGGACAACCCCCCAGAGAAAATCGGGGTGAAGATTCGTATACCACTCCCCCCCCACCATGTTTCCCTCTTCATCCAGTTCAAGGTCATAATAATAAGTTACTTTAACCATCTGATCGTCGTATGGCGTTCCATGCGTCGGCTGCGTTTCAACAAGGTAAGTCACATTCATGACCACCCCCACCACCTCTTTTGGACGGAATTCATCGCCGGTTCTGTTTTTATAGGCGATCCACTCTTTTGCATAACGATGCGCCTCTTTCCATTTTGTTTCACGCAATGTTTTAAAAGGATCCCCGGAAAAATGATAAGGAGCCAGCGCGTCTCTCACACTGCTATATTGCTGTTTTGTTTCCGGGTTAAAAAAACTGGCAATTTCGTAATGACGGATCGGATGGTTCCAGACCTCATCGTCGAAGGTGGCATCCATGACAACCGATCTTTCGCGAAGTCCAACCTGGTTTGTCATGACGGCATGAAAGGTTGCCGGATTGACATCAAAACACTCATCGTCGTAGATAGCCCCCGTCTCCGGATCTGTTTTGACCTCTCCTTTTTTAAGGTTTTTGTTGCAGCGTCCACCGACATAAAACGTTTTAAAATCCGACTGCGCCCATTTGAGCGTCACCAAGCCCCGGATATCATCCGGATGAAGGTGGACCCAGTCCCCCTTTGCCCCGCGAAGTGTCAGATCACGATCGACGCGTGGGACCACCGTTGCGGCGGCAGCCCAGCCATGGCATTTCCCCATCCAGAGAGCGACATCTTTTTTCAACGAGACAATCTCAATATTCCCCTGGGCATCTTCTCTTGTTTTGACATCGCTATACCCCAACCCTTCCTTTTTTAAGGCATTGGTGAGAGAGAAATGTTTATCACCGACCAGCAGATCGTATTTTTCTGCCGGCGACCAATCGTCTGAAACATCTGCATGCAACGGCCTATTTCGATTTTGGCGGCGTCCTTCCAGATATGCGTGGGGCTGTCGATAGCTGTTAAAGGCATCCATATAGTTATTGTAAAAGCGTGAGAAAACATAGCGCATCGAAAGAGATCCGAACGCGATTGGCCAGTAGTCGTTTGACCATCCCATTTGGGTTTGGGCGATTCCCTCCATAAGAAGGGTTTGTCCTTTCTCATCCTCATGAAGCTTAAACAAGTTGTTTTCAAAATTCTTCCCCAAAATCAGTTCCGCGCGATCGTTGTCAAAATAAGCGCGCTTTTCTCCTGGCTCCATCTTCAATTCTGCGCGATCTATAATGATATCCCGCGGGGTTTTAAGAGACGGATCTTTTTGTCTTTCCTCACGTTGTTTTCTCACCAGTTTTTGGAAATATCCTTTCTGTTTTTCAAAATCTCTGGCCTGTGAATAATCGGCTTTTGGTTTTTGATTGATGTATTGCTTTGGATTTTTAAAAAAATCGTGTAAATAGGAGTCGACGTCTTCCGATCGAACGTTTGCCGCAATCACGACGAGCCCCATCGCCGAAAATAAAGTGAGAATAAAGATCTGTTTCCTCATTTTGACACTCCTTTTTGTTCAAGGTATTGATAACCGGTGCGCCTCTTTATCAAAGTGAAAAAACGAATGCAAGAGAAAACGAATTTTAAAAAGAAATTTGAATTGAAGGTGAAAAGATTTATTCGGGAGGAGGGGCTGCTTGTCCGAAATGATCGCTGTCTGATTGCGGTTTCAGGGGGACCTGATTCGATCTGTCTGCTGCATCTTCTGTCGAAGTGGGGAAAGTTAGAGAACTGGGAACTGAGGGTGGCATATTTTAATCATCGGCTGAGGAACGCAGCGGATCGGGAAAAGGATTTTGTAAGAATCGCGGCTGAGAGATTGGGCATTGATTTTGTTTTCTCTGAATCCAATTGTCAAGAGATGCAAAAGATAGAAAAGCTCTCACTCGAAGAAGTTGCCAGACGTGAGCGGTATCGCTTTTTACAGGAACAGGCTGCAATTTTTTCTTGCGCAAAGATTGCGACTGCTCATCATCTGGACGACCAGGTTGAAACTTTTTTTGTGAATGTGATCAAAGGGAGCGGTTTGTCCGGTCTTTCCGGGATGCAACCGAAGAATGGAGCTTTGGTTCGCCCGTTGCTCACGGTGACAAAGCAGGAGATTCTCAATTATTTACAATTACAAAACATTCATTATTGTCTGGACGAAACAAACGACTCCCATCATATATTGAGAAATCGGGTTCGGCACAGGCTTATCCCGTTTCTTAAAAAAGAGTTCCAATGGAATTTATTTAAATCATTGCCGCGCATGATGGGGGTTTTGTCTTCGGAAAATCTATTCCTGAAGGCTATTGAAAAAGAATGGGGGATGCGCCATATTCATTGGCAAAAAGGGGGCGCTTCTATTCGGATCGGTGATTTTAAAAATTTAGATGTGGCTCTGCAGCGGCGGATCATTAAAAGAGTGTTAGACCGGTTTTCTCCCCGGAGAAATTATTCAGGCCGGCATATCGAAGAAAACAGGAAGTTGTTTTTTAACGCCGTTTCGAATAAAAAGATCATTTTACCAGAAGGGATTGTGGCGAAGCGTTTAAAACAAAGTGTGGAATGGGAAAGAAAGTAATGGTTATAGTATTGCTGCAAATAATCCGATTATGATATCATAGAGTTACATTGCATTGAGAACGATTCTTGAAACCGTGAGGGAAAATTGAAACAAACGCATAAGACGATTGCCTTGTGGGCCGTCATGATTTTGGTGTTTTTAGGGGTTCTTCATCGCTTTTACCGACTTGAATCGCCGCATGTTGAAATCAAGTTTAACGAATTTATTGAGGATATTGAAAAGAAACGCGTGGCGGAGGTTACCTTTACCAATAAAAACGAAATTTTTGGAAAGTACAAACCTGAACATCGCAATGGCCAGAAGTTCCGGACCATCGGAAACACCGGTGATGAGATTTTTAATATTTTGAAAAGCCACGGCATCATCCCAAACTATGCGATGGATGAACCGCCGTTCTGGCAGCCCCTTCTTCTGCAGCTGGGGCCTGCGATTCTTCTCATCGCCCTCATGATTTTTTTCCGGAGACAAAATCAGGGGGGGCGGGGGAAGGCGATGTCTTTTGGAAAAAGCCGCGCAAAGCTGCTTACAGAACATCATCAAAAGGTGACTTTTAAAGATGTCGCGGGCGTTGATGAAGCCAAAGCAGAGCTTGAAGAGATTATCGACTTTTTAAAGGATCCGAAAAAATTTACAAAGCTGGGGGGGCGGATTCCCAAAGGGGTTTTGCTCATGGGGCATCCGGGGACGGGAAAAACACTGCTTGCCCGGGCGATTGCGGGCGAGGCAGGGGTTCCTTTTTACAGCATCAGTGGTTCGGATTTTGTCGAAATGTTTGTGGGGGTAGGAGCATCCCGTGTGCGTGATCTTTTTGAACAGGGGAAAAAGCATGCTCCCTGTATTATCTTCATTGATGAAATTGACGCCGTCGGAAGATATCGCGGGGCAGGGCTTGGCGGGGGTCACGATGAGCGTGAGCAAACGCTCAACCAGCTTTTGGTTGAAATGGATGGATTTGAATCGAACGAAGGGGTGATTCTCATTGCCGCCACAAACCGTCCGGATGTTCTTGATCCCGCGCTTCTTCGTCCGGGCCGTTTTGACAGGCGTGTTATCGTTCAGATTCCAGATGTGGGTGGACGCGAAGGCATTCTTCGGGTTCACTCTAAAAAAATGCCGTTGGCGCCAGACGTCGATTTAAAGCTGATCGCCCGCGGGACACCCGGTTTTTCGGGGGCTGATCTTTCAAATCTTGTCAATGAGGCTGCGCTCCTGGCAGCCCGACAGGGGGGCGAATTTATTCTTCAGGATCATTTTGAGGCGGCCAAAGATAAGGTCATGATGGGGACCGAGCGGCGAAGCCTGATCATGACCGAAGAGGATAAGCGAAATACAGCCTATCACGAAGGAGGGCATGCGCTCGTTGCCTCTTCTATTACAGGGACTGATCCGGTTCATAAGGTTACGATTATACCCCGGGGACACTCGCTGGGGCTCACACAAATGCTTCCGCAGGATGATCGTTATACGATGACAAAGGAATTCGCGGAGAATAAAATCTCTGTGATGATGGGGGGACGAATTGCGGAAGAGATTATTCTCGGGCATTTGAGTTCAGGGGCGGCCAACGATTTTGAACAGGCGACAGAACTGGCGCGAAAGATGGTGTGTGAATGGGGGATGAGTGAGAAGATCGGGCCGATGACCGTCGGAAAAAAAGAGGAGCAGATCTTTTTGGGGAAAGAACTGGGGACACATAAAAATTATAGTGAACAGGTAGCCATTCTCATTGATCAGGAGATCAGAAATATTATTCAGAAAAACTATGACCGCGCCAAAAAGATTTTAACTGAAAAAACGAATATTCTTCACAACCTCGCCAATGCGCTTCTTGAGTATGAAACCCTCGATGGGAATGAGGTTCAGATGATTGCCTCCGGGAAAGTGATTCCAAAGAAGTTTAAAGCGGCAAGACCTCAAAATGGGGGTAATGAGAAGAATCAGCTTGAGAAGAATCAGCCAGAAGAATCAAATTGAAGAACAAGTTAAGCTACGAAATCGTTGGGATTCTGAATGTGACGCCCGATTCATTCTACGATGGCGGGAGGTTTTTCGAGAAAAGCAAAGCGATTGATCGGGCCTATCAGCTGATCGACGAAGGGGCCGACATGATCGACATAGGAGGAGAATCGACCCGTCCGGGGTCTGAAAGGATTTCCGCGGAGGATGAATGCGGCCGCGTGATTCCAGTGATTGAATATCTGGCGCCGAGGATTCCGGTTCCTATTTCGATCGATACGACAAAATCGGTGGTGGCAAAGGCCGCGATTGATGCGGGGGCAGACGTTGTAAATGATATCAGTGGTTTGACAATGGATCCGGCAATGGTCGAAGTCATTTCCGGCTCTCACGTTCGATACGTGTTAACGCATATTCAGGGGACCCCCAAAGAGATGCAGGAGCACCCAGTCTACCAAAATGTTATTCAGGAAATCTGCGATTTTTTTAAAAAAAAAATCGCATTCGCAGAGCGTAATGGGATTGGATCCGAACGTTTGATCCTTGATCCGGGCATTGGCTTTGGAAAAACAGTTCTTCATAACTTAGAGATCCTTCGGTCGCTTAAAACTTTTCTGAATTTCAGTTTGCCGCTGCTCATCGGAACCTCCCGGAAATCTTTCATTGGGCATCTTCTTAACGATTTGGGACCCGGGGATCGGCTGAGCGGGAGTTTGGCTTCCGCTATCTTGAGCTATCTTCAGGGGGTTCGGTTTTTTAGGGTTCACGATGTTTTGGAGACAAAAAAAGCGCTCAAGTTCTGTGATGCTGTCATGAGAGGTCCTGAAATAAGGATTGAATCATGACCGGATATTTTTCCTCCCTGATTCAATACATCCGATGGCAGGATGTTTTTGATTTTTTGATTATTTATTATCTGATCTATCGTATTCTTCTTGTCATTAAGGGAACCCGGGCGATTCAGATATTGACCGGTTTTGGAATTGTGATCGCGATGTTTTTGCTCGCGAAGCATTTGGGATTCTACACACTCTACATTCTGCTCAAAGAAATTCTTAGCCCTTTGGTGATTATTCTGATCATTATTTTCCAGGATGATATCCGCCGGGCGCTGGCGCATTTTGGCCGTAATCCATTCTTTTCCGGGATGAGAAAGATGGAAGATATCCATGTGATCGATGAGGTGCTGAGAGCTGCCTTTCTCATGACTCAAAAACGGGTGGGGGCGATTATTGCGATTGAAAGAGAAACAGGGCTCCGCAATTTCATTGAAGAGGGGGTCAGTCTCGATGCCAAGGTTGATCACGATCTTTTAATCACTATTTTCCTGCCATATGGCCCGCTTCATGACGGAGCGGCAATTATTCAGGGGGGGAGGATTACGGCGGCGGGATGCTTTCTTCCTGTTTCTCAATCGGCAAATATACCCAAACAATATGGTTCCAGGCATCGCGCGGCATTGGGGCTTTCGGAACAGACAGACGCCCTGATTATTGTGGTTTCTGAAGAGACGGCAGAGGTGTCGCTCATCGTGGAAGGCAAGGTCATGAAAGGGACCGACCAGGCAGATTTGCGGGCTCTGATTCTCGGGCTTCTCGAACGTAAGGCAAAGGTGGCAGCCGCATGAGATTCCACATGAGATCAGTGAAGTCTTTTTTCATCAAGGCCTTCATTCAGAATTTTTCCCTAAAAATAATTGCCGCAATTATTGCGCTCACCCTTTTTATTCTCGTTGCCGGGGAGTCGGTTCAAATCTCGAAACGAATTAAGATCGAGTATTCCCTCCCGGAAAAGACGATTATTGCAAATGAGCTTCCCTATGAATTTGAACTGGTTCTTTCAGGCTCAAAAACAGCTATCGGTTTTGTTTCCGGGCAGGATTATATATACCGGGTTAATTTAACAAACGCGCAGACGGGGCTCTCGATTATCCGGATTAATCCGCGGGAGCTCAATTTTCCAAGAGAAATCATTGTTTTAAGTATTAGCCCGGCAACCCTCTACCCAAGGCTTGAAAGGGTTTCCGAGCCATCCAGCAAACCGTTAACCCCTTTTAAGAATAAAAATAAGAAATAGAGGAAATATGACGCAATCAAAACGTTTGTTCGGCACCGATGGTATTCGGGGGATTGCCAATCTGCATCCGATGGTTCCGGAGGTTTTAATCCGGGTGGGTCAGGCGCTGGCGATCCTTCTAAAGGAAGTCTATCCCGGTGACGATATCCGAATCGTCATTGGGCGCGATACCCGAATTTCGGGACCGATGATTGAAGACGCGCTGGCGGCCGGTATCTGCTCACAGGGGGGCGGGGTTTATCTTGTGGGCGAACTTCCAACCCCCGGAATTGCTTTTATAACGACAGCGCAGCGCGCGCATGCGGGCATTGTGATTTCAGCTTCTCACAACCTCTATCGTGACAACGGCGTGAAAATTTTTTCATCAGATGGATTTAAAATTTCCGATGAGTGGGAGAATAAAATTGAGACGTTTGTTGAGAGCGCCTCATTTGCATACGAGTCTCCCCGTGAAGTTAAAAAAATAAAGTTGATAAAAGATTCAGCGGGGCGTTACATCGAATTTTTAAAAAACAGTTTCCCGAAACATCTCACCTTAAAGGGGCTCAAAATTATTCTCGATTGCGCGCATGGAGCGGCTTATGAGGTGGGTCCTGCTGTTTTTGAAGAACTGGGGGGGGCTCCCGAGGTGATTTTTGCTGAGCCGAATGGAATGAATATTAATGACCAATGTGGATCAACGGCGCCGGAAAAGCTCTCCAGGCGGGTTCTTGAAACAGGGGCCGATCTGGGGATTGCTTGGGATGGGGATGCTGACCGGATTATTGCCGTAGATGAAAAAGGGATCCTTCGGGACGGAGATTATTTGATGGCGATTTTGGCATTTTCGCTTTACGAGAAGAAAAAGCTTTCAAAAGAAACGGTTGTGTCAACCCAGATGAGTAATTTGGGGTTGGAGCGCGCGTTAAAGGAGGGGAATATCCGGCTGATCCGGACAGAAGTGGGGGATCGCTTCGTCGTAGAAGAAATGAGAAAGCGCCACTATAACTTTGGCGGTGAGCAGAGCGGCCATCTGATCTTTCTCGATGACAGTACGACGGGCGATGGGATTCTTTCCGCACTTCATCTGGTTTCTATTATCCAGGAAAAACAGAGATCTTTGTCTGAGTTATCAAAGGTGGTTCAAAAAATTCCGCAAATTCTTCTCAATGTGAAGGTTAAAGAAAAAAAACCGTTTGAAACGCTCGCGAATACATCGGCAAAAATGAAAGAGATCGAAAAATGTCTTTCAGGAAGGGGGCGCCTTTTGGTTCGTTATTCGGGAACTGAAAATCTCGCAAGGGTGATGATCGAAGGGGAAAATGAAATGGAGATTGAAAAGTTTGCCTATGATCTGGCTGAAAGTTTAAGGGGGGAGCTTTCCTAAATGCCAAAATTGGGGGTCAATATTGATCATATTGCCACTCTGAGACAGCTTCGGGGGACAAAATTTCCCGAGCCGGTTCAGGCAGCGGCGATCTGTGAGCTTTCCGGGGCGGACGGCATTACCGTCCATCTTCGGGAAGACAGAAGACACATTTGCGATCGTGACGTTAAGCTCCTTCGGGAGACGATTCAGACGAAACTCAATCTTGAGATGGCGGTGACAGAGGAGATGATTGGAATTGCCTCAAACTTACAACCCGATACCGTCTGTTTTGTCCCTGAACGAAGGGAAGAGCTTACCACGGAAGGGGGGCTTCATGTGATCTCTGGTGAAAATCAGATCAAATCAGCCATTCAGCGATTGAATGAGAAGGCGATAGCTGTTTCTTTGTTTGTAGAGCCGGATTTTCACCAGATTGAGGCGTCGAAGAAGGTCGGCGCTCAGATGGTTGAGATTCACACAGGGAAATATTGTAATGCAAAACCGCATGATCAGAAGGAAGAGCTTGTGAAAATTTTAAAATCGATTCAGTTTGCGAAAGAACTCAATCTCATTTGCAATGCGGGGCATGGTCTCGACTATCAAAACATTCTTCCGCTCGCAAAACATCCAGATATTTATGAATTTAACATTGGTCACTCCATTATTTGTCGTGCCGTTTTGGCGGGGCTTGAACAGGCTGTGCGTGAAATGGTCAGTCTCATGAGGTAATCGGATGATTCTTGGGCACGGAATTGATATTGTTTCTGTGAAGCGCGTTCAAGGGATGATCAAAAAATGGGGGGAGCATTTTTTAAAAAAAATTTATACGCGACAAGAGATTGACTATTGCCAAAAAAGAAAAAATGCGTTCCTTCATTTCGCATCCCGGTTTGCGGCCAAAGAGGCATTGCTCAAGGCGATGGGAACCGGGATATCGAACGGTATCAGGCTCTCTGAAATTGAAGTAGGGGTCAAAAAATCGGGGGCGCCGATACTTCATTTGAAAGGAAGAACGTTAGGGATGGCCAAGAAAAAAGGGGTTAGAAAAATGCATCTCTCTTTGTCTGACGAAGAAGAGACCGCCATCGCCTCTGTCATTTTAGAAAAATGAAGATTGTAACAAGCTCTGAAATGCAAAAAATAGATGAACGGGCGGTGAGAGATTTTTTTATTTCGCGCTCAAAGCTTATGGAAAACGCGGGGACCGCTGTTGTTCGGACAATGGAGCGCCTTTACCCCGATCTTTCAAAGAAAAAGGTCTTCATTGTGGCAGGACGTGGGAATAACGCTGGTGACGGATTTGTGGCGGGGAGGCTTTTAAAAGAAAAGGGATGTGTGATGGCTGTCTGTCTCATCGATAAAGAAGCGGAGCTAAAAGAAGAAGCCCTCCTCAATTATGAGCGCCTAAAAGAGCTGGGGGACGTTTTTTTTCGATACGAACCGGCGATCTTCAGGCGAGCCGTAAAAACATGTGACATCATTATAGATGCCCTCTTTGGAACAGGTATTCATTCCACATTGAGATCTCCCTATATTGAAGTTATTCGTGCCATCAATCATTCTTCCAAAGAGGTGATATCGATAGATATCCCTTCGGGAATCGACGGAGATTCAGGGAAAAAACAAGGAGCTGCGGTTCATGCGACTCACACGGTCACCTTTGGGCTTCCAAAGACCGGTCTTTTTCTTTTCCCGGGGCAGAACCACGTTGGAAAACTTTATATTGAAAACATCGGCTTTCCGAAAGATCTTCTCGATTCTACCGATTCATCCCTGTCTTTGCCAGAGGCGAAAGATTTTAGAGGAAAACTTCCCAAGCGTCTCAAATCGATGCATAAGGGGGGGGCGGGGCATCTTTTAATGATCGCTGGAAGCCCAGGGAAAATCGGGGCTGCCGCGATCTCGGCAAAAGCCGCCTTTCGTTCTGGCGCGGGACTTCTAACGCTTTTCACTGATCGCAAATATATAAAACTTATTTTTTCCCAGGTGAAAGAGGCATTTGTAGATGAAGTTCCAAAAAAAGAGAGCGATTTTAAAAAAGTTCTTGGAGATGTGGATGCCATTGCGATCGGTCCCGGAATAGGCTTTTCAAAGACTTCAGAGAATCTGGTTAAATGGGTCATCCATTCTTCAGAAGCCCCTGTCATTTTAGATGCCGATGCGCTGACGATTGTTTCAAAGCATCTTGAATGGCTGAAAAAGGCAAAATCGTCTTTAATTCTCACGCCGCATCCGGGTGAAATGGCGAGGCTTATGAAAAAAACATCCCGGGAGGTTCAAGAGAATCGTTTGGAGCACGCAACTTCTTTTGCAAAAAAATATGGGGTATTTATCGCGCTCAAGGGGGCAAACACAGTCATTGCCAGTCCAAAAGGGGAGATCAGTATCAATGCTACCGGAAATCCCGCCATGGCAACCGCAGGTATGGGGGATGTTTTAACCGGAATGATTACGGCCTTTATAGGGCAGGGGATGGAGCCGTATGATGCCGTCTCATCAGCCGTTTTTTTACATGGACAATTGGCAGATGATTGGGTTGAAGCACATCATGCCAGCCGCGGCCTGCTCGCCTCTGACATTATTGAGATGATTCCATCAGGGATGGAGAAGCTTTTTTTCAATCTTTAGCGCCGGTAATCGTTACACAGACCGTGTATTTTCCATCATTAAAGGCAACTGCCGGAGAGGAAATTGTTCCTACGGTAATCTCATGTCCGCCGACAAGTTTGACCTTAGCCCCTGATTTTCCAAGCACTTCATTGATCGTGTGTAGCGCTTTTTCGAGGTTATATTCCCGTTCACAAAAAAGGGCATGTTCAAGATGACCTGCCTCTGCCCATCCAGGAATGACGGATAGAAATATTAAGATCAATCCCCAGATATAAGAATCGAAAAAAAGTTTTTTCATAACAAGGTACCTCCTTAAATTTGAGCTGTAGCACAACTCACTAAGAATAGGCGAGAAAAAAAGAGGGTACCAACCCACATCATCAATTCTTGAGAAGATTGTTATTGTTGATTTTTTCTTTGGAGTGTGTACCTAATTCCAATATCATCCCTAGTATTTGAAACATATTTGAGTATGTTAAAAAATATCGGTTTCGTTGTCTTTAGTTTTTCTGCTTTCTGCTTTCTGTTTTCTGCTATGGCCTTTTACAATTCAGATTTGATCGCCCCCCTTGTCGATTCCCCTGGAAAAACTGTCGGCTCCGATTTTAATGGCGATGGAATTCATGATATGGCAATGGGGGCACATCGCAACAATGATGGTCCAGGGGCTAATGATGCAGGGGCCGTATATCTTCTCTATGGAACACCATCTTTTTCATCTACCTATCAATTGAACGGTTCTGGCGTTAATGTAACGCTACTAGGAAAGGCAACTGGTGATGTACTCGGTATTTCCCTTGGGAGTGCAGGTGATATTAATGCGGACGGCTTTGATGATGTTATTATGGGGGCACATGCCAATGATGACGGACCGGGTAATGATGCTGGTGCAGCATATATTCTTTACGGCAATCCGAACTTAGCATCAGACATTGCAATGAATAGTGGTGGTGTTGATATCACTATATTGGGAAAGGCTGACACTGATAACTTTGGACGGGATACCAGATGCGCGGGTGATATCAATGGAGATGGTTTTGATGACGTCATTATGGGAGCCTATAACAATAACGATGGTCCTGGGGCAAATAACGCTGGTGCGGTCTATATTCTTTATGGAAGCGCTTCTTTGTCTCAAACGTACGACTTGAATGGCGGGGGTGTTAACGTAACAATATTAGGGAAAGCGGCACTTGATTCATTGGGGTTGGCTGCAGGGAGCGTAGGTGATGTAAACAGTGATGGTCTTGATGACATGATCTTCGGCGCTAGGTTAAATGACGATGGTGGATCAAATAATGAGGGGGCAGCCTATGTCCTTTTTGGAAGCACTAGTTTGTCTTCCACCTATAGTTTGAATGGTGCAGGGGTTAATCTCACAATCTTGGGGGAGGCACAGTTGGATGGTTTAGGAGCTGTCGTATCTGGTACGGGTGATATAAATGGGGATGGCTTCGATGATATGATCATAGGTGCATATAATGGTGGTGATTTAACAGCTGGCGCAGCGTATGTTCTTTATGGGCGTTTATTTCCAGATCGGACGTTTGATACAGAAAGTTCAGAACAAGATATTACAATTACAGGAAGAGTAAATGGGGATACCCTTGGCAATGCTGCTATGGTAGCTGGCGATGTCAACGACGATGGCTTTCACGACCTCCTTATAGGCGCGTATTACAATGATGATGGGGGTGGCGTCGATGCTGGCGCAACTTATATCATCTATGGGGGTGCAAGTTTAGCATTATCGATCAACGCAGGAAATGCCGATGTGTCAATTTTGGGAAAAGCAGCAGATGATCGTTTCGGTATTTCTGTCGGGGGCGGTCGTGGAAATCCAGGGCCCTAACGCAGCGCAAAATTTGGTCTTTTTTTTTAGGAAGGATTCGGCTTTTTTCCTTAGCGAATAATCTCGCAGGTCCGGCCGACGTTGTAAAATGTCTCCAGAATAAAGTTGAGCTCGTCATCGGTGTGGGTCGACATGTAGCTTGTTCTCACCAATCCTTTTCCCGGCGGCGTGCCGGGGGCTACGACCGGATTTGAGAAGACGCCAGCATCGTAGATCGCTTTTGCAAAAAAGAAAGTCCTTAAATCATCGCCGATATTCAAGGGAATAATAGGGGTTTCCGATGGGCGTGTGTCGTACCCCATCTCATCAAATCCCTTTTTCATTTTTCGGGTATTGCGCCACAAGCGATCGACATGCTCGTCTTCAGCCTCAATCAAATCGAGCACCGCTATGACAGCCGCAACAGCGGAAGGGGGCATGGAAGCGCTAAAAATAAATGCCCGGGACGTATGACGAATATAATGAATCACCTCTTTTGAGGCGGCAATGAACCCGCCAAGAGACGCAAATGACTTGCTAAAGGTTCCCATAACGATTTCGACATCATTTGTGAGTTCAAAATGATCCGCCGTCCCACGCCCCTGGCGGCCCAATACCCCAATGCTATGGGCATCATCCACCATCACCCGGCTCCCATATTTTTTTGCCAACGCGACAAGACGGTCGAGCCTGACAATGTCTCCCGTCATAGAGAAAACACCATCGGTCACAATCAGTTTTCCTGAAGCCGATTCATGAATCTTTAGCAGGCGTTCGAGATCTTCCATATTATTATGTTCGTAGACAACTGTTTTCCCCTCCGAAAGTCGGGTTCCCTCGATAATACTTGCATGATTATCAGCGTCTGAAAAAATAATATCGCCTGGGCCTGCCAGACATGAGATGGTGCCGAGATTGGCCTGAAATCCCGTGCTATAGAGAACAGCCTCCTCTTTGTTCAGAAAGCGCGCAAGTTTTTCCTCAAGCTGCGTATGTAAATCGATCGTTCCATTCAAAAACCGGGAACCTGAGCAGCCGGTTCCATATTTTTCCAGCGCATATTTGGCCGCTTCTTTCACCTTCGGATGTTGAGTCAGCCCTAAATAGTTATTGGAGCCTGCCATGACCTTTTTTTGACCATCAATGCGAACCGTCCCCCCTTCGCTATTTTCAATGACTCGAAAGTAGGGATAGAGGCCGGACTCCTGAAGAAGCTTTACCCGGTTAAAATCACGACATTTTGTAAAAAGATCCATAGATTGAAAGTTCATACCTTAAAATGCCATATAATCGTCAAACATTACTCAAGCTTACGCGATCTTGTCAATTTCTTTTTAAATTGTTAAGAAAGCCGAATGAATTTTAAGACACTTGAATCGAATTCAGAGAGGCATACAAAACAGATCGCAGAGGGTGTTGCAAAACTGCTACAAGGGGGGGATGTGATTGGGCTTCAGGGGGATCTTGGAGCGGGGAAAACCACCTTTGTACAGGGGTTGGCTTCCGGACTTCATCTGAAAGAAGGGTATGCGGTATCAAGTCCCACCTTCACCTGGGTTCATGAATATCCGTGTGAAAAATTCATGCTCTATCATATTGACTTTTATCGTCTGGAAAAGAGCGCGGATGCTTATTCGTTGGGATTGGAACGGTGTTTTGATAAAAATTCAATTGTGGTTGTTGAATGGTTTGAAAAGGCGAGGGACGTTTTGCCGGAGAATATTTTTGAAATTCATTTCCAGTGGAAGGACCTTCAGAGCCGCACGATTACGATCGGCTGTCATTCCGAGAGCGAAGCGCGAGGAATCTCGCATAACTTAATCTTTTTTTAATCTTTGCCGAAAAGAATAATAGAGTCATCAAGGGGGGACTATGAAAACGGTAAAGAAGCGGTGTGAAGAAAAAAAATGCCGAAGCGAAGCGACTACCGAAAATTTCTGCAGATTCCACTACATTGCGCATTGGGGGAAGGGAACGGAAAGACATGCGCCGATGCGGGAAGACAGGCTCAATTACTATATTCGTGAGATCACAAGGCGTTATCCCGAAGAATATCTGGAAATGATCAAGCGGGACCTTTCGAGCGAAGAGAGTTTCAAAAAATCTCTGCGCGAAATGAAGATCGAATTTGACGAAGACGAAACCGCCAGCGAATTTGAGAGACAAGAGATTTTGAAAAAAGTAAAAAGCCGATAGCTGATTCGTCAACCTTATTATTTGACGGTTACCTGTAAGTTTAATAAAGAAATAAGACGGGAGATGCTTCGGGCTTTGCCCTCAGCATGACACTATTATTCTTTGATGAAATATTATCTTAAAACCTACGGCTGTCAGATGAATGTCTACGATTCTGACCGGATCATGCGGCTTCTTAAGCCGCTCAATTTTTTAGAAACGGAAAACGAAGAAGCAGCAGATCTGATTCTTTTTAATACCTGCACCGTTCGTGAGAAGGCAAAGCATAAATTCCTGAGCGATTTGGGGCGCCTCAAAAGCCAGAAGAAGAAAAATAAAAATTTAATGATCGGGGTAGGGGGGTGTGTGGCTCAGGAAGAGGGTGAGGGACTTTTAAAACGTCTGCCGCATCTTGATTTTGTTTTTGGGGTTGATCAGATCGACCAGCTTCCTGCTATTTTAGAGAGGGTAAGCCGCACACGCGAGCGTGTTGCGCTGACAGCCTGGGATACGGAGCCTAAATTTTCTCTGTCATATCTTCAACCAGCCAAGAGCCCGGTCTCCGCATTTGTAACCATTATCAAAGGGTGCGATAAATTTTGTTCATTCTGTATTGTTCCATTCACGAGGGGACGGGAGAAGAGCCGGCATCCAGGAGAAATCGTGCAAGAGATTGAGAGGATGGTTTCCATGGGGGCGCGCGAGGTGATGCTTCTCGGACAGAATGTGAACTCGTACTTATATGAAAAGCACGATTTCCCGGCGCTGCTTCGGATGGTGTCTCAAATTCCCAACTTAAAGCGCATTCGTTTCACAAGCCCGCATCCCTCCGATTTTTGCGACGGAATGATTGCCTGCTATGTCGATCTTAGAAATCTTTGCAGGCATCTTCACCTCCCCGTGCAGGCTGGAAATAATGAAATATTAAAAAGAATGCGACGGTGGTATGCCGTTGAGCGCTACCGATCACGCATTCAAAAATTACGGGAAGCTGTCCCCGGCATTGCCGTATCCACAGATGTTATTGTCGGTTTTCCAGGGGAATCTGAAGAGGCATTTGAAGATACGCTCGAACTCCTGAAAGATATTCGCTTTGATTCTATTTTTTCTTTTGTCTATTCCCCCCGCACAGGGACCCAGGCGAGTGAGTATGAAGACGATGTGCCCCGGGAAGAAAAAGAGAGAAGACTCCATCGCCTTCAAAAACTTCAGGACGAAATCTCTCTTGAAATCAACGAATCCAAAGTGGGAGAAATGGTTGAGGTTTTGGTTGAAAAAGAATCAGAAGAAGGACTCCAGGGAAGAACCGATACGAATAAAATTGTCCATTTTAGAGGGAGTTCAAGACTTTTGGGGAAATTTATTTTGATCAAACTGACGAAGGCCTTTCCACACAGTCTATTAGGGGAATGGATGGGTTGACAAACCCAAAATTCAAGAGTAAATTCACGCGCTTAAATACCTTATTTTATCAGGTATGTCCGCTATGACAGAATCATTTACCGAAGGGTTCACATTCGACGATCTTTTGTTGGTTCCGCAAGAATCGCATATTGTTCCGCGCGAGGTCATTTTAAAGACACGTCTCACAGCGGATATCAGCTTGAACATGCCTCTCATTTCAGCGGCGATGGATACAGTGACAGAATCCAAGACGGCGATTGCGATGGCGCGCGAGGGGGGAATGGGGGTCATTCATAAGAATCTTAGCCCTGAAAAACAGGCGTTTGAAGTTGAGAAGGTGAAGAAGTCAGAAAGCGGCATGATTTTGGATCCGGTCACCATGTCTCCAGATCAGAAGATCTCGGATGCCCTGGAAGTCATGAGGCAATATAAGATTTCAGGAGTTCCGATTACACGAGAAGGACGTTTGAGCGGGATTCTGACAAACCGGGATCTCAGGTTCGAACAAAATCTTGATCTCAAAATTGACGATGTCATGACGAAAGAAAATCTGGTGACGGCCCCCGAAGGGACGACGCTTGAGCAGGCCAAAGCGATTCTTCATCGTCATCGAATTGAAAAACTTCCGGTAGTCGATGAAAAGGGATTTCTAAAAGGGCTCATTACGATTAAAGACATCGAAAAATCGATAAACTACCCCCATTCATCGAAGGATAAATTCGGACGTCTTTTCGTTGCCGCGGCGGTCGGTATTTCAGCCGATCGGGAGCGCCGGGTGGAATGTCTGCTCAAAAGTCAAGTTGATGTCATCGTTATTGATACCGCGCATGGTCATTCCAAAAATGTGCTTGAGGCGGTTCGCGACACAAAAAGGAATTTTAAAAATGTAACCCTTATTGCCGGGAATGTTGCAACAGGGGAAGGGGTGGAAAAATTGATTCAGGCCGGGGCGGACGCTGTGAAAATAGGGGTCGGCGCAGGCTCTATTTGCACCACACGCATGGTTGCCGGCATTGGCGTTCCGCAGATGAGCGCGATTTTTGATTGTGTGCGCGTTGCCCGGAAATATGGTGTGCCGCTTATTTCTGACGGCGGGATCAAATATTCAGGTGATATTATCAAAGCGCTTGCGGCCGGCGCCGATTGTGTGATGCTTGGAAGTCTTTTTGCGGGGACAGATGAAAGTCCTGGAGAGACCATTCTCTATCAGGGGAGAACCTTTAAGAGCTATCGCGGCATGGGATCGCTCGAAGCGATGAAGCAGGGGAGTGGCGATCGTTATGCGCAAGCGGAGGTGGAGTCGCTTGAAAAATTTGTCCCTGAAGGAATTGAGGGGATGGTTCCACACAAG
Source organism: uncultured bacterium (assembly GCA_964392415.1). Lineage (GTDB taxonomy): Bacteria > Bdellovibrionota > JACOXK01 > 2-02-FULL-40-11 > 2-02-FULL-40-11 > CAYJMQ01. The sequence goes on along the minus strand of CAYMPL010000004.1, from coordinate 29,146 downwards.
GGGCCCCTTTCGACCTCCATCTATCAGCTTCTCGGCGGGATTCGGGCCGGCATGGGATATGTTGGCTGTAGAACGATTGCAGAGCTTCATGAGCGGGCTAAATTTATCCGGATTACCTCTCAGGGTCTGAGAGAGAGTCATGTGCACGATGTGATTATTACCAAAGAAGCCCCCAATTACCGGTCGACCTAAATGCGTTCCACTGTAGAAACGAGTGATCGAATTCTGATTCTCGATTTTGGTTCACAATATACACAACTGATTGCGCGTCGGATCCGTGAATGTCATGTCTACTGTGAGATTCATCCCTATTCATTGAAATTAGAAGAGATCGTTTCATTCCGGCCAGCGGGGGTGATTCTTTCAGGGGGACCTGCATCGGTGTTGTCTCCAGATGCGTATTCTATTGATCCAAAAGTATTTGATCTCGGCATTCCCATCTTAGGCATTTGTTATGGGATGCAGCTGATGACAAAGGTTCTCGGTGGAAAGGTCGTAAAAGCAGAGACACGAGAATATGGGTGCGCAACGATTGAACTATTGGCTTCATCTGAGCTTTTCTCTGGCTTTAAAGCCAGAGAAAAGCTGAGAGTTTGGATGAGCCACGGCGATCGGATTGAAGATCTGCCAAAAAATTTTAGCCGTGTTGCAGCCTCGGAGAATTCGAAGGTTGCCGCCTGTCAGGATGAATCGAGAAAATTTTATGCGCTTCAGTTTCATCCAGAAGTGGTTCATACGCCAGAGGGGAAAAGGATCCTTTCAAACTTTTTGTTCCTGATTTGTAACTTAAGCCCCTCTTGGACGATGCAATCGTTCATCGACTATTCCATTGAGGCGGTTCGAAAACAGGTGGGCGATCACCATGTTATTTTGGGGGTCAGCGGGGGTGTCGATTCCTCGGTGACCGCCTCTCTTCTGAAACGAGCCATTCCCAATCAGTTGACACTGATTTTCATCAATAATGGACTTTTAAGGCTCAACGAGGGAAAAAAGGTTGTCGAATTTTTTCATGACTATGATCTTCGTTATGTTGACGCGAGTGAGCGATTTTTAACAGCGCTCAAAGGGGTCACCGATCCCGAAGAGAAAAGAAAAAAAATCGGCCATATCTTTATAGAAGTCTTTGAAGAAGAGGCCAGAAAAATTCCCAAAGCAAAATTTCTGGGGCAGGGAACGCTCTATCCGGATGTCATTGAATCACGATCCTTTAAAGGACCTTCCGCGACGATCAAAACGCATCATAATGTGGGGGGACTCCCGGCAAAGATGAATCTTGAACTGATTGAGCCTCTCCGTGAACTCTTCAAAGATGAGGTGAGGGTTCTTGGCAAAAAGCTTGGCATGTCTGATGAACTGATTTTGCGGCAGCCGTTTCCGGGGCCGGGACTCGCGGTACGGATCCTTGGCGAGGTGACTTTGGATCGGCTTTCGGCTCTTCAAAAAGCGGATCATATTGTGGTTTCAGAGGTTAAAGAAGCAGGGCTCTACCATAAAATTTGGCAGTCATTTGCCGTGCTCCTTCCCGTAAAAACTGTCGGTGTCATGGGGGATGAGCGGACATACGAACAGGTCATCGCGGTTCGCGCAGTTTGTAGCGAAGATGGCATGACCGCCGACTGGGTCGATCTCCCGCGAGAACTTCTCGCCCGTATTTCAAACCGCATCATTAATGAGGTCTCCGGCGTCAATCGTGTTGTCTACGACATTTCTTCCAAGCCACCCAGTACGATTGAGTGGGAGTAGCTGTTGACATCCCATAGGATTTTTCTTAAAAAAAGATATGACGATTTATAGGCGCGTAGCTCAGTGGTAGAGCACTACTTTGACGTAGTAGGGGTCGTGAGTTCAATCCTCTCCGCGCCTAAGTGGCGCTGCCATTTGCTACGCAAATGGCAGCGCAATCCAATCGATTCTTCCTTTTTTCTTTTACTCAATAATTTCTTAAAAACCTCCTTGCCAATCCAGAACTGCTCATATATATTTGGTTACATCTTTTGCCATGACGACTTCTTATATATTCCATGAAAAAAATTGAGGTGACCTTTTCTGATGGATCGCATCAGGCCTTCCCATCCGGTGTTGTCGGCTTGGAAGTAGTCAAAAAGTTTCCAGTCAAAGAAGCGATCGCGCTAAAAATTGACAATGCCAAAATTATCGATCTCATGACCCCTATTGAAAAGGATTGCCATGTTCGGATTTTAACGCCCACAGATCGCGATGCTTTGGAAGTTCTCCGTCATTCCACAGCCCATATTATGAGTGAAGCGGTTCAGAAACTTTTCCCGGGCGCAAAGGTGACCATCGGCCCTGCGACCGAACAGGGATTTTATTACGATTATGATTTTGAGCCGGGCTTCACCCCGGAAGACTTAAATAAAATTGAGAAGAAAATGTCAGAAATTATTGAGTCTAAAAGCCCTTTTCAAAGAACGACCATCGATAAAAAAGAGGCGCTTAAAAAATTTCGCGCAATGAAAGAGGATTATAAAGTTGAAATTTTGAATCAAATTCCGGAAGAAAAAGTGAGTCTTTATAAGCATGGAAAATGGGAAGACCTCTGTCGGGGGCCGCATCTTCCTCACACAGGATGGGTAAAGGCTTTTAAACTCCTATCGATTGCCGGGGCCTATTGGCGGGGGAATGTCAAAAACAAAATGCTTCAGAGAATTTATGGGACCGCGTTTTTTTCAAAAAAAGAGCTGGGGGATTTTTTGCATCAGCTTGAAGAGGGTAAAAAAAGGGATCATCGCAAGCTTGCAAAAGAGCTCGATCTTTTGAGTTTTCATAGTGAAGCGCCCTCAAGCCCTTTTTTTCATCCCAAGGGGGCAGCGATTTACGAGGGGCTCGAAGCTTATTGGAACGAGATGCATCGGGTGCGGCATTATGAGTTCGTAAAAACCCCGTTTATTTTGAGCTCTGAGCTCTGGCATCGAAGCGGTCATTATGAAAATTATAAGGAAAACATGTATTTCGTAAACATTGATGAACAGGAATATGCAGTCAAACCGATGAATTGCCCGGGGCATATTCTGATTTTTCAATCGCATAAACATTCGTACCGTGAATTTCCGATTCGTCTTGCCGAGATAGGGCAGGTCCACCGGCATGAACTTTCCGGTGTGGCCCACGGTCTCATGCGTGTGAGAACTTTCTCGATTGATGACGCGCATATCTTCTGCCGGGAGGATCAGATTGAAGGGGAGATCTCTTCTGTCGTCGACCTGGTTCTTACCATGTATAAAACGTTTGGTTTTCATGAATATAAAATGGAGCTCTCCACACGCCCTGAAAAATCGATTGGGAGTGATGAGATGTGGGGAGCCGCTATTTCGGCGCTTGAAAACGCCCTGAAGAAAACAAAATTAGAGTATCAGATCAACCCCGGGGAGGGGGCTTTCTACGGCCCTAAAATCGATTTTCATGTGAAAGACGTTCTTGGAAGAATGTGGCAGTGCGGCACGATTCAACTCGATTTTTCGATGCCAGAACGTTTCGATTTGACGTATACGGGGAGCGATGGGAAAGAACATCGTCCGGTGATGATCCATCGCGCCGTTTATGGTTCTCTTGAACGTTTTTTGGGGATTCTCATCGAACATTATGGCGGGGCTTTTCCTGTTTGGCTCTCCCCGGTTCAAGCGGTTGTTATGAACGTAACCGATCGTCAGCTCCCCTATGCGGAAAAAATTTATGAGGCCCTCGGAAAGGGGGGAATCCGCGCCGATTCCGATTTTAGAAATGAAAAACTTGGATTTAAAATCCGGGAAGCGCAGCTTAAAAAAATTCCCTATATGGTGATCATTGGGGATCGGGAGATGGAGTCTCAGACACTTTCTCTCAGAGAGAGGGGTGGAAAAACATCAGAAGGGGTTCCTTTAGAAGTGTTTTTCAACCGAATTAAAAACGAAGTCGAACAAAGGAGGTAATACCATTAAAGCGCCGCGTCGAAATCGGGGGATTTATGCCCCCAAGATAAGGGTCATTGGAGAAAAAGGGGAACAAATGGGGATTCTGCCAGTTCAGCAGGCTTTGGATCTTGCGTATCAAAGCGGGCTTGATCTGGTTGAAATTGCCCCTCAGGCAAATCCGCCGGTATGTAAGATCATCGATTATGGCAAGTATCTCTATGAGATTAAAAAACAACAGCAGAAAGCCAGAAAGAAACAGGTGGTTATTAAGCTTCATGAAATTAAATTCGGTGTGCGCACCAATGATCATGATTTAGAGCATAAGCTTCGAAAGATCGGGGAATTTTTGGATGAGGGGGATAGGGTGAAGACAACGGTTGTCTTTCGGGGCCGGGAGATGGAACATAAAGATCTGGGCAAAATAATGCTTGACAAAATAGCCGTAAAACTTGAAGGTATCGCCACAATTGATCAGATACCCAAATTGGAAGGGAAGATGCTTTTCATGGTATTTTCCCCGGTAAAAGCAGCCAAAAAAGAGAAAAAACCAGATGAAATTAAAAACCCATAAAGGCGCTGCGAAAAGGCTGCGATTTACTAGGAAGGGGAAAATAAAGCGAAGCAGAGCCAGACGCAGGCATCTTTTAACCGTCGGGAAAACAGAAAGCCGCAAGCGGCATTTGAGAAAAGCAGCTTATGTGGAATCTTCTGAAGCCCATCGGATGCGAAGGCTGATGCCGTATGGTTAGAGGATAAGTTATGCCTAGAGTAAAACGTGGAGTCAAAGCAAGACGTAGACGAAATCGGATCTTAAAGCACGCGAAAGGGTTTTATGGTCGAAGAAAAACGTCGATCCGTCGCGGCACAGAAGCAGTTCAGCGCGCCTGGGTCTATCAATATCGGGACCGCAAGAAGACCAAAAGAGAATTTAGAAGCCTCTGGATCCAAAGAATCAATGCGGCTGTTCGAGGTCATGATTTAAACTACAGCCAGTTCATACATGGCCTTGCGAAGGCCAAAATCGGACTGGATCGAAAGATGCTCGCTGAAATGGCTGTATCCGATCCACAGGCTTTTGAAAAACTTGTCAAACAGGTTGAAGCACACGCCTCTCAATGACCGATTCATGTCTAACGATCCAGTCTCTTCGCCACTTTCGTTAAAAGAAAAATTACAAAAAATCAAAGATTTGGCCTTGAGTCAGCTTGACTCTCAGCCGATGGATGAAGCCAGTCTTGAAAAATTCCGAATTCAATACCTGGGACGGAATGGCGAGCTGACAGAACTTCTGAAAGAAGTTGGAAATCTCCCCGCTGAAGAGAGACCGAGGCTCGGCAAGCTTGCCAATGCCATTAAACTCGAGTTGACGCAGAGGATCGTGGCTAAAAGCGAGGAGCTTAAACGGTGGAATGAAGAAAAAGAGCTGGAGCGTCTCAAGATAGATCTCACATTGCCGGGTCAGCCGTTCCCCCGCGGACATCTGCACCTGCTGACTCAGACACTTGAAGAGTGCCTTTCGATTTTCAGAAAATATGGATTTCAGGTCGCCGAGGGACCGGAGATTGAGAGTGATTATTACAACTTCGAAGCCCTAAATATTCCCAAAAATCATCCGGCGCGGGATATGCAGGATACCTTTTATATCTCCGAAGACCTTGTGCTCCGAACCCACACCTCGCCGGTGCAAATTCGTGTCATGGAAAAATTCAGACCCCCGATCCGGATTGTTGCTCCCGGGACCGCTTATCGTCATGATGAGGATGTTTCTCACTCGCCCATGTTTCACCAGATTGAAGGGTTGTTGGTCGATGAAAACATTTCGATGTCCGATCTCAAAGGGATTCTGACAACATTTGTGCGTCAATTTTTTTCACCCGAAACAAAAATACGTCTTCGTCCCAGTTTTTTTCCGTTTACGGAGCCGAGCGCCGAACTTGATATTGAATGCCTGCTTTGCGGTGGCGAGGGGTGTAGTGTTTGCAAGCAGAGCGGATGGCTGGAAGTGATGGGGTGTGGAATGGTTCACCCCGCTGTTTTTGAAAGGGTTAAAATCGATATTCAAAAATACAGCGGTTTCGCGTTTGGAATGGGAATAGAACGAATTACGATGCTTAAATATAGAATTGACGATATTCGGCTCTTTTTTGAAAATGACCTTCGTTTTTTGAGGCAATTCTAAAATGATTTTAAGTTCTGAATGGCTTTCACGCTATATTTCGCTTCCGAAAAATATCGACGCTGTTTTTGAAAAACTGACAGTGATCGGTCTGGAAGTGGAACGCGTTCAAAAGAAAACGCTCAATTCCGCCCGGCTGCGTATCGGAGAAATTCTAGATGTTCAAAGGCACCCTGCGGCCGATCGCCTCTCCCTCTGTAAGGTCAAAACAAAAGAGCGTCTTTACGAGATCGTCTGTGGCGCGAAAAATGTTAAAAAAGGGGACAAGGTGATCGTAGCGCTCCCCGGCGCTGAATTGCCAAACGGCATGGTGATTCGCGAAACAACGATACGGAACCAACGTTCAGAAGGAATGATCTGCTCAGAGCAGGAGCTGGGGTTCCCGGTAACCATGGAGGGGATTTTGGTTCTTCCGGGAAAGACCACACTTCAAGATTCCGTTGAAGAACTTCTTTCACCTCGGGATATTATTTTTGAAATCAATACCCCCGCGAATCGGTCCGATGTGTTGAGCTTTATCGGTGTCGCACGCGAGCTTTCGGTCGCTTTCCATAAAAACATCCGGGCGCCAAAAGTGACTCTCCGTGAAACTACCGAAAGCATTCAGAAAAGAATAAAAGTTGTTCTTAAAGATTCCAAGAAATGCCCCAGATATATGGGGCGATTGATTTCGAATGTGACGATGGGTCCTTCGCCGGAATGGCTCAGGCGTTGTCTTGAATCGGTCGGCCAGCGTTCCATCAATAATGTTGTCGATATCACGAATTTCGTCATGCTCGAATATGGACAGCCGCTCCATGCCTTTGATTTCGATGAAATTGATCGAGGTCATTCCGAGCACGAAATGCGAGGAATCTTCATTCGCCCGGCAAAAGAGGGGGAGCGGCTCTTTACATTGGATGGAATGGAGCGCGTTTTAAAAGGGGAGGATCTTGTGATTGCCGATAGCTCGGGACCGGTCGCGTTGGCAGGAATTATGGGGGCCGGTGGGGAGCGATCCGAAATTTCTGATTCCACAAAAAATATCTTCCTCGAAAGCGCTTACTTCAATCCGACGACGATTCGAAAAACGTCCAAACGACTCGGCCTCAGTTCAGAATCTTCAAAACGGTTCGAACGGGGTGTTGATATCGATGGCGTCAAGAAGGCGCTAAACCGCGCCGCAATGCTGATTGCCGACATCGCCCACGGAAAACTGCTTCGGGGAGAGATCGATCTCTATCCGAGGAAGACCTCATCCAAAAAGATTTCATTGACACTCCCTCGGCTAAACCAATATCTCGGCTATGAACCCAAACCTTCCAATGTAAAAAATATCCTTCAGCGACTCGGGATCGACTGCCATTTCCGCCACTCGTCATCCCGAGCAAGCATTACGTCATCCCGAGCAAGCATTACGTCATCCCGAGCGAAGCGAGGGATCTGGCTCTGCAAAATCCCAGGTTGGAGAAACGATCTCTCCCGTGATGTCGACCTCATTGAAGAAATAGCGCGCTTTGAAGGATACGCGAAAATTCCTTCCCAAGAGCCTTCCGGTTCTCCTTGCCTTGACCAAAAAATCGAGGAGGATCTGCTTCTTGAAAAGAGAATAAAAGAAGCGCTGCTTTTTTGCGGTTTTACTGAAGCGATTCATTATAGTTTCTGCTCTCCGCGCGATCTTGAAAAAATCAGGTGGCAGGGGAGGGCGACCACGATCCAAAATCCATTGGGTGAAGAGATGCGTCTGCTTCGCCCAACGCTGGCCCTTTCCCTTTTGAAAACCTTACGGTTCAATATCGATCATCAAATCCGGGATGTCCGGATTTTTGAATTGCGTTCGATATTCGATGAAAACCGAAACGAAATCCGAATGCTTTCTGGTCTCATGAGCGGGTCCCGATATCCGCTTTACTGGAATCTCAAAGAAGAGAGCGTCAATTATTTTGATTTAAAAGGGGCCGCGAGTCATCTTTTTAAAACCTTGCGTCTGAAAGAATCTTATCGTGAAAATGCGAGTCATCCTTATTTTCATCCCAAAATTTCAGTCAAAATTTGGATGGGCAGAGATGGTTTGGGCGAAATGGGAAGAATTCATCCTGCTGTTCTTGAGGCCTATGATCTCAAACAAGATGCCTATTTATTTGAACTCAATGTGTCGGCGTTGAAAAAGGTCGATTTCAAAAAAATCGTTTTCGAGCGCCTTATAAAATTTCCAGCAGTGAAGCGCGACTTATCGCTTCTCATTCCGCTGGAGCGGGATATTGTTTTCAATCATCTCGTAGAGACTATTGAAAATGCGGGAGGCGCGCTTCTGACTCAAACGGAGCTTTTTGATATTTATGAGGGCCCGTCGATCCCAGCGGGATTCCGCAGCTATACCTTTGCGCTGACCTATCAATCGGCAGAGCGCACGCTAACAGATGCGGAGGTCAATCATTGCCATGAACAGATATGCCGTACACTTTCAGAAAAATATGAAACCAAAATCAGGTAATTGTTTTAACAACTTAGCACTCTTTTGGATTGACATCAAATTTCATGTTTGTTATCCTTTTTATGCCAATTTATGGTGAAAAACATAAGGGGGCCATATGACAAAAGCTGAACTTATTGCACAGGTTTACGAAAGGGTTGGTTTTTCAAAAAAGGATTCATCGGAATTGGTCGAGCTGATTTTTGAGATGATGAAGGCGTCGCTCACCAACGGTGAAAAGATTAAAATTTCTGGTTTCGGGAATTTTATTGTCCGTCAAAAGAGGTCACGCATGGGAAGAAATCCTCAAACAGGGGAGTCGATAGAGATCTCGGCACGAAAAGTTTTGGTCTTTCACCCAAGCCAGGTATTAAAAGCGCAGCTGAATCCTCATCGAAAGTGATTTGGAATGAAAAGAGAATTTGTAATTCCGCCGATTCCGGATCGGCTTTATTTTAAAATTAGCGAAGTGAGTGGGATCACAGGAGTTCCAGCCTATGTGTTGCGATATTGGGAAACAGAGTTTGAAATTTTAAAGCCCCCGAAATCAAAGGCAAACCAGCGGGTTTATGAGAGAAAGCATATCGAAAATGTTTTTGTGGTAAAGAAGCTTCTATGGCATGAGCGCTACAGCATCGAGGGGGCCAAACAGAAGCTCATTGAATTAAAACGAAAGGGCCGCGAAGAAGTACTCGATCCTTCCAAAGTAACCGAAGCGCAGAAAATGCGTCGGATCAAGAACGAACTCAAAGACCTCATTCAATTCCTTCGCGCATAGGCTTTTAACGGGGTGTGGCTCAGCCTGGACTAGAGCACTCGCTTGGGGTGCGAGAGATCGGAGGTTCAAATCCTCTCACCCCGAAGTTTTGCTAGATTCCCAGGGGCGATGTCTGATATCGTTGGTAAATTCGGGAGAAAAAGGGGTAAGATGAATAAGATTGCTGCTTTGTATTGGGTGTCGGTTATTTTGTTTTTTCCTTCGTCTTTGCGGGCGGCGAAAATGCCCCACGAAGTTCAGCAAAAAAGCCAAAAATATTTTTTTAGCTATGAAGTTGAGATTCCTGCTGTGGCTGCGGATAGTAAAAAAAGAATTTCATTATGGATTCCTTATCCCAAAGAAGATGATTATCAAAAAGTCCTTAAATTTCGTAAGAAATTGCCGTGGCCGGTTCGTCTAACCCAGGAAAGTAAATATGGCAATAAAATCATTTTCACGCGGGGATTTACCTCTTTAAAACCACAGCGTTTTACATTTGAATTTGAAATTGAGCGATTCCCCTCTTTTGGCGCGAAGAAAGAAGAGCCCTTTTCTCAGCCGTCGCTTTATCTGAATCCAGACCGCCTCGTTCCCTTCTTTCCTGAGATCGAAGCCATTGCTAAAGCAGAAGCAAAAGACACAAAAAAACCGTCGGAAAAAATTCGCGTCTTCTATGATTATGTGGTGAAGACGATGGCTTATGACAAAAGGGGGGAAGGATGGGGGCATGGAGACGCTGTCTGGGCCTGTCAGGCGAAGAGAGGGAATTGCACTGATTTTCATTCGCTCTTTATCGCGATGAGTCGTACCCAAAAAATTCCGGCGCGATTTGAAATGGGAGTTCCGATTCCATCAGATCTGAATGAAGGTGAAATCCCCGGCTATCATTGTTGGGCGGAGGCGTATGCGGACGATCTTGAAAAATGGATTCCCATCGATGCCACAGAGGCCAAAAAGAGCGGCAAGGCGGAAGAATATTTTGGGAAACTCCCCAACAATCGTATTCTTTTCAGCCAGGGGAGGGATATTGTGCTCAATCCCGCGCAGAAGGGAGAGCCCTTAAATTACTTTATTTATCCCTATGCCGAACTGGATGGAAAAGAATTTAGAGAGATCAAAAAGGTTTTTTATTTTAAAAAGATCTAGCGGCGGCCAGTAAAAACCTATAAAAAATTCTTAACTATTAAGCATGTAATATATCAATATTGTGTTTATAATATTTAAAAACAATGGGACGGTTTAAAAATATTGCGCTTTCATTTGCTATCCTAGAAACTTCATGCTTCGTTATTCGATGAATCTGGCTTGCTCTGGGTTCTACACATAGTGTGTATTCTTGAATAGGATTATTTATTTTATCGAAATAAATCAATTTAAAATCCATTTTTTTTTCTGTGGGATTCATAATAAAAATATCCGAGGATTCACAATCATCAAATGGCATCTGGGGTTGATAAAAAAACTTTTTTCTAAAAACGTTCCTCAAGAATCTAGCGTTCCCATTCGTTCTTGTATCTTGAGCGACCGCGCTAGAATTACCATGTATATACTTCCATATTTTATCCGGCCCTGTATGAAGATCTCTAAATGCCACATAGCCACGCTCGGAAAGACATATCTTAGCCTGATAAAATGCATTCATTTTTAGCGGTTCATGAATGACATAAAAACTACCAAACCCATGTTTATTTTTTAAAAAATCTCCAAACAGCAGTAACCTTTTTTCAAAAGGATCCAGAATAAACGATTCCCTCAAAAGGACAGTCCCATTTGAATCCAATACCACCCATTGAACTTTCTCTTGTAGATTCAGATCTGGAAATTGCAGTGAACTTATATTATAAAGATTGAATCGCGTTTGCCATTCCGCTGATTCTCTCCAAGGAAAAAGATCTGAACAACTTCCTCCATAGGGTATTTTAGTATAAAAACGAGGATTTATAAAAAAATAATCTTTAATAGAAAGAACGGCTTCCGAATTCAAAATAGTTCTTATTGCATTTTTAATCATGTCGAGAAAGCCACCATTGCTTCATTCTTTTTGTTAAAACAGATCGATCCGTATCACCAAACGCATGAAACTCAGATGGAGGCTGAGAATGCTCAAGGCTAAAATCCGAAAAATTTTTATTCGATGTAAAATAAAGAGGTATTCCAGCAATCTCATCAGAATGCAAATAAAGTTGTTTATGCATGTTCCAGTTTATTTGAGGGACATGAATCTCAGTACATTGATTTGTAAAAACAGTGATCGTTTCAAGTCTCTGTCCCGTAATGACATTAGATAGGTATATTTTTTTTCTTTCAATTTCAGGAGTGGATTTAAGATTGATAAAGTAAATTCTATTAATAACATTCTCCTCCTCCTGAATAAGAGGACATATACTCACCAATGTCTCATTTTTTATTTTTAACATCTCTGGCGGATATTCCCCTTGATAACTTGTGGTCGCAAGAGAGCTCATAAGTTTTAGATTAGATCTCCACGCCACTTCTCCCATTAAAGAATGCTGTTTAAGCTGTTCAATAGGAAGCCTATCCAGCTGCTGGGGATATTCTAAACAACTCATAAAATAGAATGTCGTTTCTAGTTCACCGGAACTATGTTTGAAGATAACAAAATCTCCTGCTTTCAAATAAGTTTGTTTTCGAAATTTCCAAAACTTACCATTAGAAGTTACCGAATAAACATTAACAGAGCTGCGATATCGATTTTGACCATAATAAATAGGCGGAAAATTAAAAAGAGAAACCTGGGCTTTTAAATCTTCAGATCTTAATACAGGATAATAGTTCATGCTGAAAGGCATCTGCCTGCTTAATAAAATCATAAAGTAATCTTAAACATATCTTGCTTCTCGGTGGATCGAATTTAAATATACCCGATTACATATGGGTAGTACAACTTTTTTTAATCATAACCTTCAGGAAACTGCTGGCAGCTAAGCGGAACGGGGACCTGCGGTTTGTTCGAGGGCTTCAAGTTCAAACTGTTTGAAATTTTTGATAAAGAGACTCGCAAGTTCTCGCGCTTTTTTGTCATAGGAGGCTTTGTCTCTCCAGGTTTCTCTCGGGTTTAAGATATCTTTGGGAATATCCGGGCAGTTTTGGGGAATATCCAATCCAAAAACAGGATCTTTCACTGTCGGAACATGACTCAATGTTCCTGAAAAAATGGCGCGAAGAATGGCCCTTGTGTAAGGAAGGCTGATTCGCGATCCAATTCCATAGGGACCGCCATTCCAACCGGTATTGACGAGCCAGACCGAGGCGCTATGTTCTTTGATTCGTTTGGCAAGAAGATCCGCGTAGACCAGAGAGTGTCTTGGCATAAACGGCGCGCCAAAGCAGGTGCTAAAAGTCGCCTCCGGCTCCGTCACCCCCATTTCTGTTCCCGCAACCTTGGCGGTATATCCGGAAATAAAATGATACATCGCCTGTTCAGTCGTTAGTTTTGCGACGGGGGGGAAAATTCCAAACGCATCGGCGGTAAGCATAATAATATGCCTGGGATGCCCTGCGCACCCTGACTCGGATGCATGGGGAATATAAGAGATCGGATAAGAGGCTCTCGTATTTTCCGTGATCGAATCATCGTTGAAAAAAAGTTTGCGCGTTATGGGATCCATGACAACGTTTTCAATAAGGGTTCCAAACCGCCGGGTGGTTGAAAAGATTTCCGGTTCCGTTCTTTCCGAGAGCCGGATGACTTTGGCGTAACACCCCTGCTCAAAATTAAAAGTTCCTTTTGGGCTCCAGCCATGTTCATCATCCCCAATCAGGGTTCGGTCCGGATCGGCAGAGAGGGTTGTTTTTCCGGTTCCTGAGAGGCCAAAAAAGAGCGCGACATCATTCTCGTGTCCAACGTTGAGAGAGCTATGCATCGGAAAAACATCACGCTCAGGATAAAAATAATTGAGCAAAGAAAAAACCGCTTTTTTGATCTCTCCCGCGTAGGCAGTTCCACCGATAATGATGATCCCTTTTTCAAAATTAAGGATAATAAAGGTCCCCGTTCTTGTTCCATCCACTTGGGAGTCGGCCTTAAAATTGGGGGCATGGAAAATGGTAAAATTTGGTTTTTTTGTGTGCATATATTGAGGGGGTTGTCTGAAAAACATATTTCGAACAAAAATACTGTGCCAGGCCATTTCTGTAACGACACGCACGGAGTAGCGCTGTTCCGGGTCCGCGCCGACAAAGCAATCCTGAATAAAGATGTCTCTTTCCTCAAGATAATGAATTATTTTTTTATAGAGCTGATCGAACTGTTCCGATGAGAATGGCTGATTGGGTTTCCACCAAACCGTTTTTTCAGTAAAGGAATCTTTTACAATAAATTTGTCCTGGGGGGATCGTCCTGTATGCTGCCCCGTTCGTGTAATGAGCGGACCATGATTGGAAAGGTGTCCTTCGCTTCGATGAATCGCTTCTTCGTAAAGCTCAGCGGAATTGAGTCCCCAGAGGATTTTTTTGTTTTTTTTGAAACCGTATATTTTCAGCATGACAGATACTTAAAATCCCTTTCCCACGCTCTTTTTTTATTTTCCTCCGGCAGGAATGAACAACGAAACGCCGTTAAAATCGTCTGCTTGATTTCTTCGAGTGAAAGCTTCAATACATCATGGCAAATTTGATATTCCTGGGTGAGGGTTGTTCCAAAGAGGGTTGGATCATCTGAATTGATCGTGACAGGGATTCCCTCTTTAATGTATGTTTTTAACGGGTGCAGGCTAAAGTCTGAAACCGAACGCGTGCAGAAATTACTCGTAGGGCATAGTTCAAGTGGAATTTTATTATTTTTAAGAAACTTCATAACCTGACTGTCTTTTTCTGCCTGAACACCATGGCCTATGCGTTGGGCGCCCAGTTTTTGAACAGAGGTGAGAATGTGCTCGGGATGAGAGACCTCTCCGCTGTGAACCGTCACCGAGAGACCTGCTTTTTTCGCGCGATGAAAAGGTTTTTCAAAGATCTCTGGAGGAAAATGTTCTTCATCCCCGGCGAGATCAATTCCCACAATTTCTTTCTTCCAGCGTATGGCGAGATCAATCGTTTGTTCGCAAACGTCTACCCCCAGGTCACGGCTGCTGATCAGAATAAAACCGATTTCAATCTCAAAATCTTTTTCTGCGCGTTCTTTTGCATAGAGGGTTGCTTCCATGATGGCATCAAACGAAAGCTGTTGGGGTTCAGCCATAAAGCCGGGACTGAAACGCAGTTCGATCAGTTTGATATTGTCATTTGCGATCGATCGCAATGTTTCATAAGTGAGCGTGTGAACACTTTCAATATTCTGAAAACATCGTTGTTGATAGGCAATGCGATCGAGCGCTTTTTTAAAGGGCATCGGTTTTCGGACCTGAACGCCATCGATTCCCTCCTTCGGGAAGGGGAGTTTATAGTGTTCGCTCCATTTTTGAACCCATTCAAGTGGGATGGAACCTTCGAGATGTCTGTGAAGCTCTATTTTGGGAATTTTCCAAAAGTTAATTGAACTTGGCGCCATCAAATGGTCTTTAGCCCACTTAAAAGTCATTGTCAAAAAAAATGAACTTGGTTAAGAGGAAAACGTGCGCCCGTAGCTCAGTTGGATAGAGCGTCTGACTTCGGATCAGAATGTCGGGGGTTCGAGTCCCTCCGGGCGCGTTTTCAAGTTGGCAAATCTTTTTGTCCCAATATAATGGGGGATCATGCATGTTTCACCTGAAAAACTAAGAGCGATGGAAGAGCGAATGCGGCATCTCGGCATTTTCGAACAGGATCTCGAAGAATCATTCATCCGTTCTGGCGGCGCAGGAGGGCAAAAAGTTAACAAAGCGGCGAGTTGTGTTTACCTGAGACATCGCCCCACAGGTCTTCAGGTGAAATGCCAGATTTCAAGATCACAATCGATGAATCGGTTTTTGGCCAGACGAATTCTTTGTGACAAATATGAACTGCAGATATTGAAGATTCAAACAGAGAAGGCGGCGGAGGCACACCGGGTTCGCAAACAAAAAAAACGCCGGTCGAGAAAAGCAAAACAAAAAATGCTTGAAGAAAAAAGAAAAAGGGGTGAAAAGAAGGCGCTTCGAAAAGGAGTCACGCCAAAAGGAGTCACAACAGATGAATATTGAATTGAAAAAAATAGGTGAGGATTACTGGGAATTTTTAATGCGCCACCAGCCGACGTGGGCGACTTTTTTGGGTGATCATCGCTACGATGACCAGCTCGACCAGCGGGGGGAGGCGTCTCGCTCAGATGCGCTTTCTTCCCATCAGTCGCTCCTCACCCGTTTAAAGAATGTTCCGACCGATGATCTGAATCAGCAGGATAAAATCTCTTATCTGATTTTGGAGCATAAACTTAATGAATTCATTGAATCGCTAAATCATTTTGACTGGGAATGGAATCTCGATCAGCTCTTTGGCCCTCATCTTCATTGGCTCGATATCTTGAACTATCATCCCTTAAAAGCAAAAAAAGACTTTAAAACCCTTTTAAATCGATATCATCAAATTCCTGTTGTCATGGAACAGTATCTTTCTGATTTAAAAGACGGGCTAAAATCGGGGCGTGTGGCGCCGGCAATTATCTGCGAGCGGATTCTAAAACAGCTCAAAAGTTTTTTAAATCAGAAACCGCTGAAAAGTCGCTTTGCCGACCCGCTGAAGCATTTTCCAAAAAATATTTCGGTTTCTGATCAGCGAAAAGCGGGGCGCCTGCGGGATATATTGGGGCGGTCGATTGAAAAAAGTATCTTTCCAGCTTACCAAAAATTCTACGATTTTTTAAGGAACGATTACAGATCCAAAGCGAGGGGGACAGTCGGTATCTTTGCAATCCCCCATGGCCAAGAAAGCTATGCCTTCCGGGTTAGACACCAGACAACGACCGATCTTGGGCCGGAAGAATTACATCAAATAGGGCTTGAGGAGCTTGCACGTAATAAAGAAGAGATGCTCAAGATTGCAAGAAAACTTGGCCATCGTGGGGATCTTAAGAATTTTCTTGAGAAGATTAAAAAAGATAAATCGAATTATTTCAAAAGTGAAAAAAGAATTATGAGAAAACATGAGACAGCGCTTGAGAGGATGAAAAAGATTTTGCCAGATTATTTTGGCACGTGTCCAAAGATTCCGTTTGAAATCAAGGCGATGGAGGCATTTCGCGCCCCTCATGCGCCGGGGGCCTATTACTATCCTCCATCGGAGGATGGAAAAAGGGGGGGAATTTTTTGGCTGAATACCTATCAGCCGACCCAATGGCCGGTTTATTCGATGGAGACACTGGCTTATCATGAGGCGATACCTGGCCATCATCTGCAGATTGCCCTCGCTACTGAACAAAAAGGGCTTCCAAAATTTCGCAGGCATGCTGGGTTTACAGCCTATATTGAAGGATGGGCGCATTATGCGGAACGCCTTGCCGATGAGATGGGGGGCTATTCGAATGAACTTCAAAGGGTCGGGATGCTGATGGATCAGGCCTGGCGGGCGATCCGTTTGGTCGTCGATACTGGAATTCATTATTTTGGCTGGAGTCGCGAAAAAGCCTATCAGTTTATGAAGGAGACCCGCACTGCCAACGAAATGGAGATGAATAATGAGATCGATCGTTATATTGTCTGGCCGGGGCAGGCGCTTGCTTATAAGGTGGGACAGAGAACATTTTCAGAGCTCAGGGAATTTTCAAAAAAAGAACTGGGGGAAAAATTTGATATCCGGAAATTTCACGATACTTCCCTCTTGAGCGGTCCATTGCCGCTGCGGACGCTGAGGCACGTTGTTCAAGAATGGATTAAAAATGAAAAGGGAGCTTCGTAATTTTTTTTCCTAGCGATATGACTGACCTTCAAAAATTAGAATGGATGTTAAGACCGCCGGGGAAAGGGGTTTATACCGTTTCCACGGGGGCGGGGCTTGCCTCATCGATATGGAAGAAGATTTATAAGACGACCGATTTTCAAAAGGTCACAGATGGCTGGAAAGAGAGCCTTTCTAAAATCAAATCATCAAAAATTGCGTTGATCGGTGTTCCATCAGATGTTGGCGCCGGGATTGTTCGCGGGGCAAATATGGGGCCGATAGGCCTCAGGGAGTTTTTGTATCAGGACAATAGCTTCAAAAAATGGATCAAAGCAGATGTGGTCACTGACGTTGGAGACATTATAGTTATTCCACAACTCCTCCATGATGAGATGCTCAATGAAACGCAGTTGGAACGGAGTCGTAAGATGTTGTATGGAGGAGATTCTTCAGCTAGGGGGAGACTTCCAGATGAGAGACTCCCGGTCAGCCCTCTCTCTATTTTAAAGGAAGTGACCGACCTCCTTTTTAAACTCAACCCGAAAATCAGGATTCTTGCTCTCGGGGGGGATCATTCCATCAGCTGGCCTCTCATTGAATCCTATGCAAAGCAGGTTGGCCCGTTTGCCATTTTACATTTTGACGCGCATACCGATCTTTTGGAATCCCGTCTGGGAATCGATTATTGTTTTGGAACCTGGGCGCATCATGCGAATCGTGTTATCGGCGGGAATGGCCGGCTGGTTCAGGTGGGAATCAGGGTCTCATCAAAACCGAAAGCCCACTGGGAGAAAAAAGAAGGGGTCAAACAATTTTGGGCGGACGAGATTTTAAAAAATCCCAAAAAGGCGATGGCCGATATTTTAGAGCATCTCCATTCTCTCAATCTTAAAAATATATATATATCTAATGATATCGATGGGACTGATATGAAGTATGCGGCAGCGACTGGAACGCCGGAAGGGAAGGGGCTGACACCGGCATTTATCTCGAAATTAATAGAGGAAGTCGGTATGCAGTTTAGAGTGATCGGGGGGGATCTTGTAGAAGTTGCGCCGGTACTGTGCCTCAATCAGCGTGGGGAACCTGACAAAACGCTCTTAGTCGCAAGGAGCTATCTCTTAAAAATGATAGAAGCGATGTAAAACTGGAACTCTTTTGACAGGCGATGCAAGGCATTGCCTGTCTGCATGCGCCCATAGTTCAACGGATAGAACATGAGCCTCCGGAGCTCAAGATACAGGTTCGATTCCTGTTGGGCGCAAGGCTATGCATCCCCTAAAACGCTCGGCCGAACAGCGTGCTTTACTTCTATTCTCATTTTAAAATAGTATGAGCTGGGACTATGGATAAACTTCTTAAAACAAAACGACTTCTCACCATTAAAGAAGCAAGTCAGTGGGCAAGTGATTTTCTAAAGCGCAATGTTAGCGAATCAAATATTTCGTATTTGGTGCAATATGGAAAAGTTAAAAAGCACAATGGCGGCAATTCTATTTTTGTTAATGTGGATGATCTCAAAAATTATTATGACTCATACCGTGGTCAACGAGAGATAAATTGGAAAAAGCAACTTGGCAATGATTTGAACTGGGCATTGTCTTTTGATCACTTGCGAGAAAAAGATACCACCAAACACGTCCACCGGCTCCACCCATACAAAGGCAAGTTTATTCCACAGCTTGTCGAATACTTTATTGATAATCACGCAGATGACTTCAAAAAAAGTGCGTATTTCAAAACTGGCGATGTTGTTCTTGATCCTTTTTCCGGTTCTGGCACGACATTAGTGCAAGCAATTGAAATGGGGATGCACACTATTGGCATTGATATTTCTCATTTCAATTGCATGATTACAGAGACGAAATTACTTGCTTACGACCCCATTTCTCTTGAAGACGAAGTAAAGAAAATAAAGCAGGCAATAATTGGCTATGAGGCCGATAAAATTACTGATTTTGAAAATGAGCTTTTGGTTCGCATGGCTGGTTTCAATAATCAGTATTTCCCAAGTCCAGCATTTAAGTACAAAGTCCAAAGAAGACAAATCAGCGAGAGTAAATATGCCGCAGAAAAAGAAAAGGAATTTTTGAGAATCTATAACAATCTTGTCAAAAAATACGGTATTGAATTAAATTATTCCGCAGGCATTACTTTTTTGGATAAGTGGTATATCCGAAATGTCCGAAAAGAAATTGATTTTGCATTTGAACAGATAAAGAAAATAAAGGATGTAAAAAATAAGAAAATTATTGCGGTAATTTTGAGCCGTACGATTAGATCGTGCCGGGCCACCACTCACTCAGATTTAGCAACTCTCAAAGAGCCGCAATTAACCACTTATTATTGCTGGAAGCACAAAAAAATCTGCAAACCGCTTTTCTCTATCAAATCATGGTTTGATCGTTATGCGGTTGATACGGTTTATCGCCTCAAAACTTTCACACGACTTAAGCAAAATAGCTATTATACTGTTTTACCGGCTGATTCTCGGATAGTTGATATTTTCAAAGAAGTAGAAAAGCGAAACAAAAAATTCTACGAAATTTTGAAGAAACAAAAAATCGCTGGCATTTTTACTTCGCCGCCCTATGTCGGCCAGATTGATTATCATGAACAACATGCATATGCATATGATCTTTTCGGATTTAAACGAAGAGATGAGCTTGAAATAGGACCACTCTACAAAGGGCAAGGTGCAGAAGCGCGCGAGTCCTATGTCGATGGAATTTCAAAAGTCCTGCTCAATTGCAGGGAATATCTGGCCGACAACTTTGATGTGTTTCTTGTTGCGAATGATAAACATAATCTCTATCCTGCCATCGCAGGACGATCTGGAATGAGCATTATTAATCAATTCAGGCGGCCGGTATTAAACAGAACTGAACGGGATAAAGCGCCCTACTCGGAGATAATTTTTCATCTAAAAAATGGAAAATAATATGGCACTAACAATACAACAAAGCGAAAAAATAAAAGAATATCTGGTCGGGAAAATCCGGGAAAAGTTGATGAGTTATGATCCTGAAACAAATTCTATGCCATTTCATTTTCGCTTGCTTGGCAAAGATAGAATGGCGTTATTTTCTTTCATCCACTCAGTTAATACCATGCTTGG
This sequence comes from uncultured bacterium, assembly GCA_964392415.1. Lineage (GTDB taxonomy): Bacteria > Bdellovibrionota > JACOXK01 > 2-02-FULL-40-11 > 2-02-FULL-40-11 > CAYJMQ01. Next base: position 8,944 of record CAYMPL010000004.1, on the reverse strand, counting down.
CACATCAATTTTTGAGCAAGTCGGAAAAATGATTGCAGAGCCGCGTGCCAAAAGTGCAGTCGGACAATACAAAGAATTTGAAGGGTATATAAGTAGCGAAGCAGTTTTAAAAATTGATAAAATCATGCGTGATTTGCGCGCAGCATCACGAACACCAAACAAAGAAAAAGAAACGAAGGAAGTGTTAGCCGTAGCCATCAAGGGAGAAATGGGTAAGAAGCTTAAGAAGCGTGTTGATCTGTTTGTCGAAATGAAGGATGGAACAGAATATTACTTTGAGTTAAAAACCGCAAAGCCGAATATCAACGAATTTACAGGAATAAAAAAGCAAATGCTTGATTGGATTGCTATGCGTGGAAGCGTAAATCCGAAGGCCAAGGTAAAAACGATTGTTGCCATTCCATACAATCCTTATGAACCAAAGCCATATGAACGCTGGACATTGCAAGGATTATTTGATTTGTGCCAGGAAGTTTTAGTTGGTGCAGAATTTTGGGATTTACTGGGTGGCAAAGGAACTTATGAGGATTTACTCAAAGTTTTTGAGAAAGCTGGCATTGAACTTTATAACGATATAGAAAAGAAAATGAAAAACCTTTCGCCTAAAATCTTTTGAAGCGATCCTTTATTCTTTGTGAAATAAAAGAGACCCTTTCAGAGACTCTCACTGGAACCGTTTGAAGCGATGTGATCAGCGCCCGTTGAGGGAGAGATTCCCGCAGCTCATTTAGCACAAGATAGAGACAGGGGATGACAAAGAGTGTGAGAAGCGTTGCAAAGAAAAGTCCCCAGCTCAAGGCCAGAGCCGCCGGTTTTACGATATCATCGCTCCCCCCAATACCGTAGGCGATAGGGCCCAGCCCAAAAATAGTGGTAATTGAAGTCAGGATAATAGGACGCAGACGCTGCCTGCAGGCCGAAATGATCGTCTCATGGAGAGAGAGCCCTTCTGAAGAGCGTTGATTAAAAAGATCGATCAATATGATTGCATTATTCACGACGACGCCGGAAAGTCCGATCATTCCCAGGAGCGCCATGAAGCTGAACGGCTCCCAATGAAGCAGGAACACGAGCACGACCCCAATCACTCCGAGAGGGAGCGTCATTAAGATGATCAAGGGTTGAAGAATAGATTGAAATGTGAGGCAGAGAATCAAAAAGATTGCCGAAAAAGCGACAATGAATGCTTTCCCAAGACTCTTGAGCGATTTTGTTGAATCTTCCTGCTCTCCCCCATACTCAACGGTGTAACCCAAAAACCGCTCTTCAATATCTTTAAACTTTTTCTGCAATTCCCGGTTAACGGTAAATGAAGTTGTGACTTTTGGATCTATGCTTGCGGTGACAGCAGCCCTTCGTTTCTGATTGTAGTGATTGATGTGAGAGATTCCCCGTGCCAACTGAATTTGGGCAACTTCTTTGAGAGGAATCAGATTCCCGCGGTCATTGGGAATCAGAAGCAGATTGAAAATATTGGGATCATTTCGAAAACGCTCGGCTATTTTTACGCGAACATGAATTTCTTCATCTCCCTTTTTAATGGTGGTTGCCACGATTCCTTCAAACGCGTTTCGAAGAGAATGGGCAATCTGTCCCACCGAGAGTCCCGCCTGAGAGGCTTTGAGTTCATTTACGATTACCTGATATTCTTTTTTCCCCTCCTCAAGGCTGTCTTCGATATCTCTGATTCCCTTCATCTGTTTCAGCTCTTGTTTGTAAAGAACAGCGATTTCTTCCAAGACTGGAAAGTCGTCTCCGCGTATTTCGACTGAAATTTCTTTGCCGATCGGGGGGCCTGGTTTTACTTTTGAGAAACGGATGAATTCAAAATCTTTAAGAGACGGGTTGGAAACTATTTTTTGTTCGAGATCGCGGATGATCTCATCGGCATCGCGTTTTCTTTTGGAGGGGGGAGTGAGAAAGACGACGATTTGTCCGACATGACTCCCCCGTTTTGTGAAGGGATCGTGTATATCCTGCTGGCTGATGCCGATTTGAGTCGTAAATGTATCGAGTTCTTCCTTTGGAAGTTCGGAAACAATTTTCTCAATCGAAGAAAAACGCTCAGAGGTTTCGGGAAGCGGTGTTCCGATTTTTGTGTTGGCGCGAATAAAAAAGATTTCGATTCCTTTGGCCGGGAAGAGTGAAAAGGGGATGACCTTTATTCCAATAATCAAAGAGCCGGCAAAGGCGATGGCAGCCGCTGCAATCACTCTGTATTTTCGATTGAGCGTGATTTCAAGTATGCGTTCATACGCGTTAGAGATTCGTTCAAACCAGGAAGGGGTAACCAGTTTTTCCTTTGAGGGATCAATCCATTCCGCGCAATGGGCGGGGAGAATAAAGATTGCCTCAAAAAGGGAGGCGAGCAGGGCAAGAATGACGACAGCTGAAATCTGCCATGTGAATTTTCCCATGGTGCCAGACATAAACATCAGCGGCAAAAAGGCGACGATTGTCGTTAAAACCGATCCCAAAACGGGGAGAATAACTTCCGATGCGCCAATGAGAGCAGCCTCTTTGGGCGATTTCCCTTTTTGCATATGATGAAAAATGTTCTCTGCGAAGATAATCGAATCGTCAACGAGCATCCCAGAGACAATAATAAGTCCGAACATCGCGACCAGATTAAGGGTGATCCCAAAAAGTTTCATGAGAATAAAAGTGGTAAAAAAAGCAAAGGGGATGCCAAGCGATGCGATCAGCGCGATTCGTTTTGAAAGAAAAAGGAGCAAAACAACAATGACGAGAAACATTCCAAACCATCCATTGCTTGTGAGAACGTTCAGACGGCGTTTGACATAATAAGAGAGATCATGGGAAATTTCGATCGAAAGTCCGTCCGGAACCCGATTCCTGAATGTGTCGATATTTTTTTTCACCTCATTTGCGATAGTGATGGCATCCCCCTTGGCGCGCTTGAGAACCAAGAGGCTAACCGCTCTTTGTCCGCGGATTTTTTCCATCACCGTCTCTTCGGAAAAGGTGTCGAGAACCGTGGCAACGTTCTTAACCTGATTGGCGTTCCCCGTGTCATTGGAACGAATGACGACATTCATGACCTCATCCGGCGTTTCTATCTCTCCAATCGTTCGCACCAAAAATTCCTGTCCTGGCTGCCTCAATGCCCCTCCCGGAAGATTAACGTTTTTTGCTTTTAACGCGGCTACAATCTGGGGGAGGGAAAGATGATAGTTTTTAAGATGCAGAGGGTCGACTTCAACCCAGTATTCACGATTTCTCCATCCGCTTTTGACAACGGAACTGATCCCTTCAATTAATTCGAGTTCATTTTTGAGAAGATCCGCCCATAATCGTAAAATGGGCTCCGGGGGTCCGGAGAGGCTGATTTCAATCAGCGGCTGATCATGGGTTCTGATTTCTTCAACGACCGGTTTTTCGGCATCCTTGGGAAGATCATCAATGCGATCGATCGCCCTCTGGATATCGGTTTTGATCTTCTCTTTTTCATTTTTGAAAAGATCGTCGTCCAGTGTGACTATTGCCAGCGATTTTCCTTCCAGCGAGATCGAATAGATTTTGTCGATCCCATCGACCTCTTTGATCGCCTTTTCGACAGGGGATGTGATGAGTTTCTCAACCTCCCTTGCTGAACTTCCGGGGTAGACTGTTGTCGCGGTCATCACATCCATGGTGATCAGCGGGATAGCCTCGCGTTGAAGTGAAAAAAGACTGAGGATTCCGCATATTAAAATAAATAGCGAAAGGAGATTAAAAAAAAGGGATCGTTCGATGCAAAAGGAGATTATTTTTTTCATATCAGCTCCTGAATCATTTCTTCAAGCAGGCTGCCTTCACTCCGTTTTAAATCCAAAAGCGTTTTTTCATAATTAAGGAGCACCTGAATGGCGTTGCTTTGACTGACGAGATAATCTTCCTGCGATTGCACAACGAAATTTATGCTCGATCTCCCCTGATTAAATTTTTCTTCTTCGGCTATTTTTTTTTGTTTTAAAAGTCTTGAAATTCTATCTGATGTTTTTACCTGAAGCCCGTGGGTTTTTAAGAGTTCAATTTTTTTGGCAATATCGAGTCTGATTTCATTTTCCAGTTTTTCAACACGATAGAGCGCTTGAAGTTTCTCAATCCGGCTTTTTTGATATGCGCCTCTGGCCTCATGATTTTCGAGCGCGAATGTGAGGGTCGCCCCTATAAAGTAGGTTGGAAAATCAAAGGTTCCAACATCTTCAATCGCTTTTTCGTATTCGGGATCGAGACCATTGTAGGCGACCATTCCGGTGACATTGAGTTCGGGGAGAAGCGCGTTTTTTCGAATGCCGTGGCTTGCCATTTTAAACTGCAGCTCCTCTTTGGCGATTTTATAATCTTTGCGCTGGTGAAAAGCCTTGCGTATCGATTCTTCAAATGCCGGAGTAACTTCTTTGTGCTTCAAGGGGTCTTTGGCGACTATGACATCTCCCGAATCATCCCGCAGCGCGATTTTAAGGTGCGTATGCGCGAAATCCCATTGGTTTTGGGCGATCAGAAGGTCGTTTTCACGCGCGCTGACATTCGCTTCGGAAGCCAAAAGATCGGTCTTCTCAACCAATCCCAATTTCAGTTTCTTTTGATTGGCTGAAAGCAGACGCTCGGCATCCGCAAGCGCCTGTTTTTTGATTTCACGATGGGAGGCAGCCGCGGAAAGTTCCCAATAAAGATTTGAGATCGCTTGCATCGCCCCCTCTATTTTTTCTTTTGAACCTTGTTTTGAAATTTCAGCCTGAAAACGGGCGCGTTTAAGTTCCCGCCGGTCATTCGTGCCAAACGCATTTTTTAAAAGGGGTTGGGTGATCGTGAGTTCAAGTCTCGGATCCCAATATTTTTTTAACTCTGAGAACGCTGAATTTGTTTCCTTGTAAATATTCTTAAATTGAAGATTGGCCGTTGCGCCGAATAAGAGTTTTTTACCCAGCCCCGCCTGAATGACGCCTGTTTTATTCCGTGTGCCGGGGACCGTGCTTGAGGGTTTGTCGCGATCATCCATCCAGTCGGCGCCGGTAAAAAATTGCGTGTCAAAGAGCGCCTGCGCCTGATTGATAAATGCGTCGCCGAGTTCCTCTTCCAGTCTTGCAATTTTAATATCGCTGTTTTTTTCAAACGCGATACGGAGCGCCTCTTTGTAGGAAAGACTGCGTTCTGCTGCGGAAAGAGGGGGAGAAAGAAAAAAAAATGTTGTTAATAAAAGGGGCGCAGATATTTTGCGGAGCGCGCCTCTGCTACGCAGCAAGCGCGCGAAGCAAAGATATCTGCGCCCCTTTTGAGATATCAAAATATTTTTTTCATTCATGAATTTTTACCCCTATTTTAGGGCACAGCTTTTCTACCGGACACTTTGAGCAGAGCGGCTTTCTTGCAACACAAATAGCCCGCCCATGGTGAATCATTCTGTGTGAAAACATTGTCCATTCCTGTTTAGGAATGAGTTTCATGAGGTCAAATTCTACTTTGACCGGGTCAACGTTTTTCGTCAAGCCCATTCGGGCAGACAAGCGAAGCATATGCGTATCGACCACAATGCCGGGTGTCTCAAATGCGTTTCCCAAAATCACATTGGCTGTTTTTCGGCCAATTCCCGGGAGTTTTACAAGCTCTTCAAGTGTTTCTGGAACTTTGCCGTGATGCTTTTCATCAATCACTTTCATTGCCCCGAGAATGCTTTTTGTTTTATTTTGATAAAATCCTGTTGAGTGAATCAGATTCTGAAATTCAGAAACATTCGCGCGTGCATAATCTCCGGCTGTTTTATATTTTTTAAAAACAGCGGGAGTGACCAGATTCACGCGTTTATCCGTACATTGAGCTGAAAGAATAGTAGCTACGAGAAGCTGCGGTGGATTCTTAAAATCCAACGCGCACTTGGCAGCTGGATAGGTTTTTTTGAGGATCTGGTTTATTTTTTGTGTCCGGTTTTTGATTTCCATTTTTTTAGCGGTATGACTTTAAAAATTTCATTACTTCCGCTGTCGAACGGGTATTCAAAACATTCTCTTTCGTCAGCCACCCTTTTCTGGCAATGCCGATACCATATTCTAAATCTTCGAGCCCCTCTGTAGAGTGGGCATCTGGATTAATACTCACCGGGACCCCTTTGCTCTTGGCGTATTTACATATCTTCCAGTCAATATCAAAGCGATGGGGGTTTGCATTGAGCTCCAACGCTTTACCATAGTCAGCTGCCGCAATGACAAGCTCATGGAGATTGATCGGATAGGGTTCTCGCGTCGGGATGAGTCTTCCGGTCGGATGCCCGATCATCGTCACATATTTATTTTTAAGCGCTGTAATCACGCGCTTTGTCATCTCTTTCTCGCTCATGTTGAATTTGGAATGAACGCTTGCGATGACAAAATCGAATTCGGCGAGCAAAGAATCGGGGAAATCGAGAGAACCGTCTCCTAAAATATCGACCTCGCTTCCCTTTAATATTCTAAAATTATTAATCTTTTCATTGAGTTTATCTATTTCTTTAAATTGTTTCTTTACACGATCGGGTTTCAAGCCATTCGCGTAATAGGCAGACTTTGAGTGATCGGAAATTCCCAGATATTCGAGTCCCATCTTTTGGGCTTTGGCAGCCATTTGCTCGAGGGTCGCCACCCCGTCGCTTTCTGTGGTGTGATTATGAAATGTTCCCCGGAGGTCCCGAAGTTCAACGAGGTTTTTGGGGAGTTTTTTGTGTCTGGCTGCTTCGATTTCTCCAAGATTCTCACGGAGTTCAGGCTCAATAAATTCGAGACCGAGCGTTTTAAAGATCTCTTCTTCATTTTTACATGGGATCGACTTCGTCCCTTTAAAGAGCCCATATTCATTCAGTTTTAAACGCTTTGTCTTTGCAATGGAGCGCATCTCTGTGTTGTGTTCTTTGCTCCCCGTAAAATAGAGCAGCGCGAATGGGAATTCACAGTCTGAGACGACGCGCAGATCCGCATTCATCCCCGCTTTAAGAATCACGCTTGATTTGGTTTCACCGGAGGCCAAAATCCTCTCGACCCCCTCATATGAGGAAAAAGCCTTCATCACTTTTTCGGGTTTTGAAGAACTCACCAAAAGATCGATGTCTTTCACAAATTCTTTTCGGCGCCGAAGTGATCCCGCAATCTCTGCCCTTTCCAAATCGGCCGATTTCTCAAGATGAGACTTCATTTTTTCAGCCTCATGGAGCGCAAGCGGGTAGGGGATGATATCTTTATGCTTTTTGAGATCTTCGATTCCTTTTAATATATTCGACTCGCTTTTTTCACCAAAGCCCTCCAGTTTCGAAATCTTATTTTCTTTGCATGCTTTCTCTAATTCAGAAACAGATTTAATGTGAAGTTTTTTAAAAAGAATTTTTGCCCGCTTGGGGCCAACCCCCTGAATGGAGATCATTTCCAGAAGGCCGGGATGAATTTTCTTCCGTAGAGATAAATATTCGTTTGATTTTCCTGTTTTTACAAGGTCTGTGATAATTTCGGCAAGTCCTTCTCCGATCCCTTTGATCTCCCGCAGTTTTTTGGCATCGACGAGAGTTTCAAGATCTTGCTCCAGTCCCTCAATAACGCGGGCCCCGTTTTCAAACGCGCGAATCTTAAACGGGTTTGCATCGGACAGCTCAAGGAGGATCGCCATCTCATGAAGAATTTCACTGACCTGGTTTTTATCCATCTTCATGAGAGATATCTCCTCCCTTTGTCTATCACCAGCACATTTCCGGTAACGGCATTTTTGTCTTCAATCAGATATGTGACTGCCGAAACGATGTCGAAGGGATCGATCGTCATTTCGTGTTTAAATTTTTCGCGGTCTTCGGGGAAAAGGATGGGGCCCGGCGCAATGGCATTCACAGACATAGACGATCCTTGCCGGCTAGATGAAAAAATTCCCGCCAATGTTTCTGTCATGGCAGAGAGCCCTGTTTTTGAAATCCAATAGGGGAGATAATTCCCCCGTGTTTTTGGGCCGCTGCTGTCTAAAATATTAATGACTTTCAAAGATCCCCTCTTTTTTTGTTTCCATAAGTAGCGGGAGACTGCCTGGGTGCAAAAAAAGGGGCCTTTTAAATTCGTCTCCATAAAAAGATCCCACTCTTTTTCACGAATCTTGCCAAACGGGGTTGCAAAAAAAATGGAAGCGTTATTAATCAATACATCAATATGACCAAAATGTTTGATAACTTTTCGAACCATCGCCTCAATTTGTCTGACCTGTGTGAGATCAGCCCTAAAGAGGGCTGCCTGAGATCCTTTTTTTTTCAGATCCCTGAGCAAATTTTCGGCCTCTTTTTCTGATGAATGGTAATGAATTGCTATCGTTGCCCCTTCTTCGGCCAAATGGAGCGCGAGTGCGCGACCGAGGCGTTTTGCAGCGCCAGTGATGAGAACAACTTTTCCGTTTAGAGACATAATAAAAATTTTAAAAAGGTCGAGGCCATTTGCTTGAGGCAAATGGCTTACTACTAATGTACTTGTTTCAAAAGATGATTCAAGGCATTTATGGCGGGAGTAAAGTAGGGATTTACCTCAAGGGTTTTATAAAGAGATGAAATCGCTTTATTGAGCATCCCTTTTTTGATCCAGATGCGGCTTAAGTTATAGTGGGGATAATAATAGGTATTGTAATTTTTTGAGCGTGCCGCTTTTTTTAAATAAAAGACCGCCTCGTCAAAATTTCCTTTTTCGATGAGATAAGCTCCGATGTCGTTCCATGGATTTCCAAAATCGGGATCGAGTTCTATCGCTTTTTGGCACTCTTCAATGGCCTGATCATACTGCCCCAGAAACGAATATGCCCACCCTAAGAACGTGTGCACCTCGGCGCTGGGGTGTTCCTCAAGCGATTTCTTATAATAATGAATGGCTTTGTCGATTTCATCGCGAAGCTGATGTTCGAATCCGAGTTTGAAATTCCTGTCAATCTTCAATTTGTTTTCGACGTCCGTCATTTG
>CAYMPL010000003.1:0-55041 GCA_964392415.1 uncultured bacterium | reverse complement strand
ATCACTATCTTCCGATTCTGCAGTCTATTGATGAAGCCCGTATTGAACAAGCGCTTCTCGAGATGAAAAAAATGGAAAATGAAAAGGATATCAACGTGTATATTCAAAACACACCCACACTAGGAGAAATTATAGGTGAAATACTGGATCGTTCTTTTAAGCCTACTCCTTAGTCCCCTTCTTTTGGCCAATGGCGTGCAAATAGAGTGTAGGCCAAAAGATACATTAGGCGGTTTAATAAGAAAAACGCCGGAAGGGGGTATTGATATTGCGCCGGGTATTGAGCTTGAAGGTAACATGTTTAGAATCCGCCGTAACCGTCAGATGGGTGAGATGCTTGCTGGATTTAAAGCTTTTCAGCAACAGAAAAAAGAGGAGATTCCCCAAGGGGAGACTTTCGTCTTCATTCCTAAGATTTCTGCCCCAAAACTGACTGGAAAAATTGAACTGACAGAGGGCTGTTTCCTTTTATTCGATATCTCAGTTCTCGATATCAAGGTATCCGAGGTCATAGAAGATCGATCGAAATCCTCTGATGATCCAGCGCGGATTACGGAAACGCCGGTTGAAATCCCTCCTGGAGAAGATATCGCAGGGGTAACAGTCATAGCATTAATGGAGAATGAAATTAACGCTAACAGCGAAGGGGGGGGCGCTCAATTTCGAAAAACAACCCAGGGAGAGATTCTTGAACAAATTTTGAGTCTCTTAGAAGTCGCAGCGGTAGAGGGGCCTGAAAAAGATGGGAAAAATGTCTGCTTCAGGCAGGAGATCAAAGGGATAATCGATTTTTCTCAGGGGTATGAGGCAGGGGGAATCGATAGATCGATTCATTTAAAATTAAATGTTTTCGGTTTTGCAAAATGCTGCTGTCCTGAAGTTTCGCCGGTGCAAACAACCCCCATCAGCGGTCCATCTGATCAGCCAGTAACCGTGCCGGAAGAACCGCTGCCGCCTACTGATCAAATTATTACTCCAACACCTGCTCCGTCAGGAGATCAAGCGGCTGCTCCCACAGCTGGGGGGGAGAGGACGTGTAAAAACTTTACAATTACAGGCGCAACCGTCGTTCGGGCAGGCGAAAGAGTTAAATTCGAAATAAAGGGGAATTTTGTTCCGAGTGTTAAGGATATGTTTTCTGGTTTTTCAGGCGTGAATGTTTTTGACCAGAACGGTAATTTTAGAGGAGCTTTTGGAGGGCAGATTCATAATGGTGAAGAGAGTGTTTTCGGTTCGACACCCGCGGGTGAAGTAGCAGTCACTCAAACGATTTCAGCCGATGGGATGGCACGAAGCCTGGATGTTCCCGGCTCAGCCGTATCTTCTGGCGACAAAGCCACCGTCATAGGCGGATGCATACAACAGTCGGGGGATGATTTTGTGAATAAAGGCCTTCAAGATTTTGTTCTCGCTATTCCGTAATAAATACTTCCTTAGTTGTATCAGCAGACAAACTCTGCTACATCGCTCTCCATGCGGTTTCTTTAATTGACTAAATATACATATTTGTATATTATATAAATCATGAACCTGGCGGATATTCAGAGAGAAGCTCAAGACGCGGGTGTGGCTGTTTCACTCGTCTTAAAAGAATACATCCACGGTCTCATTTTGGATTACCTCTTTAAAAAAGGGCTTTTCTCTCACCTCGTTTTTCAGGGCGGAACAGCGCTTCGCATGTGCTATGGCGGTGTTCGCTATTCGGAAGACCTTGACTTTGTTCTGAGCCGAAGCCCCTCTTCTTTCTTTCAACACTTCGATCGCCCCTTTCAAAAGCTTTCCTCTTATATGGAAAAGCAGTTCCCCTTCGTTGAAAAAAGCGAAATTAAAATCCAGAAAAAATCCGACACTTTTCTCAGATGGCATCTGCGCTTGAACATTCCGGAGCTGAAGCTTGAAGACAGAACGAATATCGAAGTCGCAAACGTCCCTTCGTACACGCATCATCCTGTAATTCTGCAAATTTCAAAAATTCCATTTCATCCCGCTGTCGTAGTTGAAACACCGGAAGAAATTTTATGCGATAAAATCGTCGCTTTTTCGGCCAGAGAATATCTGAAAGGAAGGGATATTTGGGATCTCTTTTTTCTGCTTGAAACACTCAAGCTCACCATTCACGCAAAAACAAAGCGCATCGTTCAAAAAAAACTTAAAGATTATCATGTTTCCAAGAAGAAATTTAATTTAAAATTCCATAAAAATATTGAAGCGCTGTCTCGGAACGGTGTTTCTATTTTGCGACAAGAAATGGATCGTTTTTTACCTCTGAATTATAGAAAAATTTTTGAAGATCAATATGACATGATTTGTAAAAGAATTATTCAATCTCTCGAAAATTTCAAAAAATTAAGATAAGAAATGAAAACGCGTGATTGGCTGTGTTTTTTCAAAAAAAATAAAAATATTAAAATTTTTCATATCAATCATTTAAAATTATTAACCCATAGTAAAGCGATTTCCCTCAGAATCAATCTGTCGCGCTTGTCAAAACAAAACATCATTGCTCGAATTTGTCGAAATTATTATGCAAATCCATTTAATCTTCCCACGCTAGACGAAATTTCTTCGCAGATTCAGCAACCCAATTACATCTCATTGGAATCCGCGCTCAGCCGATTTGGCATTTTAAGTCAGATGCCACACGTGCTGACTTGCGTCACATTGGGATCCCCCTATAAATTGCAGACTTCTTTCGGAACCATCAGTTATCAGCATATTCAAAAAAAATATTTTTTTGGATTCAAAGATCAACCCGGCTGCGCACTTGCGGAACCTGAAAAAGCGCTTCTGGATTATATTTATCTGAATAAGGCTGTTTTGTCTCCGAACCTGATTGAGCTCAAAGAATGGAATTTAAATATGCTTAAAAAAACGAAACTCAAAAAATACGCCCTAAAAATGAATCTAAACCTGCCTCAGTGGTTTTTTTGAACAAAGTAGAAAATAAAGCGGCCTATTCAGAGCAAGTAATGAATACTTCATGGGTTGTATCAGCAGTCAAACTCTGCTAAATCGCTTTCAATGAAATCTTTTATTGTTGGCACCGCGGGACATATCGATCACGGAAAAACCGCGTTGACCAAAGCGCTTACGGGGATTGATACAGATCGTCTGCCGCAGGAAAAAGAGCGCGGCATCAGCATTGAATTGGGATTTGCGCCCCTTCGGTTTTCAGATGAGTTCGTTGTTGGAATTGTCGATGTCCCCGGTCATGAGCGGTTTGTGAAAACAATGGTGATGGGGGCGGCGCAGATCGATCTTGTCTTGTTTGTGATTGCCGCCAATGAAGGGATGATGCCGCAAAGCCGTGAGCATCTTTCAATTTTAACGCTTCTCGGAATTAAAAAAGGGATTGTGGTTTTGTCAAAAGCCGATCTTTTGTGCCAAGAAGAACGTCTTTTCACCCTCGATCGGCTTCAAAAAGAACTGAGAGGGACATTTTTGGAGATCAGTACTCCTCTTTTTGTTTCAGCAAAAACAGGAGAGGGGATAGATGCGCTAAAACAAAAAATTTTTGACTGTGATCAAATCATAGGTCATCAAAACCGAAGCGAAGGAGTCACGCGGGTTTTCATTGATCGCGTCTTTACGCTCCCCGGTCATGGCACTATTGTTACGGGTCCCCTCATTTCGGGATGCCTTCGATTGGAAGATCAGCTTGAACTCTATCCGCTGGGAAAAATGGTTCGTGTTCGTCAAATCCATGCTTACGGGAAGTCGTATGCGGAGCTTAATGCCCCTTCGCGGGCTGCGCTCAATATAAAAGGGGTTTCAAAAGTTGAAGTTCATCGAGGGGAGGTATTAGGAAAAAAGGGGGCGCTGTCTGTTACAAAGAGAGCCTCCGCACAGCTTGAGAAAAAAGCAGAGGGTTATTTTACAATCCATATCGGAACCAGCCGCGCACAAGTAAAGATTCGTCCTCTAGATCAGACTGGCCATAGCTTTCTCAGATTTTCCAAACCCCTGGCTCTTCTCCCTGGCGATCGGTTCATTTTACGACGAGAAACCACCAGTGGTGGAGGCATCATCATAAATCCGAATCCGCTTGAGAAAGCATCTATTGGTTTTGGCAAAAAAGAGAAGCCGATTGTCGACGCAAAGCCTCTTTTTAATGGGGCTCTTTATGCAGCCATTTTAAACTTTTTTCAGAGTCGTTCAAATACATTAGAGGCATTTGAAATCACCGATCTCGTCAAAAAGTTCGGCTCCGCGGAAAATGAGATCAACCCGGTTCTCAAGGCTCTTCAAAATAAGCGGGAAATCACAAGACTTCCCGGTGATTTTTATATTTCATCGGCCGGACTCGCGTCATTAAAATTGAAACTGGCCGATTTTTTTAAGACGCACTCCGAAATGCGGGTCATCGATCTCAAAAATATGTTCTCCATCTCGCGAAAATTCGCAATTCCTTATCTCCAATTCTTTGATGAGCAGAAATGGACGGTTCGAAAAGGGGATGTGAGAGTGCCGTGGAAGATTATTTAAAAAACTATCAACAGCCTGGATTGAATACTTCGAATTACAAAAGCGCGGTTACGGAATCTTTGATAATTTTAAGAATCTGAGAAGGAAAGAGGCCGAGTCCAAGGGTTCCGATGGAAGTAAGAAGCAGGGACAAATTAAGCGCAAAAGATGATTGAATCGCAATCGGCGAAGTCTGCGGCTTCATATAAAACACAACAATGACGCGAAGGTAATAGTAGGCCGCGATGATGCTGTTCATTATTGCAATGACGGCGAGAATAAAGTCTTTTGATTTAAGGGCGGCGCTAAAAATATAAAACTTTCCGATAAATCCTGCCGTGAGAGGGATGCCGGTCAGCGAGAGCATAAAAAGAACCATTGCAAGACCGAGATACGGATGCTGAAGCCCGAATCCCGCATAGTCATCAAGGAAGTTTCTTTCTTTGTGATGGCTTGCAAAAATCATGACAGAAAATGCGCCAATCGTCATCAGTCCGTAGGCGATCAGATAAAAGAGAATCGCGCTTGTTCCAAGATCGAAGTTTTGCGCCTGCGTTGCCGAGACAGCCACAAGAAGATATCCGGCGTGCGCAATACTCGAATAGGCAAGCATCCGTTTGAGGTTCGTCTGAACCAATGCCGCAAGATTTCCGACCGTCATCGTTAATACAGCGAGCCAAAATAAGACAAAATTCCACTCTGTTTTGAGGGACAGAAGAGACACAATAAAAAAACGAACCAATGCGGCAAAGCCTGCGGCCTTAACCCCGGTCGCCATGAGTGCTGTTACAGCCGTTCCCGCCCCTTCATAAACATCGGGGACCCACATATGAAAGGGGACGGCGGCGATTTTAAATCCGAAGCCTACCATGAGGAGCGCCGCTCCGATGTAAAAAACGGTTGGGAGCGTCTGTTTTGAGACCACAAGAAAATTTGAGATATCAGAGAAGAGAACGGAGCCTGTGATTGAATAGATCAGGGCAATTCCATAGAGCAAAAAACCAGTTGAGAAAGCACCGAGCAGAAAATATTTAAACGCCCCTTCCGTGGCGGTGATTCTCTCCTTTTCAATTCCTGTCAAGATGTAGACCGAGAGGCTCATGATTTCTAAACTCATAAAAAGCGTGATTAAATCGGTCGCCCATGCCATGAGTGACATCCCGATGCCGGAGCAGAGCAGAAAGAATAAAAATTCCCCTGCTGGCAGTCTCTTTTCCATGAGGGGACGATAGGTATTTAAAAGAGTCAAAAGGATTAAAAAGAGAGAAAGTAACGTAAAAAAGAGTGAAAACCGGTCGAGCCGGATCGCTTCATAAAAGAGAGAGAGGGTAGGCTCTTTCCAAAGCTCAATGCAGGCGAAAGAGGCGGCGGAGATGCCAATGAGGGAAAGAAGAAATGCCAATTTTGGCGCTCCGTTTTTAAGAAAGGCGTCAATGAGAAGGACAAAGAGCGCGGTTATGGTAAGAATAAGAAGAGGTGAAAAGTAAAAAAGCTGTTCTGTCATAAACTGCTACTTTTTCTCATAAATCTCCAACTGATACGAATGTCTCTGTGAAACCAGATGATCGATCGATTTCTCCATCTTACTTAAAAATGTTTTTGGGTATAATCCCATCCAGAAAATCATGATCATAATCGGAATGAGAGAGGCAATTTCTTTGGGGGATAAATCTCTCAATCCTTTATTCTCTTCATATTTCAGTGGGCCAAACATCACCTTTTGATACATTCTCAAAAGATAGGTGGCGCTAAAAATGGCTGTGGTTCCTCCCAGTACGGCATACAGCGGCTGCTCATAAAAGGCGCCGAGAAGAACCAGAAATTCTCCAATGAAGCCATTGGTCGTTGGCAGTGCGAGCGATGAGAGCGTGATAATCATGAAAAAAACAGCATACATCGGCATGACTTTGGTCAGTCCGCCAAAATGGGAGATCTCGCGTGTATGACGTCTCTCATAGAGGATGCCGACCAAAAGAAAGAGCGCCCCTGTTGAGACGCCGTGAGAGAGCATCTGAAAAACACCGCCGCTCAATCCAAAGCCATTTGAAACAAAGATCCCAAGCATGACAAGCCCCATGTGGCTGATCGATGAATAGGCAACCAGTTTTTTTAAATCGTTTTGAGCGAGGGCGAGGAAAGCGCCGTAAATTACGCCGATGAGCGAAAGCGCAATCAGAGCCGGGGTAAAAAATGTTGTCGCCTCCGGGAAAAGAGGGATTGCAAATCTTAAGAAACCATAGGCCCCCATTTTCAAAAGGACCCCTGCCAGAATGACACTCCCCCCTGTCGGCGCTTCCACATGGGCATCGGGGAGCCAGGTATGAAATGGGAACATCGGGACTTTGATCAGGAAGGCAACAGCAAACGCGAGAAAAAGAAGATTCTGGGGGTTTAGAAAATGCGAATAGTCAAAAGGGATTTGAACCGCGTAAATATCGAGAAGGCTTGCCGAGAAAAATCCGAACTGTTCGTGATGGAGATAAATTAAAAAGATAATGCCAAGGAGCATAAAAACACCCCCTGCCAATGTGTAAATAAAAAATTTGAGCGTTGCGTAAATTCGTCTTGCCCCCCCCCACATGCCAATAATGAAATACATTGGAATGAGCATCATCTCCCAGAAAAGGTAGAAGAGGAGAAGATCGAGCGCTAGGAAGGTGCCGACCATTGCCGTTTCCAAAATTAAAAAAGAAGCGAGATACCCCCGGTCTTTGATCTCTGAGGCGAGAATAACAACAGGGGTTAAAAAAGTGGTAAGACAGACAAGCCAGAGACTGATGCCATCAATGCCAATAAAATAGGAAACTCCAAGGGAAGGAATCCAGGGGGTTTTTTGAACCAGTTGAAGAAGATGGGTGGAGGGATCAAAAAAATCGAAAATTAAGATAGAAAGACCAAATTCAAATGCGGCGATTCCGAGCGCGATCCACTGCGCGTGATGTCGGACAATCCCCGGCAGCAAAAAGAGCAGGAGCGCCCCCATGAGCGGAAGAAAAATCACGATCGTTAAAAGAGTGTTTTCCAAAAACATCAAAATCCCCGTAAATAATAGAGCATGACCAAAAATGCCCCCAGCACAAAGATGAAAGCGTATGTCTGAAGATTTCCATTTTGGATCACGGAATAGCGGTTACCTCCATAAAGATTCATTTTTGCCAGACCATTGACAAAACCATCGATGATTTTCAAGTCAAACGTGCGCAGGAGAAAGTCCGCGCCTCGGTTGAGAGGACGAACCAGGAGGAGATCATACAATTCATCCACATAAAATTTATCTGCGACGATCTTATGAAGAGCTCTGAATTTAAGTTTCCAATGAAGGGCAGTTTCCCGGTATCGGTGATAAAGAAGAAAGGTCAAAACGGCAATGAGCGCTGTTCCCGAGATGGTCAGACCCATCAAAAGATATTCAAGATGATGACCCGCATCTGTCGCAAGGTGAACGGGGAATGTCGGTTTTAGGAAGACGTCGAGAAAGTGATCAATCTTTAAAATCTTATAAAGAATAGAGGGGACACCGATGAGGCCGCCGAGCAGCGTAAAGATAGAAAGCACAATTAATGCCAGCGCCATCAGTGGCGGGGCCTCATGCGGCTGATGCAAGCGTTCTTGTTTTTTTTCTGGCTGTGAGGAGCCATAGAAGACGAGAGTAAAAAGCCTGACCATATAGAAAGTTGTCATCCATGCCCCGATCAGGCCCAAAACCCAAAAAAGCGGATGACGATTAAATGCCATCCAAAGAATTTCATCTTTACTGAAGAATCCCGAGAAAGGGGGAATGCCGATAATCGCGAGTGTTCCAAAAAGAAAAGTCAGATGTGTCAGTGGGAGTTTTGACCGGAGATTCCCCATTTTCTGAATATCTTGTTCATTGGAAAGGGCGTGAATCACACTCCCTGCCCCCAAAAAGAGGAGCGCCTTGAAAAATGCGTGCGTGATGAGGTGAAAAATGCCGCTGGAAAAGGCTCCAATTCCAACCGCAAGGAACATATATCCAAGCTGGCTGATGGTTGAGTAGGCAAGAATTTTTTTGATGTCGTTTTGAAAGAAGGCTATTGCCGCTGAAAAGAGAGCAGTCACAAGGCCAGTCACAGCCACAACGGTCATCGTAGCGGGGGCAAGAACATACCAAAAATGGAGACGCGCGACCATATAGACCCCCGCCGTTACCATCGTTGCGGCATGAATCAGCGCGGAAACCGGTGTGGGGCCTGCCATTGCGTCCGGGAGCCAAACGTAGAGGGGGATTTGCGCGGATTTGCCGCAGGCTCCGATGAAGAGAAGGAGGGTGATAAGACCGATCGTTGCTCTCTGTTCCGGAGAGACTTCGGCAAATTTAAGACTGTCGATGTTTAGGGTTCCGAAGGTGGCAAACACCAGAAAAAGAGCGATGAGAAACGCAAGATCTCCGATCCGGTTGACGATAAAAGCCTTTTTCCCCGCCATCGCTTTTTCTTCGTCTTCAAACCAAAAGCCGATCAAAAGATACGAGCAGAGACCCACCCCTTCCCATCCAATAAAAAGAAGCAAAAGATTATTTGCGAGGACCAGAAGCAGCATCGAAAAGATAAAGAGATTGAGATACGAAAAATATCGGGCAAATCCCGAGTCATGATCCATGTAATGGACTGAATAGAGATGAATAAAAAAACCGACGCCCGTGACCACAAGAACCATCAGCTGTGATAACGGATCGAGTTTTAATGCGACATCAACCCCCAAAAGAGGAATCCATGAAAAAAGCGTGGTGGAGAGATTTCGCCACACCTCAGGGCTGTCGAGGAACTGAATGAAAGAATAGAATGAAAAGACAAAAGAGATAAATACGGTAAAACAGGCAATTCCCCCCACCATCGCTTTGGGGAGTTTTTTTCCGATCAGGCCATTGATTAAAAAACCGAGTAATGGAGAGAGAAGGATCAGTGTAATCATGGTTACCCTTTTAAAAGATTGATCTCGTCAATGTTGGTTGTTTCTTTATGGCGGTACAAAGCAATGACAATCGCAAGCCCCACGGCTGCTTCCGCCGCGGCAACCGTAATAATGAAAAAGACAAAAATTTGTCCGTCCAGAAAGTGAAGATATTTGGAAATGGCGGCGAGTTGAAGATTGACGCTGTTTAGCATCAGTTCAATAGACATAAAAACCACAATGAGATTGCGTCTCAGCAAAACACCGGAGACGCCGATCGTAAATAAAATGGAGCTTAAAATTAAATAGTACGAATAGCTCATGGCGCCCTTTTTTTTGCCATCACGATCCCCCCGATCATGGCGATGAGAAGAAGCAGAGATGCAAGTTCAAAAGGGAAAAGATATTTGGTAAAAAGAAGCGTTGCCACATCGCCCACAGACCTTCCTATATTAGCCCCCCTATGCGACACAAAAGGGAACGCCGTTGCAAAAATGGAAGTTAAAAATGAAAAAAGCAAAAGGAGAAGGAGGACGATCCTGGGGAGTCTAAAGAGTCTTGCTCTCGAAAAACGCTCCGGATCTTTTTTGAGATTAAGAAGCATAATGACAAAAATAAAAAGAACCATAATGGCGCCAGCATAGACAATGATTTGAGCTGCCGCAAGAAACGGCGCCTGAAGCATCAAAAAAAGCCCGGCGAGCGCAAAAAAGCAGCCGATGAGATGAATCGCGCTGACCACAGGATTTTTCTGGAGAATCACGGAGAGGGCGCAAACAATGCAGATTGCCGAGAGCAGCCAAATGGTTATCTGATAGAGCATTGCCATGAACTTAAATCCATTTAAAATAGAGCGCAACTGTTGTTAAAAGAATATTGACGAGTCCCAGCGGGACCATGATTTTCCATCCAAAGGACATGAGCTGGTCATAACGAAATCTTGGAAATGTCCATCGGACCCAGATAAAAATCCAGATCATAAAAGCTGTTTTAATGCAGAAGGAAGCAACCTGAAGAAGCGAGAGCCCAACCGAAGTTGGAAATGTCGGAATCCCAACCCATTCCGCAACGGTCACCATCCCAGGAATCAAATGCCACCCGCCAAGAAAGAGGGTTGCGATTAACGAACAAATCGTAACGACATGCAGATATTCAGCCATAAAAAAGATCGCAAATTTCATGCTTCCGTATTCCGTGTGATAACCAGCAACAATTTCCGCCTCCCCTTCCGGAAGGTCGAACGGCAATCGATTGCATTCAGCAAAAGCGGCTATCAAAACAATGACAAAGGCGAGGGGTTGAAGAAAAATCCCCCAGATTGCTTCTTGTCGAAAGACCATTTCTTTCAAAGAGAATGTTTCATAGATCATCAGAGGGCCGACGAGCGCGGCCCCCATCGCGATTTCGTAACTGATCATTTGAGCCGATGAACGGAGCGCGCCGAGGGTTGAGTATTTGTTGTTTGATGCCCATCCGGCGATAAGAATTCCATAAACACCGAGGGAACCGAACGCAAGAATATAGAGAATGCCGATATTCATATCGGCGACCTGAAGCGTGATGGTTCTTCCAAAAAGTTCAATCGTATCCCCAAAAGGGATGGCGGCAAATGTGACAACAGCCGGGATCAGCGCAAACAGCGGGGCAAGGATAAAAAGGACGGGATCGACATGAAAGGGGATCGGATCTTCTTTAAAAATAAACTTCAGCGCATCTGCAAGCGGCTGAAAAAGCCCCAAAGGGCCAACCCGATTAGGGCCGGGGCGATCCTGAATGAATGCCGCTCCCCGCCTTTCAACCCAGACCAGAAGGGGGACCATATTGAGCAAAACCCCAAGGACAACAACAATCTTTATGAAAAGGATCGTAAAATCCAGAGGTGACATCGCCCTTTTTTATATGTAATTATAGGAGATTACTCAAGGCAAAAAACTTTCAATATCTGTCATCCTGAGCCCGAAGCCCTCTGTCATCCTGAGCGCAGCGAAGGATCCCTGTGTGTCATGCCTCTCCCCGAAGGGCGAAGGATCTCATTTTTTTGACGAACGACTTATTGCCGACATAAACTAATTGTGGACAAAACTCCATAATTATCGTATAAATATGGAATATGTTCCATAGGATTATTAAGCCTCTGAAATCAAATAGTTTTTTTATATTTGGAGCGCGTGGAACAGGTAAGTCTACGTTTTTACAGATGTTTTTTAAAGATGGACGCATCCTCTGGTTCGACCTCCTTGATCCCAAAACAGAAGACCTTTTTTTAAGAAATCCTGCTGTCTTAGCAGAACAGGCAAAAGCTCAGATCGGTTCGATCGACTGGATTATTATCGATGAAATTCAGAAACAGCCCAAGCTGCTCGATGTTGTCCATTCGCTCATTGAATCAACGCCAATTAAATTTTCAATGACCGGATCAAGCGCGCGAAAATTGAAAAAGGGAGGGGCAAATCTTCTGGCGGGCCGAGCATTTGTCAATCATCTCTTTTCACTGACCCACGTCGAACTCGGCGATTCGTTCGATCTTGGAGAAACACTACACTGGGGGACGCTCCCGAAAATCTTTCACTTGAAAACAGAAGAAGAAAAACATGACTATTTGACATCCTACGCGCAGACCTATTTGAAGGAGGAGATCTGGGCTGAGCACATCATCCGAAAATTGGATCCGTTTAGACGGTTTCTTGAAATTGCCGCACAAGCCAATGGTGAGATTATTAATTTTACAAATATAGCAAGGGATGTTGGCAGTGACACAAAAACGGTTCAATCTTATTTTCAGATTCTGGAAGATACATTGATCGGTTTTATGCTTGAACCGCATCATCGATCGATTCGAAAACAGCAGCGAACGAATCCGAAATTTTATTTCTTTGATACAGGCATTCAAAGAGCTCTGGCACGGCAGCTTCCGGTAAAATTGCTTCCAAATACTTATGCATTTGGTAAGGCATTTGAACATTTTTTGATTATAGAAATAGATCGTTTAAATCAATATTTTAAAAAAGATTACCGCCTTTCCTATCTTAGAACAAAAGACAATGCAGAAATCAATTTAATTATTGAGAGACCTGGAGAACCGACTGCGCTGATTGAAATTAAATCGAATGATCATATTGATGAACGAGATAGTCGAACCCTGGAAAGATTTTTAAAAGATTTCAAAAACGCCGAAGCCTTCATTTTTTCAAGGGATCCACATAAAAAAAAGATTGGGAATATTCTCGCTATTCCTTGGCGGGAAGGCTTAAAAGAACTTGGATTAATTACCTAATCCCATTCAAGCCCCCGTTTTTTCCATATATAAAGATAACCGACGATGAGAAGGGCAAGAAAAATCAGCATTTCAACCAAAATCAAAGGGCCCTGTGAAAGCTGGCGTTTAAAAATCAGCGCCCAGGGATAAAGAAAAACGATTTCAATATCAAAGATGAGAAAGAAGATAGCCACCAGATAAAATTTGACCGAAAATCGCTCTCTTGAGGTTCCTGAAGGGGGGGCGCCGCACTCGTAAACAGAGAGCTTTTCGGGGTCGCGTTTGACACGCCCCACCACCGCCGAAAGCCCGATCATTGCCGCCCCCAAAAGAACAGCAAAAAGAAACATGAGCATGACGGCAATGTGATTCTCCACAAGCATCGTTTTTTTTATATGTAATTGTATGGGATTACTCAAGGTAAAAAAATCAGCCGCTTTCACCAAGAGGCTTCCGACGAGATTCCTCGGCCTGCGGCCTCGGAATGACGCTGATGATAAAATTCAGAAAGAAAAATTGCCAGGAAAGCAAGCCCTCCTCCCAAAACCCCTCTCCAGGTGATCTCTTCTCCTCCTACAGTCCAGGCAAAGAGCGCCGCAAAGGCGGGTTCAAGAGTATAGATGAGCCCGGCTTTAACGGGGGACACAAATTTTTGAGCCCAAAGCTGGATAAAAAATGCAAGAAGCGTTGGAAAAAGGGTGAGAAAAATGATGCTGTCCCAAACGGAGGGATCGATGAGGAACGCTCTTTCTCCGATAGGGAGGGAGGCAAGAAGACTTAAGAAACCTACCAGAAAAAACTGAATGAAGGCCAAATGCACAGGTTCCAGGGAACTCTTGGCATATCGGTCGATCAGAAGAACGTGCGCCGCGTAAGCAGATGCGCAGATAATGGTGAGTCCGTCGCCGATATTGAACTTCTCCACCCCGCCTGTTAAGAGCCACACGCCGAAGGTGGCCAAACCAATGGTGAAAATTTGAAATTTCCCGATGCGTACTCCGGAAACAAAAAAGAGAAATATCGGGATAAATACAATAAAGAGCCCGGTGAGAAAACCGGAATTTGCGGCCGAAGTAAAATAAAGCCCGCATGTCTGAGTGAGATAAAGAATCCAAAGAAAAATTCCCAAATAACAGCCCGCTGAAAGGGCGTTTCTAAAAGAGCTTCTTTTCTTAAAAACCCACGGAAGCAAAAGAAAAGAGGCGATCAAAAAACGAAAACTGGTGAGCGTCAAAGGATGCACGCCGTTCAAGGCTTCTTTCACCATAATAAAAGTTGAACCCCAAACGGCGGATATGACAATCATCGCCCCCTGAGCCAAAGATTCTTTTTTCATGAAATCCTTATGACACAATTTTTTCCAGCGCCGGGCCTGAAATCGCAACAACGCTCGGGCGTGGAATGGCATTTCCGCCATCAGGCCAATGGCTGGTGAGTTGATCGAGACTTTGCGTTCGTTCACCTGGATGTTGAACCGAAATAAAAAGGGTTTTACCATCGGGTGAAAATGAAGTGCCGGTGAACTCGGCATCAACGGGGGCGGAGGCGACCTGGAAAACACTCCCCGCATGGGGCCCGTTCATTGGAATAAAAAAGAGGCCGTTGTTTTTGAATTTTTGATAAGGGGCGTTTCCCATATCTTTCTCTGACATATCGCCGGTAAGCCAGAGATTCCCCTTCCGATCAAAGACCATATTATCGGGGCATGCAAAACCGCTCTCTTCCCCCCCTGTCAAAAAGACTGCGGCCTCGAATTCGATAGCTCCCGGATCATGGTCTTTTTCAATAAGCCTCAAAAGAGAACCAAAATAATTTCCTTTGTTTTTGTCTTTTGTGAGAGCCACAAAAATTTCTTTGGAGACGGGATCATATTCGACATCTTCAGGACGTGCCAGCGGGGTTCCGCCGACAATTTTTGACGCCTCGCGCGCATACGTCAGGACTTCTGTCTGATCTTTAAAATATTTTTGAAGAGAGGCTGTTTTTTTAATATCGAGCGGGATCCATATCCCCTTTTCGATATTGGCAACATAGAGCGTTCCAGTCTCGAGCGTTCCCGTATACTTCCCGACAAACTTATAGAGACAGCGATCGATTCCATCATCCCCCATGTAAACGACCGGGCGTCCATCACTCGTCAACGCGATATTCGCCCCCTCATGACCAAACCGTCCCAGGGCAGTCAGTTTTTTTGATTTTGCCGTAAAGGGATCAACTTCCACCACCCAGCCGTAATGTTCAGGGGGATAAAAGAAAAAACGATGCCAGCCGTAGGCAGACTCAGGGACGATCCGGTCTCTTTTATTCAAAAAATCCCTTTCACCATAAAAGTCTTCATACGTTTCTTCACAGGAGAGAACCGTTCGCCAGGGGGTGACTCCCCCCGCGCAATTTGCGAGTGTTCCCATGGCAACTTTTTTTCCGGCTATCGGCCGCGTCGATACGATGGGGATCGGCGTGATGGCAGAAATTCTTCGATTGCGAAAGTCGTCAAAAACCGGCTCCCACCCGCCTCCCATATTTTGGCGAATCCGTATAATCGTCCCCCCCAGAGATGCCTGTTCCGCCTCAATTTGCGATTTTGTCCGGACTTCTCCCGAAATATAGCCGTTGATGAAAATAGGATGCGGGTATTCGTGGTTAACCCAAAAGAGGCCGTCATCCGGTTTAAAGGGGTCGAATGGAAAAAAGGCTGTAAAGTCATTGTTAAATCCGAATCGCTCCCCCTGTCGATTGATCACTTCACCCCACGAAAGGACAATTTTATGTTGAAACCCATCTGCCAAAATCAGTTGATCTTCTGAGGAAGGTGGAATCGGTTCGAAAGGGAGCAGTTTCTTTTTTTGAGGAGGGATGGATGCGCATGAAGCCAGTGAGTTTAGAGAAGAGAGCGTCCAAAGAGCTACAGAACTTCTTCCCATGAATTTTAAAAAATTTCTTCGATTCCAGTTCATGGCCCAATTCATGGCTACTCCTTACTTTAAGTAGAGTCAGGATTCAATAAATGATTTATTAAGGTTGTACAAATTGCAGCGATTTTGAAACGTAGGTCATTAACGGTTCCCAATAGATGCCAAGAACAACGGTTGGAACGACAAGAAGAAGGAGTGTGACTGCATGGAGCGGGGAAAGAACAATCCGGGTTTCATTTTCCGGTTTTTCAAGAAACATTTCACGGATGATATATGCGTAGTAATAAAGTGAAATAACGGTATTGATAATTGCCACAATCAGCAGCCAGTAGATCTCTTTCTGAACGAGCGCTAAAAAAAGATAAACCTTTCCGATAAAACCGCCGAGAGGGGGGAGTCCTGTGAGAGATAAAAGGAAGATCGCCATAGAAATTCCAACCAGCGGCGATTTCCATCCCAGTCCCTTAAAATTTGAGATTTCTTCATTTTTAAAGATATTTCCCACGAGCCCCACAATAAAGAAGGCCCCAAAATTCATAAAAAAGTAAACAACGATATAAAAGAGAACCGCAGAAATTCCCGATTGTGTCAGGGCGACGAGTCCCAGCATCATATATCCAGCGTGGGCAATGCTTGAATAAGCGAGCATCCGTTTGGCATTCTTTTGAAAAAGCGCGGATAAATTTCCAACGGTCATCGTTAGGGCTGAAAGAATCGCAATAAAAAGCGGCCAGTTAAGATTTGCGTACCAGACCCATTCAGTTCCATTACCGACCGGATTTGCAAAAACGGTGTAGAAAAAGCGAATAAAGATCGCAAACCCTGCGGCTTTTGGGGCAACCGTAAAAAAAGCGGCAGTCGGGGTGGGAGCTCCGTGGTAGACATCCGGCGCCCACATATGAAATGGAACAAATGCCATCTTAAATCCAAATCCAAAAAGGAGCATGATGAAAATAGCGTGGAGTGAGAGGGGATCAATATAGGAAGAAGAAAGGGCTGCTTTAAGAAGATAGAGATTGAGTGTTCCTGTCAGTCCATAGAGAAGCGATAGCCCCCAAAGCATCGTTCCCGATGCCATGGCCCCGTAAAGGAGATATTTAATGGCCGCTTCGTTTGAAGCGGGATGCTCCTTTCTAAAACCGGCAAGAGCATAAGAGACAATACTCACCAGTTCCAATGAAAGATAGAGCGAGAGGATATTTATGGAAGAAACGAGCGTTGTCATTCCGATGAGAACAGAAAGTATCATCAAATAAAATTCAGAATGGCGGTCTTCCGAGATCTCATGAGATGTGAAGCTGAAAAGAAAAGTGAAAAAAGTCGCTAATATAAAGAAGGCTCTAAAAAAGAGAGAAAAGGGATCGTGACTGAGAAGATTTGAAAAATAGGTTTGCGGCTCAACTTCGCTCAGCCGAAGGCTGGCATAAGCTGAAACAAGAAGTCCCGAAAGGACGGTTAGAAAAGTCAGCGTCTTATTCTTTGAAATCATCTGGATAATGAGCGCGAAACAGAGTGTGATGGCGATGATCATTTCGGGCGAATAAAGAAGAAGAGCTGTAGAAAGATTTTCCATGTTTTCCTTAAGTGGCCTGAATTAAAAGAATCAGTTTATCAAGACTTGCCTTCATGAGGTTGAGGACTGGCATGGGATAGACCCCAAGCGCAACCACAATAATAGAAAGCGGAATCAGCGAGACCTTCTCACGCCAATTTAAATCTTTAAGATCTTTATAGCTGCTATTGAGCGGGCCAAAAAAGATTTTCTGGAATACCCAGAGGAAAAAGGCCGCATTGAGGATAATGCCGAGAGTGGCTAGAATAGTGATTGTCGGGTAAACCTTAAATGCCCCCAAAAATACAAGCACTTCAGAGATAAAGCTCGAAAGCCCCGGCAGTCCAAGTGACGCAAAGAAAGCCAACGCGACAACGCCTGTGTAGACAGGAAGCTGAGCACCTAGCCCCCCGAAGCCATCGATCTTTCTGTGATGGACGCGGTCGTAGATAACACCGACCAAAAGAAAGAGCATTGCCGTCGTTGTGCCATGATTAAACATCTGGAAAACAGCTCCGTTCATCCCCTCCGTTGTAAAAACAGACATTCCCAAGAGAACATACCCCATGTGATTAATCGATGAATAGGCGATCAGTTTTTTCCAGTCGTTTCCCCCTTTGGAGGCGGGGAGCGTAATCTGAGCCATCGCGCAAAAAGCTCCATAGATCACATTGATCAGTCCCATAAACGCAAGTGGGTAAGCAAACCAAATTGTTTCCTCCGGTAAAATCGGAAAGCTGATCCTTAAGAGTCCGTATGCCCCCATTTTTAAAAGTATTCCGGCAAGGAGAACAGAAATTGGGGTGGGAGCTTCGACGTGCGCGAGAGGGAGCCATGTATGAAACGGGAAGATGGGAACTTTAATCGCAAAACCAATGAATAGAAAGATATAGAGGATTCTTCGGAATGTTTCCGGCGTCAATGAAATTCCAAAAATTTCCACGTTTTTAAATTGAAGAATCCCGGTTGAGAGTTCAACGAGGTCGAAAGTATGCGGCTCACTGTAAAAATAAAATGCAAGCATAACAACGAGCATGAGGACAGAGCCAAAGAGGGTATAGAGAAAGAACTTGATCGCGGCGAACTCTTTTTTGGGTCCCCCCCAGACGCCGATTAAGAAATACATCGGAAGGAGCATCACTTCCCAGAAGAGATAGAAGAGAAAGAAGTCGAGGGCGGCAAAGACCCCCATCATCCCTGTTTCCAAAAGAAGAAACATCGAGAAATAGCCTTTGACCCCTCTGTCGATCCCCCATGAGGCGAACACACAGAGGAATGAGAGCAGGGCGGTCAGAAGAAGCATCGTGACCGAGAGCCCGTCGGTCCCCAGATAGTAATAGATATTAAAGCTCGTAATCCAGGGGGCCCTTTCTACAAATTGAATCCCGGCCTCATCCCGATCGAAAAGAAAAATAAGGGCAACCGACAATAAGAGGGGAATCGCGGTCGTCAAAACTGAAATCCAGCGAATGGCGTTGTTCTGGAGCCGTGGAATAAGAAGAATCAGCGCTATTCCAATAAGGGGTGAAAGGACCATCCAGCTTAAAATATGATCTGAAATAAATTCTGGTAAAATCACGCTTCCTCCTTAAACCATTAAAAGAATCAAGAGCGTTATACAGGCAGCCCCAAGTCCTAATAAAAGATATTGTTGAACTTTTCCAGTCTGAATTTTTCGGATTTCTGTCCCCGTCTGACCAATGATCCTCCCTGTTCCATCAACCAGTGTCTGATCGATGGCCCGATTGTCAAAATCACCTGAAATAAGGGAGGTCTTTGCCGTAAGGGGCGCCCAGCCATCAACAAGCGTTTCATCAATCACACGGTTGTCAAAGTTGGCAAGGACATTATTGAGACGGATCTGGTTGTTCACGATCAGCCATTCGGTGAGTTCATCGATCCAATAAAGATTTGTGAGTGTCTTATAGATGCCCTTGAATTTGTCCGAGATCTTTTGGGGATCGATAAGCTTTCTGGAATAGGTGAGGTACGAAAGAAGAATTCCAGCAGTAACGATGGAAAGGGAGAGGATTAAAGGAATGAGATGCGCATTCTCATGGGATTCCGTTGTTTTTGGAGAAACAATGAGATGTGTAAACCACTGGCTGGAAGAACCAAAGAGATTGAGTTCACCCAAACAGAGTGGGGAACCTGTGAAAATAATAGCGAAGGAGAGGATGCTCAGGCAGATCAACGGTATGGTCATTGTCCAAGTCGATTCATGCAGCTGATTTTTTTTGGCTGTGCCAAAAAAGATCAAGAACAACCAGCGGAACATATAAAAAGCGGTAAGCAGCGCGCCACCAAAACCAAATATCGGCAGCAGAATATGAACTGGATTTTCATTTGCAAATGAATAGACGCTTCCCAAAATTAAATCCTTACTGACGAATCCTGAGAAAAAAGGTACTCCTGATATAGCAAGCGTAGCTATAAGACTTGCCCAGAATGTGATCGGCATTTTTTGGCGTAATCCCCCCATCTCACGAATGTCTTGCGAATGTGTCGCATGAATCACACTCCCCGCGCAGAGAAAGAGCGAAGCTTTGAAAGCGGCGTGTGTGACGAGATGAAAAAATCCCCCCGTATAATTTCCGACCCCCACCCCAAGCATCATAAATCCCAGCTGGCTGATCGTTGAATAGGCGAGAATTTTTTTGATATCAGTGTGTGTGACAGCCATCGTTGCGGCGAAAAAAGCGGTGAATCCCCCTGTATACGCGATGATGAGCAGCGCGTCATCGGATAAAAAAGGGAACATCCGTATGACGAGATAGACCCCCGCAGCGACCATTGTTGCCGCATGAATCAGCGCTGAAATCGGTGTCGGGCCCTCCATGGCGTCTGGAAGCCAAATATGGAGTGGAAACTGGGCAGATTTTCCGACCGCTCCCAAAAAGAGACAGACCCCCGCAATCGTTAAAACTGAGATTCCAAATATATCGGAGTTGAAAAGCCCCTTTGAAACAGCGCCGAAAACATCGTCGTATTTGAGAAGACCGTTTGTTTGGAAGAAGATGAGAAGAATTCCTACAAACATCCCCACGTCGCCGATACGCGTCACAATAAAGGCCTTCTTGCCTGCCGCTGCCGCTTCTGGTTTTTCAAACCAGAAGGCAATGAGAAGGTAGGAAGAGAGACCCACCAGTTCCCAAAAAATGTAGAGAAAAAACAGATTATCAACGAGAACAAGCCCGATCATCGAAAAGGAGAAGAAAGAGAGATAGGCAAAATAGCGGCTGTATCTTGAATCCCCGCGCATATAGCCGACCGAATAGAGATGAATCAGGAAACTGACTCCTGTGACCACAACGAGCATCAGCGAACTGACGTTGTCGATGTGGTAGCCAAACTCAAGTCTAAATTCGGGAATGTCGAGCCAGAGCCAGGAGAAGGTCAGTTTAAAGGAAGGATCAAAAGCGCTGAAAACATCCATAAAATGAAGGATCGAAAGGACAAGGGAGAGAAAAATGGCAAAGATCGAAACCCAATCTCCAGATCTTGGGAGGCGTTTTCCGAAGAAAATCTGAACTGCAAATGAAATCAGGGGTGAAATAAGAATCGCAGTCATGGCTGTTAACATTTAAGATCTCCGACATCATCCATATCTACAGATGCCCTGTTTTGATAAATCCGGAGCACAATGGCGAGAGCGACGATCGCTTCTGAAACCGAAATAATGAAAAGAAAGAGGGCAAAAACCTGCCCTGAGAGATCCATCGCGATATATTTTGAGAATGCGACAAAATTAATACTTGCGGAGATCAGCACAAGTTCTATCCCCATCAAAACCCCAATCGAGTTTTTTCTTGAAATAATCGAGAGAATTCCAAGCACAAAAAGAATGGATGAGAGAACGAGGTAATGCTTTAATTCAACGTGTAACATCTGCTAACTTTTACTCCTCGCCAAAACGATCGCCCCTATGAGGGATGCCAAAAGAAGAACAGAGGCCAATTCAAATGGCAAAAGATAGTCGGTTAAGAGGAGTGTTCCGAGACGATGGGTTGTAGCAGTTGGCGGATCAGTTGGGGTGACGATATTCCAGTGGGCTGAGAATATGAGCTTCACGAGAAAACCCAAAAGAATCAGACAAAAAAGGGTGGGGACGATTTTTCTCTTTTTTTCTTCTTCAAATTTTACCCCATAAATATTTTTAGAAAGCATGACTGCAAAAAGAAGCAATGTGAGAATCCCCCCGACATAGATCAAAACCTGTGTTGCCGCCAAAAAATCGGCTCCCAGAAGCAAATAAATCCCAGCCACTCCAAAAAAAGCTCCAAAAAGGGAAAGTCCCGCATAAAGAATATTCGGATGAAAGACGCAAACAACAGATGATCCGATAATGACCCCTGAAAACGCGTAGAAAATAAAATCGTAGGAGGTCATTCCACCACCTTTTTTAGAAGCTCCCAGATCATCTCTGGAATTCCTTTCCCCTGAAAAAGAACCATCCAAAGCGCTGTTCCGAAAAGCGCCGCAAAAGCAAAGGGGACGAGAATTTCCCAGCAGAGTTTCATCAGCTGATCGACTCTGTATCGTGGCAGTGTCCAGCGGATCCACATTATGACGAGAAGGAGAAGAAAGGCTTTGGACATAAAGACAACAACTTGAAGCGGGATTCGAAATGCGGGGGAAAGCCCTGAGGTGTCGATCAGCGGCAGATGCCACCCGCCGAAGAAAAGCGTTGTTGCCACCGCGCAAATCACAAAACAGTTGGCGTATTCGACGAGAAAAAAGATCGCGAAACGCATGCCGCTATATTCCGTGTTGTAGCCGGAAACAAGCTCAGATTCCGCTTCCGGGATGTCAAAGGGGGTGCGGTTTACTTCAGCCAGCGCTGAAATAAAGTAAACGAAACCGGCAATCGTCATAAAAGGGTTATGAAAAATATTCCACGCGTAGGGAGACTGGTTTTTTACAATTTGAGTCATATCGAGGGTACCGGTGACAAGTACCGCGGTTAAGATACAGAGCGCAACCGGAATTTCATAGGAGACAATTTGTGCCGCCGCGCGAAGCCCCCCTAAAAGCGACCACTTGTTATTGGATGCCCATCCGCCGATAATGATGCCAAGCGTGACCATCGAGGAAATCGCGATCAGATAGAAAATACCGATATTGAGATCCGCAATAATCAGATTTTCAGCAAAGGGGATGACAGCGAAAGCTGCCGCGCCGCTGATAAAGATAATCATCGGCGATAAAATAAAGAGCTTTCGGTCGGCATTTTTGGGGATAATATCCTCTTTTACCAGGAGTTTTAAAGCATCTGCGATCCATTGGAGGATTCCATAGGGGCCGACGACGTTTGGGCCGATACGCGACTGAATGTCTCCAGCGATCTTTCTTTCAACGTAGACAGCAATTCCAGCGAAGGGGAAGACGAAAAGGAAAAGAAGACCCAGGATTGCAATAAGACTGTAGACCCAAAGGGGAATGGAGGCCAGGAGAGGGGAAAAAGCGAGAAGCTCTCTTAAAAATTCAGGAAATGACACTGCTTAGCTTTTCCTTTCCCGAATCCACTCAAAGTCCCCTTTATGCCAGGCATAGGCAAAGCCCACGATGAGGATCAGAAGAAAAATGGAGACCTCGGTAAAAACAAGCCAGGCATTGGCGGGAGAACTTAAAATCCATTGCCTGAAAACAGCCGCGACAGGAAACATAATGACCGCCTCAACATCAAAGATTAGAAAAAGGATCGCAATCACATAAAATCGCAAATTAAATTGTACCCATGAAGAGCCGATCGCCTCTTCTCCGCATTCATAAGTCGTTAATTTTTTTTCATCTGGATGATGCGGCCTAAGAATTTTTCCCACCAGGAGAATAGCCGGCACAATCGCCGCCCCGATTAAAAGGAAGATAAAAATGGTTATAAATTGGGTGTACATAAGCTGACATTTTACCGCTTCAATTCCTCGTTAATCAGCTCTTCAATCTGTTCCTGAGGAATATCGCCGACAACGATTTTGCCATTGATGAAGAAGGTGGGAGTGGCGTTGACGCCGGCCTGATCGCCTTCTGAAATGTCTTTTTGAACCTTTGCGAATTTTTCGCCGCTGTCTAGGCATTGCCTGAACTTTGTCATATCGATTTTGAGTTTTTCAGCGTATCCTTCCAGATCTTTTCTTTCCAAAGCCTGTTGGCTTTTAAAAAGAATGTCGTGATAAGGCCAGAATTTCCCCTGGTCATCCGCACAAAGGGATGCCTGATGGGCTAAAACCGCTTTTTTGTGAAAGCTGAGCGGGTAGGCTTTAAAGGTAAGGCTGATCTTGCTGCCGTATTTTTTTAAGACACGATCGAGTTTGGCCACCAGCCCTGCACACCCCGGACATTCAAAATCAGAGAACTCGACAATTTTTACTTTTGCGTTTTCTTTTCCCCGGGTAGGTCCCGGTGTTAATGAAAGTTCAACGCGGGGATGTTCTGGTTTGGAAAGAGAATAGACGACCCGTGCCCTCTTTTTTAGGCGATCCACATAGTTGCGATAGGTGGTTTGTCTCCCCTCATTCTCAAGAAAGCTCTTAATTCTATCCGCGAGCTGCTCTTTTGTCCCTGGAAGGCGTTCTTTGTTTTGTTCATAAAATTTATCCACATCTTTTTGGCTTATCGATCTTATTTTATTCCGGACTTCTTTTTCCATCAACTGCTCAAGCGTTATCTTCTTTTTCATGGCTTCTTTTTCAAGAAGGATTTTTTCAACCCATTCGTCGATTTTACGTTTTTTTAGGTTATAAATATTTTTCTGCATCTGGAAAAGATCCATACTGAGAGATCGATTGAGCTCTCCTTCCGAAAGCTTTTGTCCATAGACCTCCGCGACGATTTTTTTGGGATCTGTTTCTTCACAGACTTCCCCCGCCGGCGCTTGCGCAAAAAGAGGCAATGTAAAAAATGAAAGAAGTATTAAAAAGAGAATTTGTTTTAACATGACAGAGATATATTGCAGTCGATGATTATCCGTCAAGATAAATTGATTATCTGACTTTCCGGCACCAACTTACATAACGAACAGGCGTCTCTGAGCCTTTAAAATAAACCCGGGAAATCGTTACGGGGTTATCCGCTGAACCCGAAAGTCCTTTTAACAACACCCATTCCACTTTTATGACATGAGTTTGATCCTGAGGCAAAACTTCATAAACATAAACTTTTTTTGTCTCAAATTTCCAAAGCTGATCGTATGCATCATAATCGTACGCTTTGGCATCATCTTTTCTGAGGTATGTTACCTGCTGCAAGGCAGAGTCAGTGGTCGGTTCGCGTTCGCCGTCTTTTCTATATAGAAAGAAATCATCCGCTGATGGCCTGCCATCCAAAGCATACTCTGTGAGGAACAAACGAACCTGACTATCATCGCTTTCCAGTGTTGCGGTACCATCTGAATTTTCAGTGAGATCCGTGACCCTCCCCCCTTTGCAATCAATCGCATAGCCAAATACGATATTGCTCGTAGCAAAGAGTAAGACTGTAAAAATGATAGATAGAAAATACTTCATGATAGCTCTCTCCTTGCGTATTGGTTCAGATAGAAACCCTGCATCAGTAGATGCTGACTGCAGTTTCGAGAACCTGACCACATTGAATGGGGATCGGTGGCGATAAATTCGAGCGGTTGAATTATACTTTCTCAATTTTTTCACAGGTTCTGAGGCCTTACCGTAGCTCGATGGGATTCTTCGCGCTAACGCGCTCAGAATGACGTTTCTGACTCGTCAAACGCTGTTTGCTATGCTAATTTCATATAAGCATGTTTGATTTCTCTCGCTTTGAAGCGGTGGAGGGGGGGGTGAATGTCACCGGTCTCAAAGGGGGAGGTCTTCCCTTTTTTTTATCGTCCTATTGGGCATTCAAGCGGAGTACCCTCCTTTTCATTGCGGAGTCGCATAGGGAGGCTGAAAATCTTGTTTCTGACCTTTCCTTTTTTTTGCCGGATTTAAAAGATCGTATCCTGTATTATGCGGGATGGGAGTCTCATCCTTTCGATACTTATTCTCCCCATCCAGAGATCATCATGTCCCGGCTGAAAGTTCTGTATCACCTCCTTCAGGAGAGGGATCTTTTGGTTATTTCTACCGTCGATGCGCTGATGCAGCGCGTGATTCCCAGAGAAGTCCTGATCGATCGGACCCTTTTTTTGAAAGAGGGGGGGGAGATCGATCGTGACAAGTTGATTAGAGAACTTTCTGAAAACGGATATCAGAGGGTGGAAACGGTTGAGGATAAAGGGACGTTCAGTGTGAAAGGGGGGATTCTCGATCTTTTTACGCCGCTTTCTCCAGTTCCCTATCGCCTTGAATTTGTGGGAGATGAGATTGAGACAATCCGGACATTTGATCCCGCCACGCAGAGGTCTTTACAAAAAGATATTCCAGAGATTGCGGTGATTCCCGCCCGCGAAATTATTTATGGGGAGCCCTATATGGAACAGGCATTGGAAGCGATCAAACGGCATGCGGATGAGGAGGGGGTAAAAAAGGGGGATCGTGATCAGATTTTGGAATATGTGAAACATCGCATCTATTTTTCAGGCGTAGACTATTATCTTTCTTTTTTCTATTCGAAATTGTCGCATCTTTTGGATTATTTCCCGGAGTGTTTTGATCTGGTTTATTCGGATAAGACAAAGATTGAGGATGCAATGGCCACTTTTGAGGAAGAATGCGAACGTGATTTTCAGGAGGCGATGAAAGATAAAAGAATCTCAGCGCCGGTCTCCGATTTTTATTCCACAAAAAAAGAGATGGAGATTTATTTGAGTCCTCAAAAATATATCCATATTTCACCGATCGAGCTGCTTTCCGAAAAAGAGAAAAATAGAGTGGTTCACATGGAAGATAATCAGGATATTCGTCTCGACTTTAGAAAATTAAAAAACAAATCGCTTGAAATGCTAAACCCGCTTGCCGAGCATCTCAAAAATTGGCGCGATGAAGGATATGTCGTCATTTTGACCGCGCACACAAAAATACAGCATGAGCGTTTTCGGGAATTGATGGAGCCGTATGGTATTCGCTGCATGTTTCTCGAAAAATCATTCGCGCTTCAAACGATTCATGAAATCCGAAAGAATAATGGCTTTCGGCATTTTCATCTGATTTTTGTTTCAGGAGAATTGAGTTCGGGCTTTCGGGATCCGGATGAAAAAACAGTCTTTATTACGGAAGATGAAATTTTTGGCGAGCGAAAGAAAAGACCAAGCCAGACGGCCGGTCCTTCAAAAAAAGCGCCATTTATCTCGAATTTGGCGGAGTTGAAAATAGGGGATCCGATGGTTCATGCCGATCATGGCATCGGGCTTTATCAGGGGCTTAAGAGACTTAAAACCGCGGATCACGAGAACGATTATGTATTGATGGAATATGCGGACAACGATCGTCTTTATGTCCCTGTTCACAGGTTGAATGTCATTCAGCCGTATCTGGGGAGCAAAGAGGGGGCGGTTCCCCTCGATAAACTGGGCGCAAAGGGTTGGCAAAAAACAAAATCGAGGGTCAAAAAAGCGATTCAGGAGATAGCCTATGAGCTCCTGAATTTGTACGCGGCAAGACAGCAGGCGAGCGGTTATTCATTTTCCCCGCCGGATCCTTATTTTCATGAATTTGAGGCGACGTTTCCATATGAGGAAACCCAAGATCAGATGAGGGCTATTGAAGAAGTGATCCACGATTTGTGCGAGCCCAAACCGATGGATCGTCTCGTCTGCGGCGATGTTGGCTACGGAAAAACGGAGGTTGCGATCCGCGCGGCGGTGAAAGTGGTTTTTGATAAAAAACAGGTGGCGCTGCTGGCGCCGACGACGCTTCTCGTCGATCAGCACTATCGCCTCTTTCAGAAAAGACTCGATCCCTTTGGCATTCAGGTGGTGATGCTCTCTCGTTTTGTCAAAGCGGCGGAGCAAAAAAGGGTGGTTGAAAAAATTAAAAAAGGGGGGGCGGATATTGTGATTGGCACCCATCGCCTTCTTTCGCGGGATATTGGGTTTCAGGATCTTGGCCTTCTCATCATCGATGAAGAACAGCGCTTTGGAGTGGTCCATAAAGAAAGAATCAAGAAGATGAAAACCGAACTCGATGTTTTAACGCTGACGGCAACGCCGATCCCCCGCACCCTTCACATGTCGCTCATGGGGGTTCGTGATTTAAGTGTGATCAATACCCCCCCGCAGGATCGCCGTGCGATTCGAACGTATATTTCGAAATTTGACGATCACACCATTCGTGAAGCGATCCTAAATGAAATCCACAGAGGGGGGCAGGTTTTTTTTCTCCACAATCGGGTTGAAACGATTTCGGGGATGACGCGCCATCTTCAAAAGCTTGTCCCTGAAGCCAAAATCCATTTCGCGCACGGTCAGATGAGAGAGACAGCAGTCGAAAAAGTCATGCACGATTTTTTAAACCAAAAATTTAATGTTCTGGTCTGCACAACCATCGTGGGGAGCGGAATCGATATTCCGACGGCAAATACGATCATTATCGATCGTGCCGATACCTTTGGTTTGGCAACACTCTACCAGCTTCGGGGGCGGGTGGGGCGCTCGCACGAGCGGGCGTTTGCCTATCTTCTTATTCCTGGTGAAGATCAGATAACCGCTGATGCCAAAAAACGGCTTCAAGCCATTCAGGGCGCCTCGGAGCTTGGGGCTGGATTTAAGATCGCAAGCCACGATTTGGAAATTCGCGGCGGCGGGAATATTTTGGGAAAAGATCAGTCGGGACATATCGCCGCGATCGGTTTTGAAATGTATACGGAACTCCTGGAGCAGACGGTTCGCGAGTTGAAAGGAGAGAGTGTCGATTTAGGCATGGAACCCGAAATGAATTTGAAGATGGATGCTTATATCGATGAAGATTATATTCCAGATATGAGTGAGAAGCTCGTGTTTTACCGCCATCTTTCTTCGATTCAACATGAAGAAGAATTGATGGAGATAGAAGAGGAGATGCGTGATCGTTTTGGGCCTATTCCGGATAACGTCTATCATCTCTTTGAACTGATGGCGATCAAGTTTTATCTCAAAAAATTGGGGATCAGAGCGATTGATTACGGAACTCAGAGAGTGTTTATGACCTTTTCAGATCAAACCCCGGTCGATCCAAACCGGGTGATTGAACTTGTCAAAACGAATCCAAAACAGTATCAGATGAGTTCAGGAAATCGGTTGGCTGCAAAAGTTCAGGAGTGGAAAGACATTTTGCCGATGGTTCGAAGATTCGCAAATGAATGGCTGTCATTACAGGAGGTAACATGAAAATAGCACAATGGATCGTCATCATACTGCTTCTACAGGGGTGTAAAAAAGCGCCGAATGGCGAGGCGAAACCCGCTAAACCTTCCCAAAAATGGGTGGTTGCTGAGATCAATGGGGAGGGGATTACCGTCGCTGAGTTTAACAAGCGTTATCAGTGGTATGTCGATCGCTTCAAATATCGTGTTCCCAAAAAAACATTTCTTGAAAATCTGATTAATCTTGAACTTTCGGCGCGGGAGGCGACCAAACGGGGGATCGATAAAGAAGAAAAGGCCCAATACGATTTTCGCATTCTTCTCTCCCAGCATCTTTTGGAACGCGAGGTCTATTCACAATTTGAAAAAATTAAGCTGACAGACAAAGATCTTGAAAAACATTTTAACGAATCTCCAGAAATTCGCGCGAGTCACATTTTACTTCAAGTTCCATCTGGGACATCCCCGGAAAAAGAAGCTGAAATCAAAAAGAGGGCAGAAGTGGCGTTGAGGCGCGCCAAAGCGGGGGAGGATTTTGGAAAACTCGTAAAAACCTACTCAAATGGCCCATCGGCGAAAAATAATGGCGATCTCGACTATTTTACCAGAGACAGCATGGTCAAAGAATTCAGTGACGCGGCGTTTAATCTTAAAAAAGTGGGTGACGTGAGCGATCTTGTGAAAACCAAATATGGCTATCATATTATCAAACTGACTGGCGTTCGAAAGTTTAAAGATGCGGACAAACGCAGGCTTCAATCACAGGCGATGGCAAAAAAACAGGAAGCAATTTACAATCAGTTTTTCTCAAGTCTTAGAAAAAACGCAACGATTCGGGTGAATGAGTCGCTGATAGAAGACGAAGTGGAAAAGAAGCCTTAGTAAAACCGGCAGCGCTAATATCCCAAAAAATAGAGAATATGCTCGCCGTAGAAGAGCGTGATGATTCCCGCGGCGGCTAAAAAAGGTCCGTAAGGAATTGCTTCTTTAAGATTTTGATGTCTCAGAAGAACAAGAGAAAGTCCCCAAAGGGAACCGAGAATAGAACTCACCATTAAAACGACAAAGATATTTTTATAACCTAAGAAAGCCCCCATCATTGCGGCAAGCTTGATATCCCCTCCGCCCATCCCTTCCCGTTTTGTTGTTTTAAAATAGATGTAGGCAAGAAGAAGAAGGAGTCCGCCGCCGAGAAGAATACCAAGCAGGGATTCGATATAATTGATTCCGAGTAGCCCAAAAGAGAGAAGGAATCCAAGAATGATTCCCCCAATGCTGATCGTATCTGGGATAATACGGTGGTGAAGATCAATAAATGTCACAACGATCAGAGAGCAGATGAAGAAGAAATAAGAAATCCCGATTGCGGTCAAACCAAATTCGTCAAAGGCAACCCAGGCAAGAAAAGCGGTGAGTCCCTCAACGATCGGATATTCAATAGTTATTCTTTGACCGCAGTGACGACACCGTCCCCAAAGCCAGAGATAGCTGACAATCGGAACGAGATCATAGAACGGAAGCGGGGTCTGGCATGATCTACAGTGAGAGCGTGGAAAAAGCACCGACTCATCCTTTGGGAGTCTTACAATACAGACATTGAGAAAGCTTCCAACAAGGGCGCCAAAAACCGCGTAAAAAAGATTATTCCATGCCATATTTTTCGAGTCTGTACCTTATCGATCGAAAGCTAATCCCTAAAAGCTTTGCGGCCTTTTTCTTGATACCTCCCGCTTTTTTGAGCGCTTTTTGCAAGAGATCCCTTTCGATCTCTCCTACAATCTTTTCAAGATCGATCCCTTCCATGGTGACTACCATTTCTGAAGGGAGCGGCTTCCTGCCAGCCGTTGCTGCCGCGCCCGGATGAAAGACAACAGGGGGGAGGCTCTCTGGAAGAATCGCGGCCCCGTTTTCCAGCGCAACGGTTCTTTCGAGGATATTTTCAAGCTCTCTCACATTTCCAGGATAATCATAATGGATGAGGGCATCCATCGCTTCTTTGGAGATTTTTTTGATCTTTTTTCCAAGCTGCGCGTTATATTTTTCCAGAAAATGCATGGCAAGGATTTGAATGTCTTCCTTTCTTTCTCTCAGCGGCGGCAGTTGTATGTGGATGACATTCAGACGATAATAAAGATCCTCACGGAAACGCCCCTTGGCAACTTCCGCCTGAAGCTCTTTATTCGTTGCAGCCATCACGCGAACGTTGACTTTAATGTCTTCAATGCCCCCCACCTTTTTAAAGGTTTTGTCCTGAAGGACACGCAGCAATTTTACCTGGACGTGGTGCTCAAGTTCCCCGATTTCATCCAGGAAGATCGTTCCGTTATTGGCAACCTCGAAAAGACCAAGCTTATCTGAGACGGCCCCAGTAAAAGAGCCCTTTTTATGCCCAAAGAGCTCACTTTCGATAAGGTTCTCCGGAATCGCGCCGCAGTTTACGGTTACGAAAGGCCTGTCTTTAAGCGGGCCGTTATAATGGATTGCTTTTGCGACAAGCTCTTTTCCGGTTCCGCTATCTCCCGTGATCAATATGTTGGTCTTTGTCTGACTCACACGCTGGATGAGATCATAGATTTTAATCATCGAAGGGGCGCTTCCGATAAGGTTTCCAAAGTGATATTTGCTCCCCAGCTCTTTTTTTAAATAAATATTTTCGATAAAAAGGGTTCTTTTTTCCAAAGCCTTTCGAATG
This sequence comes from uncultured bacterium, assembly GCA_964392415.1. Lineage (GTDB taxonomy): Bacteria > Bdellovibrionota > JACOXK01 > 2-02-FULL-40-11 > 2-02-FULL-40-11 > CAYJMQ01. The sequence goes on along the minus strand of CAYMPL010000003.1, from coordinate 24,022 downwards.
ATCAATTTGATCTCATCGATTTTGAAAGGCTTTGTGATGTAGTCGTAAGCCCCGAGTTTCATTGCCTCCACAGCCGATTCGGTCGAACCGAATGCCGTAATGACAATGACCACCGAGTCGGGATCAATTTCTTTGGCCTTTGACAGCACCTCCATGCCATGGACTTTTGGCATCTGAAGATCGGTCAGGATCAAATCAAAACTTTTCTTTTCCAAAAGCTTGATTGCCTGCTCTCCATCAGCGGCCGTTGTAACGTCATATCCCTCGCGTTTGAGCATAATCTCAAGGAATTCACGAAGGCTCTCTTCATCGTCGACGACGAGAATTTTAATCGGTGTTTCATTTATCATGGCTTCCTCCTTATTCATATTTCAAATGGCGGTAGGCAGCGTTATCGTAAACGTTGTTCCCTCTCCCTCTTTTGAATTCACGAAAATTCGTCCCTCGTGGGCTTCAATAATTTTATGAACGAGAGATAATCCCAATCCTGTCCCTTTCGACTTTGTTGTAAAAAAGGGGTCAAAAATCTTATTGATAATTTCTTCTGGAATGCCTGCGCCTGAATCCGAAATTTTGATTTGTATTTGATCTTCTTTTTGAGTTGTCCGGATTTCGATATCACCCCCTTTTGGCATGGCCTGATGCGCATTTAGGAATAAATTCCAGAAAACCTGTTTCATTTTTTCTTTGTTTCCCCTGATCTGGCATTTTTTTTGAGAAGGCAGAAATGAAACTTTCACATTTTTAGGGATCGATTTGTCGAAGGCGATTGCGTTCAATGTTTCCTCAATGGTTTCATCAAGATCAAATGATTCCTTGGGAATGTCAGTTGGTTTCACATAATCCAGAAATTCGTTTACCAGGTGATTGAGCCTTTCCGTTTCTTTTAAAACGATATCCATCAATTTTTTATTTTCCTCTTTGACATGAAGTTCTCTGCTGAGAACTTCGATGGAACCGCTTACGGACGCCAGTGGATTGCGGATTTCATGCGCGATTCCGGCGGCAAGCTTTCCAACTGCGGCCAGTTTATCGGATCTCTGGAGATGCTGTTCCATCTGGATAATTTTTGTGAGATCTTCAAAAAGAAGGATGTAACCGAAATGGTTATTATTTGCGTCACGCAGGGGTGAAAGTGAAAAACCGAATGTCAGTTCTTCATTAGGGAATTTTTTAAAAATAAAGCTCTGCCGGAGAGGGGACGCATTGCGGTTTCCGGATAATTTTTTAAACCACTGTTTTTTAAGATCCGGAAAGATTTCAAAGATATTTTTTTTGTAAATAATATTGAGTGAAAAACCAGTGATGATCTCAGCCGCGCGATTGAAATAGATAATGCGGTTTTGGAGATCCGTCGTAAGCAATCCTGACTTCATGTTGTCAATGATGATTCTATTGAGATCTTCAAGTTCCCGGATGCTCTCCTGCCCTTTCTTCAGTTTAATTCCGAACTCCTGGAATTGTTCAGCAATATAGCTGCTCAAAAAGGCGACCAGAAAAAACGCAATATTATTAAAAATGAGCGTCAGAAGATGTTTTTCACTTTGGGGGATCGGATTGAGGATGAGAAGCGTGCTAAAGCAGATGCTTGAAAAAGCTGCCGCATAGAGCGCCCCTGTCCGGTAAAATAAAAAAGAGGCAAAGGCGATCGTAAAAAGATAGAGAAAAGTGAAGACGGCTTGCTGTGTGCCGGTAATATAAATCAACGCTGTCGTAAATAGAATGTCGTAGGCAATTTGGCTGACAATAAAGGTGGTCAGGTTTTTAATCCGGTCGATAATCTGCGTGAATAAGATCGTAATGAAATAAGTCAGTCCGATCAGCGAATAAATGGGGAAGAGGTCTTGCGGGCGAATAACGGTGCTGTCTTTAATCTGATAGATCAGCGTAATAGCCAGGAGAAGCGAGGTTACCATTGCCCTGAAAAAGAGAAACCAGAGCGTCTGATCCTTTGCCCTCGGGTCTGACAAAATGACCTTTAAGGAACGGCGATCTGCGGAATCTCCCAAAAGGGGAGCGGAATTTTTTTGTGCTGCAAACATTATGTTTAAGTATATGTTCTTACTTATGATTTAGTTCTAAAGCTGTTTGGCTTCCTATCTACGTTCCAGAGCCACAAATTGCGTCACTATCTTCAATGGTAACCGGGTGACAGATTTTGTCAACTTGTCATCCTGAGCGTCCTGACCCAGAGTGCAACGAAGGGGAAGGAACCCGAAGGATCTGGCTAAGTACGTCACCTGAAACCGCCGATAAGTAAAATAGACAGATGTTCGAAGAACTCAAAATCGGCTGGCGCTATTTCTTAAGAACATGGCCGCAAGTCTGTCTCCGAACGAGGTGGTATGGTTTTTTTGCCCTCGGCGCCATTCTTTATTGGGGAGTCATTTTTGGTTTTTCCTTAATCTTTAAGAGTTCTACGATTACATGGGTGTTGTTCTTTTTGGGTTTAGGCGGGGCTGTTTTAATCTATCGTTTCTTTAAACAACAGGTCTTTTCAATCCTCGAAGCCAATTATCTGGCGGTTCTTGTTGAATTGGCCACTCATGAGAAGGTTCCCGTGACAAAATTTCAGATTCGGTTTTCCCGAAAAAAAGTGACGCAAAAATTTGGAAACCGACAAAGAATTTACGATGCCTATGTGAGACTTCATAAGAGTCTGAATGAGATATTAGTCGCAAGCCCATTTCCTTTGAAAATGGGCGCGCCGTTCAATGATCAGTCATTTTTCTTTCGAAAAACATGGCAAAAAATATGGCGAAAAATATGGTTCGTCGATCTTTTTTTAAATATGAAATACATGACTGCTCTTCTGATCAGTCATTGTTTCATAAAAAAAGATGAAATTCTCTGGGAGAATTTGCGAGAAAGTTTAATTCTTTGCGCGCAAAATTTTAAAAAAATTTATAAATCTTCCGTATATATTTATCTTTTAACAATCCTTTTTTCTGCCGCTTATTTTATGGTTCTTTTACCCCCGCTTTTGGGGCTGTCAATGTTTTTGCCATCGCTGAAACTTTATTTTTTGATCTCAGCGTTCATCATGACATGGGCATTCAAAAAAATCCTGTTAGATTCCTTTGCCCTGGCAACACTGGTCTCGGAGTTTCGAAAAATTGTTGAGGGGCAAAGCCCGGATCCGCAATGGGATAAACGATTAGCCGGTATTTCAAAATATTTTTTTGAGATTAAGCGGCGCGCCATTTATTGGGAACATGCCCAGCGTCCAGTTTATGATGATTAATACTCATTAAGTTCATCAATCAATTGCCTTAATCTTCCAAAATTCTTTCGATTGAATTGAAGGCGAAGCGTTTTTAATGGGAGCGCTTCATGTTCTGGATCGGGTAAGAGGTGCGTTGGAATGGAATGGATGCCTCCGGAAGAAAGAATGTCTTTGAACTTCTGTCCCAGTCGCCTCAGCAGGGGATTGGACGGCAGTCTCCAGACCCGGATCAAAAGCCATTTTTCGAAAAAACGAAGTGAATGATAATTATGATAAAATTTTGTGATGTGGGAAACAGCATCTTCTATTTGATCCGTGAAGAAAATAAACTTTTTATCTTCTTTTGATATCAGATGATTTTTTATCAATGTTCCGAAATTGAATCTTTTCCATTGCTTCCAATAGCCCCCCCCTTTTTTGTCGATGCAGACAACTGGCTTGGGAAGGGTTTTCCCCGTTTGGAGAAGGGTCAGGGTTTCAAGCATTTCATCCTGAGTGCCGAAGCCCCCGGGGAACAAAACAAGCGCATCGCTTTCCTTGACCATTGTCAACTTTCGGGTGAAGAAATATTTAAAATGAATAAGCTTTCGATCTTCCTTGATGACAGGATTGGCTTTTTGCTCAAATGGAAGCCGGATATTGAGCCCAAAACTGTTTTCACTCCCAGCTCCTTCCTGTGCGGCTTGCATAATTCCTCCCCCCGCGCCTGTTAAAACCATGTAGCCTAGGCGAACGATTTCTTTTGCAAATCGTCTCGCCTGGCGGGCGGTAGGATCAGAGTGAAGCGATCTTGCCGAGCCAAATATCGTTATTTTACGTTTTCCACGATAAGGGGCAAAGATTTTAAAGGTATAAACCAACTCTTTTAAGGCTGTATCTACGATTTTAAGATCAGATCTGGCCACATCTTCCTTCGCTATTTTTCGAACCGTCGCTTTAATGCTTTTAAAAATGTGCTCATCCGTCAATGGCTTACGAAGTTTATGCGCCATCTATTTGCTCCCGAAGAATACCGTCTCTTAAACCCCATTTTGTCACAGAAATTGATTTCAGATTAAAAAAATGAAGACATTCAATCAATAAGATCGTTCCCGCAAGAATAATATCCCCCCGGCGTCCTTCTGTTTTTAGCAGCCTTTTTAATTCGGGGAGTTTTTTATTTTTAATTTTTTTTAAAAAATTTTCTAAATTCTTAATATCGATTTTTTTATGGCGGGAGTGGGTGACCTTATACAGGGCCTTGATGGTTCCCGCGCTCCCGATCGCAGTGGGAATTTTCTCTTGTCGGTAAAAGCCTAATTTTTCTTCTAATGTTTTTCTAATAGCTCGTCTCATTTTTTCGATGGCTTCTTGAGAAGGAGGGTGGTTTTTTAAATAAATATCCTGAAGTTTGAGAGATCCAAAAGGAATGCTGATGGAGAATTTAGAGAGGCCATTTTTGGCAAGCGTAAATTCAGTACTCCCCCCGCCAATATCGATTAAGAGGATTGGTTTTAAAGATCTTACACTCTTAAGAATTCCTTTTGCAATCAGATCAGCTTCATGTTGTCCAGAGATAACTTCAATGTTGAGACCTGTTTTTTTTTGAATTTTTTTAAGAAGTCTTTCCGCGTTTACGGCTTCTCGAAACGGACTTGTGCCATAACAGCACATTTTATCGGTTCGGTGGGCTTCGGCTATTTTAACAACTTTGGAAAGGGTTTTAAGAACGCGCCTTTCCGCGGCCATCGATATTTTTTTTGTGACAAAAAGATCTTCTCCGAGACGGATCATTTCTTTGCTTCGATAGAGCAATTTTTTATTTTTAGAGGAATCAATTTTGTAGATATCAAATCGAAGAGAATTTGTTCCTAAGTCGACAATCCCGAGCCGCACGAGAGAGATGGTAGCATATAATGAGGTCGACGAACCAGCTCTTTCAAACTGGTTCGTCTGATATCCTTATATCTTTCGTGTCATTTTCTTATGGAAAATGACTTGCTAACTCCCTTCCATCTCTTCTTTTAAGGCCTCTGAATAAACAGCTTTAAGATTGGAGAGATAGGCAGCTTCTGTCAAACGCGCTTCCCGATCTTCACCCTGATACTGTTCCCCATTTTCATGGAGGGCATGGATCGTTTCAGCGAGTCTTGAAGTAATATAGCTCAGCGCCACCCATTTTTTGTCCGGGTTTTGAGAAATAATCTCTTCAAACCCGAGAGCAAGGGCATGAGAATCTTCGGCATTTTCAAAGAGGATCCTTAAATCGTCGCTCACTTTTGGGTCCTCAGGAACTGGAATAATAAAGCCGACATTTTTTCCATCTTCTGTTTGATAGAAGGCCGTTTCTTGATCAGTTGAAGTTGATTCAGACCTCCACGAATCCCAGACCAGATATTTTCCCCCTTCCGCGAGAGCTGTCATCCCAGTCAGCAGTGTTCCAACAGCCCCTGCTGTAGCTGACGGGGTTCCACGAAGTGCGAGATTAGAAGGCTCAAGAACCCCCCAATACCAGCCAGCGCCAAGAACCGGTAAGAATGGGCGAAGAATCGGACGTACGGTGCTTGAGACAAAACCATCACGGGTAACAATTCCGTCCTCAGGATCCAGGGTGACGCCAATCCAATATTTTGGGACGATTCTAAAAGCCAATTCAAGCGGAAGCTCAACGCCGATAATTCCAATGGTTTCGCCCACAATTTGAAGGCCATTCCATGCGGTCACAACGATGCGTCCCAGAGGTCCCCAGTTTCTGAGAGTGGCGCCTCCCATATCCTCATAATTCCTCTTGGCATTCTCTTTGACTTTTTCAGCCTTGTGCGCAATCAAACCCCATGGCTTGGTTGCCACTTTTACCGCCCCAGTCTTAAAATTATCCCAATCATCTCGTTGAGGAAGAACTTCTGATGGGGTTCCATAGGTTTTGAGAGATTCCAATGCTTCTTCATTATACCTTTTTGCAGAAGCAATCATTCGATTCATTCCCGCAATGAGAAAAAGATTGGTTCGCGATTCTTTTCCATTTTCATCAACGAAATAGAGCGCTCCCCGGTCAAACGCGTCTTTGGTTCCCTTCCAATAGAGCCGTGTCCAATAGAATTTTCCGGGAGCCACATATCCTTCATTAGGATCTTGATGCATCGGTTCACCATCCGAAAAAACAGATGGAGAAAGCAAAAGTGTTACTAAAAAAAGAATTGACCTATGCCCCATATGATACCTCCTTGTGTGTTAGGTTTGTTTATAATGAGATGTGATAGAACATAGCTAAAAAAGAGATGCAAGAAAAAAATAATTGACACGATCAAATAATTCCTCTTAAAGATGACTACAAATTCTATGTCGTTTTTATCATTAACCATAATCTCGCTATAGGGACGTTCAGCCCAGAAAGAGAAGATTGGGAATTTGGGAATGCAGCCTTCGCAAAAGGGAGAGATGATAAAAATGATATTCTCTTTGTCGGCGGTGATCGCATCGGAGAACCGATGATGCCACATACGCGCGTTAAGTAAATCTACTGCCACTGAATTGGAGAGTGGTAATGATTTGACCTGTCCCCCGCTAAGCGTGATCTTTAATTTAGGAAAAAAAACCATAAGCCATTTTTTTAGTGTAAGACGCTCAGCCGCTCATTTTGAAGGACGACTCAGCAAATTTTTTTAAAGGCGCCAAATTTCCTTTATCAGCTGCCTTTAAAGTAGCTAAATATTTTTTTCTAATTTCATTTTGTTTATTCAAAAGCTTTATTCCCCATAAGAAAGGTTTGAGATAGTTATAATATAAATAAATATCTGCAAGAAGTCTCGCATGACGTCCATTACCATCTCGAAAAGAATGAATTTGAGTCAAACGATGATGTAATTTGATGGCATTTTCTTTTATCTTTTCCTTTGAATCTTTGGGCCAAATTTTGACATCATTGCACAAATTTATCATTGCTTCTTGAATCTGAATTACAGGAACTCCTAAATTGACTTCTGAAATCCGAAATTTTCCTGCCCATGTCCATGTCTCGTCAAACATTTCAAAATGAACTTGTTTAATAAAATCTATATTTAACCATTGTTTTCTATGAGATCTTCTTTTCAAAAATTTATTTCGCGCTTTAATAATATTTTGATATTCCCATTCCCATAGTTGCTCTTGTGTATGAATATGATCTGGAATGAGTCCTGATGCGTCATTTAATGGTGTAGAGCCTGGTGGATTGTTGATCTTCAATGATTTTCCCAAATCCGCTTGTCAGCATTTCTGATAAGTTCCTCAGCAACTTCTTTAATTTGTTTTTTTAAAAACTTTTCAGTAGGCGCTTGTTTTTCCAAATCCATCGTATGTGCGGTGTCCATAATAATTTTTGTCGCAGTTTGCATAGCGTTTTCTTGAACAACTTTTTCAATCGCCTTATCCGGTATGAAGACTATGTAAATTTGACAATGTAACGCATTTGCAACCTTTTTTAAAGAACCAATGGAAATAGACTGGTTCAACTCATTTTTTTCTAGGTTGTGGAGACTCTGAGGTTGAATACCTAAGCGTCTTGCAAGCTGAGCCTGGGTCATCCCCAGCGCCTGTCTAACCACCTTAATCCACCTTCCAGTATACATGGGCATTTTATCCCTGTATTGTCTAAGAATCTCGAGCTTCTCGCTGACTTGCCTTCGATAGAAGGCGATATTTTTTTTCATGAATATATTATAAGGATATACTTTGATAAAGTCAAGTATATAATCATATTATAATATGATATAAATTAAGCTTTAATAAGGATATATACTTATAATTGTGTAAGATTTTGCTGGGGAGAGGATTCGAACCTCCACAGGTTGCCCCACAGGATCCTAAGTCCTGCGCGTCTGCCAATTCCGCCACCCCAGCGTCAGACAGTGATCTTCTCTTTTAAACCAAACCGGCCCGTTTGGGGATCTTTCTTCACGGTTGCGGCGCCGATCAGTGGATCGTGTTCAAAACAAAGAATCCAGTTTTCTCTCACCGCCTGATCCAAAATATGCCGTTTTTCCTCCATCAAAACAAGAGGCATATTATCGTAGCTCATGAGATAGGGAATTGCGATATGGGCAGAAGTCGGGATGAGATCCGCGCAATATAAAAGTGTTTCTTTACCATTTGAAATTTTAACAAGCTGCATCGATGCGGTATGCCCGTGCGAAATTAAAATAGAGATTCCAGGATAGAGTTCAATTTCCCCTGAAAGAAGTTCTAATTTTACTGACATCAACGGTTCAAAATTCTCTTTCAAAAAACTGGCCCGGTCTTTTTCAGTCGGCCGATGTGCCCATTTCCACTGCTCTTTCTGAATATAATGAATTGCATTTGGAAAGGTAGGCTTGATCTCTTCCCCCTCTTTGTAGGTGCATCCGCCGGCATGGTCAAAATGAAGATGCGTGAGGATAACATCGGTAATATCCGCAGGCTTTATCCCTGCCGATGCCAGTGATTTTTCAAGCGTGTTATTCCCATGATTAATACGATAAATTTTTTGGTATTTCTCATCCCATTTTGTTCCGATGCCGGTATCGATGAGAATATTACGATCTTTGGATCGTACCAAAAGAACACGAAGGGCCATCGTTATCCGATTTTCAAGATCTGCCGGATTTGTTTTTTGCCATAGATTTTTGGGGACAACACCAAACATTGCCCCCCCATCCAACGCAAATTCTCCTGTTTCAAGGAGTTCGAGCGAATAGGGACCGATCTTTTTTGCCATCGGGATTGAACATTATCACAGGGCGGTAGGAATTGACATCCGAAAAATGCTTCGATAGATAGGATTTTCATGAAAACAGAAAGGGAATATAGAAAAGAGCTCGTTGAAGTCTGTCGCCGGATGTATGAAAAGAACTTTATCAGTTCTACTGATGGAAATGTGAGTGTTCGATATCATCCCGAACGTTTGCTCATTACGCCATCCGGTGTTCATAAAGGTTTTCTCAAGCCTGAGCTCATGATTATCACTGATTTAAAAGGGAAAAAGATTTTAGGAGGGGGTCGGGCATCTCAGGAAATTCTGATGCATCTTAAGGTCTATGAAGAGAGACAGGATATCTCTGCAGTGGTTCATGCCCATCCCATTTTTTGCATTGCTCACACATTGGCCGGGCTCGACCTTGGGAAGGATCATCTCCCCGAGGTTGTTCTTTCCGTAGGAGAGATTCCAGTTGTTCCCTATACAACGCCTACCTCTTATGAAGTGCCGGAGAGAATCCGGGAATTCATTCAAAAACATGATGCCCTGATATTGGATCGTCATGGCGTTCTCTGTCTGGGAAGAGATCTTTGGGATGCCTTTAACAAATTGGAACGAATGGAGCATGTCGCGCAGGTTATGTTTGCAGCCCGACAAATGGGACCGCTGCGGCATCTCTCGTCGGAACAGCTTCAAAAACTGATGAACATTGTCTAGATTCCAGGGTTTTTAATTCAACAACAAAGAGTCCGGTCAGCAGCCAAAATACCATTCTAAGCTGCGGCGCCCCCATCAAAAATGTGTCAAATAAAGAGGAAACAACAAACACGAAACAACCGACCATATAGGGATAAAGCCGCCGGCGTTGGTACAGGGGCGCAGTCTTAAGAACTTTCATTATAAAAATCAGAAAAACAAAAAATATCGATAGATAGAGCAAGAGTCCAATCAAGCCGGTTTCAATCCAGATTTTTAAATAGCTGTTATGGGGATGCGCATCGTGAAGGTATCTGAAAGAAGGGGGCATCTGATCAATCGGAGGGAAATAGTTCGAACGAATTGCCGCATAGCTGTTAATTCCGTGCCCCGCCAGTGGATGATCAGAGATCATTTCTTTGGCAATTTTCCATAGGTAAGCGCGTTCTGCCAATGAGGGACTGATGGAAGGATTTAGAACCATCTGGGCGATGCTATGGGTCTGGGAAAGTTTTATAAAGAGAAGGGGGATAATGAAAAGGATGATAAACGCTATTTTCGTGAAACGTTTGAATGGGGCAGAAAACCATCCTAAAAAAATCAAGGCCAGTGAAAATAAAAAAAAGGTATTACGACTGAATGAAAAAATAAAGATCATTGCAAATAGTACGACCATGGAGAGGTAGAGGAAATTGTTTTTTAGGTTCCCCTCTTTTAAAAACAGCGCTGGCAGGGGCAAAATGCAAACGAGATAAGTTGACAGGATCGTTGGGTTTTTAAAAGTTGAGGTAATGCGCGCTCCAAATTCCTGTGAATAGATAAAATCGAGGGCGTTGAAGTACTGAAAAAGTCCATTGAGGCAGGTAATAACGGCGCCGGCGAGCAAACAGTGAATTAAGTTTTTTAGAGAGTTACGCTCTTGAAATAATTCAACGACGAGAAAGAAAACGGCAAAATCTTTGAAAAATTTAATCATCCCGCGGCTGTTTAATTCAAGATGGTTGCCCCACAGAAGCGATATGAGCGCGTAGCAGAGAAAAATTACGATCGGTTTAGAGAGTGGATTGGGGGCGAGGGGTTGTCTTTCCGATATCTTCTTCAAAATAAAAAAAATTAAAGCAAAGGATAAAGAAATGTCTATCGCCACTTTGCTGAGAGGGATGGAAACAGCCAGCGCGCAAACGAAGAATTTCGAGAGGCGGTCGTAAAAATCATGCTTATTCTTACAATGCAGCATGTTCCCGTGAAATATCTCTTAACAGCGGAGCGGAGTCTTTCTGAAATCCGGGGGGTGTCTTTAAAGTTTTCTCATGAATAATAAATCGGATTATTTCAGCGAGATCCGTTTTTGGTTCGAAGGAAATAAGGGATTGAACTTTATGAATGTCGGGGACACGCCTCGGCATATCCTCAAAACCACTATCGTAGCATTGATTGTAGGGGATGAATTGAAATGTCGATTTTGACCCTGTTATCTTTACGATCAGGGCTGCAAGATCGCTGATAGAGATTTCATGGGGGTTTCCCAAATTGAAGATTTCTCCGATGGTTCCTTCGTGAAACGCAAGGTTGAGCATGGCAGAAACCGCGTCTTTTACATAGAGGAAGCAGCGCGTTTGTTTCCCGTCTCCATAAATGGTGATCGGCTTGTTTTGAAGGGCCTGATCGATAAATCTCGGCATCACCATTCCATATCGCCCTGTTTGTTTGGGCCCGATGATGTTGAAGAGTCTTACCACGATAACGGGGAGTTTATATTCTTTCCAATAGGCAAGCGCCAAAAATTCGTCAATGGCCTTGGAACAGGCATAGCTCCATCTTCCAATATAGGTTGGGCCGATCGTGAGATCGTCCCTTTCATTAAAAGAGGATTTGTTCCCCTTTCCATAAACTTCGGAGGTAGAGGTCAGAAAGACTTTCTTTTTTTTCACATTCGCAAATTTAAGAACAAGCTCAGTCCCTTTGACATTGCGTTGAATTGTTTCGACCGGAGAACGAATTACATTCTTTACGCCAACAACGGCGGCCAGGTGAAATATAAGATCGCATTGATCCACCAGTTCCGCCAGAAGCGATTCGTTCATAATCGTTTCAAAGAACGGATGGAACTTAGACGATTCTACAAGGTGTCCTATATTTTCCTTGCTGCCGGTAGAGAGGTCATCGATGATAAAGACTTCGTGTCCTTTCAGGAGCAATTCTTCGCACAGATAAGAGCCGATAAATCCTGCCCCCCCTGACACCAATACCTTCATTGATTTTTACGATAGCGAAAAAAAAAATCCTTGTCCACATTTTTGAATCGATTAGAAATAGAAAAAGATATGGGCGTTGAAATCATCGCTATTTTCGTTTTGGGTCTCTTTCTGCTCGCATTCTGGATTTATGGCGGCATCATCTCTCGTCTTTTTGGGCTCGATGATTCTCAGCCGACACCCGCGATCCGTCTGAATGATGGTGTTGATTATATTCCGACGAAACCCCCGGTACTTCTGGGGCAGCATTTTGCGGCGATTTCAGCGGCTGGCCCAATCGTTGGACCGATAACAGCCGGAATTTGGTTCGGATGGGGGCCGGCGCTTCTTTGGATTGTGTTGGGCGCGATTTTTATCGGCGCGTTTCACGATTTTTCATCGCTGGTTGCATCGGTTCGTCATCATGCCCGTTCGGTCGCAGAGATTGTCAAAGAGCAGGTCGGTCAACGGGCCTATCTTTTGTTTCTTTTTTTTATTTGGCTCTCCATTATTTACATCATTATCGCGTTTACAGATTTAACCGCGCGCTATTTTCTGGAACCAAAGGTGGGTGGGGCCGTCGCGTCGTCTTCTTTTATGTATCTTCTTCTTGCGACGGCGATGGGGCTCGCGCTTTATCGGTTCAAGGCTCCCCTCTGGCTTGCAACGTCTTTGGGGGTACCTCTTTTGTTGCTCATTATATGGGGGGGACAATATCTTCCGATTCGACTGCCGGGCAATTTGAATCAGGGAATTACCTGGGATCTGATCATTTTGGGATATTGCTTCATCGCCTCAGTGGTTCCGATGTGGATTCTTCTCCAGCCGCGAGGCTATCTGGGGGGATTTTTCCTCTATGTGGCGCTCTTGGGCGGTGTTGCCGGTATACTCTTTGGGGGTTTTGAGATTCAATATCCGATCTTTGTGTCGTTTACGAATCCGATTGGGCAGCCGCTTTTCCCGATCATGTTTGTAACGATTGCGTGCGGGGCATGTTCTGGTTTCCATGGACTGGTCTCATCTGGCACAACTTCAAAACAAATTTCTAAAGAAAGCCACTCGAAACTGGTTGGATATGGGGGGATGCTTTTAGAGGGAGTTGTGGCTCTGATGGCTCTTATAACGGTGATGGTTCTTTCGCCGCAGGCGGTTCAAGGAAAGGATCCCGGGCTTATTTATGCCGAAGGGCTTGGGAAATTTATCTCTGTCTTGGGGATCGATCTTCAATTTGCGATCTCTTTTGGAATGCTTGCGTTCGCGACATTTATTTTTGACACGCTCGATGTGGCGACACGGCTTGGGCGATATATTTTTCAAGAATTTACCGGCTGGCAAAAAGGGCGAGTCGCGCGGTATGGAAGCACGCTCGCCACACTTCTTATTCCGCTGGCTTATATTTTTCTTACCAATATGTTTGGGTCGTCTCAGGTTCCCGTTTGGAAAAGCATTTGGCCTGTCTTTGGATCGAGTAATCAGCTATTGGCCGCGTTAACGCTGACGGGGGTCACTATCTGGCTCTGGAAAACAAAGCGTAAGGCTTTCTGGCTAACTCTTTTTCCAACACTCTTTATGTTGGCAGTCACACTCTCCGCGCTGGTATTCATGGCAAATCAGGGGATTCAAAAATGGATTCAATTTCGTTCGTTGGATTTAAATGGTCTTTTGGCCGGCGGATTGCTGTTGCTTGCAATTGCAATTTTAACGGAAGTTGGGCGTTCTTTTAGAGGAAGGGGTATTCCACGCGTGGAACATGAGGATGCTCCATAGCTTCATGGAATGATCTTCGCCGCGGAAATGGGTGGCGAGGAGTTCTCGCACATACTGAGGATTGATATATTCAGCTGAATCTTCGATGTTACTTAAATGATCGAGTAAAAAGGTTTTGAGGTGCCCCCTGAACCATTTTCCAAGGGGAACTCCAAATCCTGTCTTTCTCCGGTAGACGATTTCTTTTGGCAAAATGTCTTTATAGGCTTCTTTGAGAATATATTTAGTTTGAAATCCTCTGATCTTAAAAGAATCGGGGAGAGAGGCGCAATATTCAATCAGATGATGGTCGAGGAAAGGCGCGCGGGTTTCAAGCGAATGCATCATGCTTGCCCTATCCATTTTGAAATTGAGATCGTCAGCCAGATAGCCTTTGAAATTGAGATAGAGGAGTTTAGAGAGCGGCGTAAGCTCACTCAAATCTTCGTTTGAGAAGGGGGCAGAAAGAACGCTTGAGAGCTCTGATGACGGATAAAATGCAGGATTCAAAAGATGTCTCAAGTCTGTATAGAAGTAAGAGAGCCATCTGCAAATTCTTGCTTCTAACGAAAGATTGGCCGCCTCAAGAGCGCGCGACACCCGGGAGAACGATGATACGTTAAATGTAGATGATACCGGTTTCGGGCAAACGCTCTTGAGCGCTTTCCAAAAAAAGGGTGGAATCTTCTCCATCCAGACTGAGGCGACGAAACGTTGGTATCCGGCAAAATTTTCGTCCCCCCCATCCCCGGTAAGCGCCACGGTGACTTCCCTTCGCGCGAGCTGTGAAACGACGGATGTGGGAATGGCCGAAGAGTCGGCAAAAGGGGCGTCATAATGCCAGAGAATCCGGTCAAAAATCTCGGGGACCATCTGAGGGGTCAGATGAAATTCCTGGTGCTCGGTTTGAAAACGTTGAGATGCGATTCGAGCGTATGGGGATTCATCATATCGGGGATCTCCTTCAAATCCGATACTGAATGTTCGCAGCGGTTTTTGGAGCTCATCTCTTGCAATCGCGGTAATAATCGTTGAATCGATGCCGCCGCTGAGAAACGCGCCGACAGGCACATCGGCCATCAGCCGTTTTGAGACGGCGGTTTTTAGGAGATATCGGATCGTCTCGATTGCTTCGGTTTTTTGAATGTGCTTCTTTATATTATGGGGATTTTTGAAATAGGTTTTTAAATCCCAATATTCTATTTTTCTCATCGGACGTCCTGCTTCGCAGATGAGAAGATGGGCAGGCTCAAGTTGGTAGATATTTTTGTAGAATGTGTGAGGGGTGGGGATGTTGCCGTGGACAAAGTAAAGGGGAAAGGCCTCTTCATTTTTTTCTATTTGGATTTCAGGGATGGGAAAGAAGGCCTTGATTTCAGAGGCAAAGAAAAAAAATGAAGAAGAACTGACAAAAAAAAGCGGTTTTTTCCCCGTCCGATCCCTCGCAAGAATCAGTTTCTTTTGTTTCTGATCCCAGAGTGACAGCGCAAACATTCCCTCCAGATGCTTTACAAAAGATTCGCCATGTTCTTCATAAAGATGAACGATGACTTCTCCATCTCCTTCAGAACGAAAACGGTGCCCCTTTTGAATCAATTGAGAACGAAGCGTCTTAAAATTATAAATCTCGCCGTTAAATAAGAGCAGGACTGTGCGGTCTTCGTTAAAAAGCGGTTGATTTGCCTGCTCCGATAAATCGACGATTTTTAATCGCGCGTGCGCCAAAAAAATGTCATCGTTATACCAGGTCCCCAGGTGGTCTGGACCCCGATGAACAAACTGATCGGGCATTTTAGTAAAGTGGGGGAGATAGGGGGAGAGCGATAGGTCTGAATGAAGTCTTAATACGCCTGCAATCCCGCACATCTTATTTCATCTGTTCGCCGGGATCCGCGATTTCATGCTGGCGCTGTAATGAGCTTCTCTCCCAGAAGGTGGGAACTCTGATCGCGATACTTCTATTGAAGTGGGTTTTATAGAAGGTCAGATTCTCAGCCTCCATTTTTTGAGTCAGTCTTAAGTTAATATCGTCGTAGTTAAAACTTTCCCATTCCTCTTCGGTAAGAGCGAGCGCCTTGTCAATTTCTTTTTTATAAAAGCCGAAGGGATCCAACCTCCCGTAAAAGTTGAGAAACCAGGGGAAAATCGTCTGAACTTTTTTCAAAAACAGATGATGGTCCTGGGGAAATTTAAGGCACGATCCTGAATCGTAGTTATCCAGTTCTTCTTTCTTCCTCCAGTCGATAAGATCCCGCTCGACACAGAAGTCATAAAGCCTTGTTCCGTGGAACGGATAAAAGGTCATGATTTTGATGACATCGGGAGCGAGTCTGGCGTTTACTCTCAGCGTGTCGAGAAGCTCCTCTTTTGATTCCGTCGGTATTCCAATCATATTGTAGGAGCTTGGCATGACGTTGAATTTTCGGGCAATGTTAAATGCCCTCTCAATAGCCGCTTCGGGCGTCTGCCGGTCGAGTACATCCTTTCTCAGGCGTTCACTGCCGGATTCGACGCCGAATCGCATGGAGATGACGCCGGCATCTCCAATCAGCTCCCCCTTGGCTTCGTTGAGCGTCAGCGGATGAACATTCACGACAAACGGCAAGCCAATCTCTTTTTTGTAGCGCGCGCAAAATTTTTCAAGAAAGCTGTAATTGATCAGAAAATTATCGTCGACAAACGCGAGCGCGCGAATGGGAACCTCGGCGATTTGAAGCGCATCCCTGATTTCCTGAAAAATAATATCCATATCCTTAAAACGAAGAAAATTTTTTATCTGAAGGGTTGGATTATCTTTTTTATAGAGATTAAAATACGATTCATTAAAACAATACGTGCATTTATAGGGACATCCGCGCCCCACGGTGACTTCAATTTGATTCCCCTTTTCCTTGATATAGGCGTTAAGATCAAAAATCGATTTGTCTTCAGGGGGGAGCTTTGTGAGGTCGACAAAGGTGTCGTTCGGATTTTTAATGACGCGTCCGTCGTCGAAGCGAAACCAGAGGCTTTTGACATCGGTTTTATAGGTCCGTGATCTTAAGGTCTCAGGGGTGTTTTCACGCAAAAATTGAGGAAATGTCAGATCTGCTTCGCCGAGACAGATGAGATCGATGAATTCAGAGCCGTCGTTAAAGACCTCTTCCGGATATTGGGAGGGGTGGGGACCTCCTACAACCTGAACAAGATGAGGGTAGTTTTTTTCAAGATAATTTCCAATAACGCGGGTATATTTCCATTGCGGGGTCATGACAGAGTGGCCGATGATATCGGGTTTAAACTTTTCTATTTGTTGGGGGAGCCACTGCTGCCATTCGCTCCATTTATAGCCCATGCGGTCATTTATGAGAATATAGGCAACCTGATGTCCCTCACGTTTGAGAAGGGATGCTAAAATAGCGACACCCTGATTGAGGCCAATCGTCACATTGTGACTCGGCGTAATAAAAAGAACATTCACTCATTTTAATCTAGCTAAAATTCGAGGGGTGACGCAAGTGTTATCTAGTGACAGATTCCGTCATCCTGTTTAGCAAATTTTGGCACGGGGGCGGTGGTTCCGATCTTTTATTTGAAGTGAATATATATAAACATAAGTGATATCATATAGTTAAAATGTTTTAACTCTCTGGCATATCTGTTGCAATCTATCATCATAGAAACTCTTTTTAAATGCTTTGGAGGTAGAGAGTGATGAAGATATTGAATAAAATTCTCTTGATAGCCCTGATTGGGATGATGGCATTTCTGCTTGTAAATTGCGGGGATGAAGAGTCAGATCCAACACAGGTGAGTCAGCCGGGCAATCAGCAATTTTCTCAAGACTGCTCGCAGTTAATTTCAAACTTTAATGGATTTAACCCGATCCCTTATAACGGTTATGCTCCGAATGCCGGCGAATTCTTAACCCACAATCCGAACACCGTTTTTAGAGATATAAATGGGCATTGTGTGTCAGGTTATGATATCTTTCAACAATATAGCGACTATTCCAGACAGCAGGGATATGGCTATACGCCCTGGCATTTATATAACCAATCCCCCTATTCAAAATACCAGATGAACACCTCGTATAATTCGAGCGCGAACTGGACAAGTTCTGGTGAATTCTTTGGCGCTATTCCAGGATATCCTCGTGGGGATCAATGGCAGGTTCGCTTTGATTATTGGAATCAGCCAGCCCCCTCCAAAAGAGGCAGAAATTATTATAATGAGGATGATGGCTGGGGCTTTGATTTCGGATTTCTCTGGTAAGAGAAAGATTCCTCACACTTCGTGTTCGGAATGACTTTAGCGTTTAGAATACTGATATTTTGCTCTGGCTCCCTTTTGACCTGGCTTTTTTCTCTCTACAATTCGTGAATCACGGGTAAGAAAGCCATGTGCTTTAAGTGTTTTTCGCAGTTCAGGATTGTAGGAAATCAATGCCCTTGAAATTCCAAGCCTGATGGCGTCTGCCTGCCCGGATTGCCCCCCCCCGAAAACGTTGGCATAGATATCGACATTTTTATCGAGCTTTGTCAAAGCCAGCGGTTGTCTTGCAATAAGCTGCGTTGATTTACGTGAAAAATACTTTTCCAACGACTCCGTATTGATTTGAAAATTTCCACCCCCCTGGGGATATAAATAGACGCGCGCGATGGCTGTTTTTCTTTTTCCTGTTGCGTAGAATCTTTGTTCCATATTACGAGACCTTTAAAAGAGTGGGGGATTGCGCCTCATGGGGATGGGACGCTCCACAATGCACCTTTAATTTTTTAATCATTCTTCGGCTTAAATTGTTCTGCGGGAGCATTCCTTTGACCGCCTCAAAGATCAGGCGGGGAGGGTGTTTTTCAAGAATTTCTTTTGCAGTTTTTGATTTTAATCCCCCCACATGTCTTGAATGCCGGTAATAAATCTTTTGATTCAATTTATCCCCCGTCAGTTTGATCCGCTCCGCGTTGATAATGACGACAAAATCACCACAGTCGAGATGGGGCGAAAAGAGTGGTTTCTCTTTCCCCCGTAAGATATTTGCGGCCTTTACGCTCAATCGTCCGAGGATCTGGTCTTTGGCATCGATAAGATACCATTTCCGCGTAATGTCCTTAGGCTTTGTAGTATAAGTCCGGTTTGTCATTGTATTCATAAATCCACGGGAATCTACTTAATGGTAAAAAAAAAGTCAATAAGTAACTGATTTTAGAAAAAGTCCCTGGGGAGGCGCAGGCGGCGGCGCCTGAGTTCTGTCCCCTGATGCCAAAAGCTCTTCAAATTGGGCAAGGGTCATTTGACCACGACCCACTCTGACAAAGGTAGAAACGAGATTTCTAACCATCTGTTTTAAAAAACCACCCCCTTCAATTTCATAAATAAGATAAGGATGCTCCGCAAAGAAACGGGAGCGGTAAATCTTTCGAACGGTTGTTTTAACGGAGTTCCCCTGATTTCTAAAAGCTGAGAAATCATATTCTCCAACGATTTTAGAAGCGGTCTCATTCATGGCTTCTTGATCCAATGCTTTTGGCAGCCACCAGCTGTAGTGGCGTAACATCGGATCTGGAAAGGGGGTATTGAGAATTTGATAGAAATAGATTTTTGAATAGACATTTCTTTGCGCGTCGAAAGAATCTGTTTCGGTTTTAAGTTCTTTGATGAGAATGTCTTTAGGAAGAAGGGCATTTGCCGCATTGAGAAGGGTTGGGTCGTCTAAAGATGTTTCAACTCTGCAATGGGCAACTTGTCCCAGCGCGTGAACACCGCGATCCGTTCGGCCGGATCCTTTGATTTTAACATCTTTGTTTGTGATTTTTCGGAGTGTGTCTTCGAGAATTTGTTGGATGGTTGGGGTTATAATTTGTCTCTGCCAGCCATAGTAGTGGGTGCCATCGTACTGAATGACGAATTTGATGAGTCGCATGATAATTCAGAATTCAAACAACAATCCGGCTGTGATCAGGTCTTGTCCGGAAAAATCGAATTCGTCATTATCGAGACTTCGGATAATGCGAAATTCTGCGATAAAATGGGTTCGGTTTACCCCCCAGTTGATATCAAAACTTCGAGCCGCTTTCGGATCAAAGATGTTTCCGTTAATTTGAACCCCGGCGCCTGCAACATAAATTTGGCGAACGACATCTTGGTACTGATCCCCCTGGGGAGCCGTCGTTTGTCGGAACATGACATTTCCGCCCCCCCCTTCGGCGAAAGGAATGATCGGCTGGTTCGACCAAAAGTGAAAACGATATACCCCTCCGAGCGTTAACGGAACAGCGAAAAGGCGATATCTCTGCTTTAGGCTTCCTTCTACACTTGTTGGATCATGGTTGGTTTCGATGTACCAAACCCCCGATGATAATTTTGCTGACAGTGTCCCAAAGAGCCGGAAAAATTGCCATTCCAGCGCGAGATCGGTCCAAAGCCCCTTATTATTTAAAAACCAGTCCTGACCTTTGTAAATTTGATCATAGAGATCAGTCCCCCGCCCCTTGTATTTATCCGGGCGATAGGTTCCTCCCATAAGAGTCATTCCCCACGATTGCGGGGATTCTTTCTGAGAGACTTCTTCCAGAACTACCTTATTATTGTTTTCAACTTTGATCTCCTCTTCTTTCGCTTTTTCAGTTGGATCATCGGGAATAATTGTTTCCGCAAGAGGAGCAAGTTCTGGAATTTCTTCTTCGACAGCGGGAGATGGAAGCGGGGCTTCCTCCTCTGTAGCCTCTGAAAAAGGCTCAGGTTCTTCTTCTTTCTTCTGAGGTGGCTGGATTAGGAAAGGATCTTCTGTCGGTTTTGGTTTTTCTTTTTCGAGTTCGACAAGATCTTCATCTTCTATTGCGGCTTCTGAAGCCTCTAGTTCCCTTTGGATCTCCTCAAGATCTTCTTCACGAGCCTTTTCAGGAACGGCCATCACAAACGCGGTCACAAAGGTAAGAAAATAGAACAGGGCAATGAAGAAGATGATCTTTCGGCTCATAAGAATTCGTCGGTTAATGCCTCCGCGATTTGAACGGCATTGAGCGCCGCCCCTTTTCTCAGACTGTCTGAGACAATCCACAAATCGATTCCATTTTTCCCATCTTTCATTGACAAATCCTTGCGGGACAAATCCTCGCGGATTCTTCCAACAAAGGTTTCATCAGAGCCTGCGGCTTCAATGTTTAAAGGATAGAGATTCTTTTTGGGATTATCAACTACTTTTACCCCTTTTTGTCGTGACAAAAGTTTGCGAATTTCCGCGGCATTGGCTTTGCGCTCTGTTTCTATGTTGACTGATTCGCTATGCCCATAAAAAACAGGGACCCTCACACACGTCGCCGAAATACGCATTTCGGGCGCATTCATGATTTTTAAAGTTTCCTCAATCATTTTCATTTCTTCAACGGTATATCCATTTTCCAGAAAATCGCCGATATGGGGGATACAATTAAACGCGATTTGATGAGGAAATTCTTCAATAACGATTTTTTTTTGATTCAAAATGGAAGCCGTCTGTTCTGCGAGTTCACGAATTCCGCCATTTCCTTTTCCCGCGGCGGCCTGATAGGTGGAGACCACCACCCGCTTCACCCGAAACTCATCATGAATCGGTTTTAAAACCTGAACGAGCTGGGTCGTTGAACAATTTGGGTTTGCGACGATTCTTTTCCGGCTGAAGAGAGAAAGATCGTGATAATTGACTTCAGGCACAACAAGCGGGACGTCTCTGTCCATCCGCCAGGCAGCTGAATTGTCAATGCAGACAGCTCCCTGATCTGTAATTTTTGGGGCAAATTCCCGACTGACAGAAGCCCCTGCACTCATCAATGCAATCTGGATCGATTTAAAATCTTTTAGCGTTTCGGCATTGAGAGGCCGGATCCTGCATGGCCGTTGCCTGAATTCAACGGTTTGGCCGACAGAATTTTCAGATGCATACAAAAAAAGCTGATCGACAGGAAATTTTCGCTCTTCGAGAATGGACACCATTTCCCGGCCGACGGCGCCGGTGGCGCCGATAACGGCGATATTCCACGATTTATTTTTCATGATGAGTCCCTTCTTTTTTAGCGATAAGATAAAGGTCTGATTTTCTTAAGTTATTTTTTATTTTTTTTTCACGGAAAAAATGAAAAATGGGGCCCGAGGCAATATATCCAATCATGACCACAAACATCATAACCGCTGGATTGGCAGCAATGATCATGATCAGAAACACAACAAAAACCAAAAGCCCGACCGATCTGCGGTCTTTAAGATCAAGATCTTTAAAACTTCGGTATTTGATGCTGCTTACCATAAGAACTGCGAGGATGACAGGCAAAAGCAAATTAAAAGCATTTCTCGTTTCTTCAAGCATCATTTCATAAAACAGGAATGTTGTAAAAACCAACCCGTAAGCGGCTACGGGGATCGGAAGCCCCTCAAAATAGCGTTTTTCCGAAACGGCAGTTTTCGTATTGAACCGCGCAAGCCGCAAAGCCCCGCAGGCTACGAAAGCAAATGACGCAAGCCAGCCGATTCTCCCAAACGATTCGAGCGACCATAGATAGATCAGAATAGCAGGCGCGAGACCGAACGAGACAAGGTCGGCAAGCGAATCATATTCTTCGCCAAATTTTGAATGAACTTTTGTAAGACGCGCGACCCGGCCGTCAAGGATATCAAAAATACCCGCGATGATAATTGCAAAGGCCGCCTGAAGAAATGAATCCTGCAGAGACGCAATGATGGAATAGAATCCACAAAAAAGATTGGCTGTGGTGAATAGATTTGGGAGGAAATAAACAACATTCCTTCTTTGGGTCGGCTGCGGCAGTGAGGATCTCATTTTATGACTCCCATGACTCCAATGACCGTTTCACCGCCGCATACCGAATCACCGACGGTTACTTTTAAATTCACATTTTCAGGGAGATAGAGATCGACACGGGAACCGAATTGAATAATGCCAAAAAGCTCGCCCATTTTTAGAGTGTCGCCGGGCTTTACATAGCTTACAATCCGTCGGGCGAGAAAACCCGCGATTTGAACGAGAACATAGCGATGTGTGGACTGATCTTCAAGAAGAATCGTATGCTGTTCATTCAAGTCAGAGGCTTTATCAACGTTGGCAAGGTGAAATTTTCCTGGATGATAGTGCGTATCGATGACTTTTGCTTCAACGGGCGAGCGATTGAGATGGCAATTAAAAACGGACATAAAAATAGAGATACGCTTTCTTTTCTCTTTGAGGAATCTCTTTTCATAGGCCTCTGTGATCATACAAATTTTCCCATCCGCGGGAGAAAGGACAATGCCCGGCTGATTTGGAATGTCGCGTTTTGGATTCCTGAAAAAAAAAGCTATGAAGAGTGTCAAACCCAAAAAAATAAAGGCCGCGGCTGGCCATTTCACAAGGAAGAAAAAAAGGGTGATAAGAAATCCCGCAAGCAGCCATTTAATTCCTTCTCGGGCAACGATAAAGCCTTGATTTCGCATAAAAAATTGACTAAAGATAGCATGAGGTATCAGTGAAGTCAATTTAGCCGTACACGAAGGAGGAGCCTCTATAATGAATGTTTTTTTAAACATCGCATTGGCAGCGCCCGCGGGCCAGGCCAGTTCATGGAATTTAATTGTCGGGGCGGGTCCGATGGTGAAATTTGTGATGCTCATTCTCGTTTTGGCATCTATTTTCTGTTGGGCGATCATTTTGGCCAAATATTTTGTGTTTAAAGAAGCGAAAAGACAGACCGAGATTTTTATCGATCGTTTTTATGAAGGGGAGAATTGGGATAAATTGATGACGGGGATAGAGACCTATTCAAATTCACCGCTTGCCCATCTCTTCCGCGCAGCCTGTCATGAGCTTGAAAAAGGGGGGGGGAAAGGGAAAGAGTTTGACGCTTCAGCCTTTGAAAATGTCATCCGTTCGCTGCGCAGGGCGATTACGGCAGAAACGACCCGGCTTGAAAAAGCGGTCTATTTTTTGGCAACAACAGGGTCTACAGCCCCGTTTATCGGACTTTTTGGGACGGTCTGGGGGATCATGACTTCATTTCAGAACATCGGAAGCACCGGGGTTGCAAATTTAGCTGTGGTGGCTCCCGGAATTTCTGAGGCGTTGATTGCAACAGCAATGGGACTTGCGGCGGCAATCCCTGCTGTGGTTGCCTTTAACTATTTCCAGGCGCGGATCAGGCTTTTTACTTCTGAGATGGAGAGCTTTTCTTCCGATTTTATCAACATGATCAAACGCAGGGCCTGAAAATGGCGGATCAAAACAATCGGCATCATGTGATGAGCGAAATCAATGTGACGCCGCTTGTCGATGTCATGCTTGTGCTTCTGATTATTTTTATGATTACCACACCGCTTTTGGAGCAGGGGATTCCAATCGATCTTCCACAGACAAAAACAACTTCTCTCGAGCCAACTGAAACACAGATGTTGATTGAGATTACAAAAAATCTGGATGTTTTTTTGGAG
>CAYMPL010000002.1:0-64120 GCA_964392415.1 uncultured bacterium | reverse complement strand
AACGATTACAAAATTTGATTTTTAAAGGAGCTGCCTTTATAATTGGGTTATTATATGAAGAAGGAGCAAGAAATTTGTGTTTTCACCCAACCTGTTGAATTCTTTAGAAATTTGGTCACGGCCGCTATTGGAAATCAGAAGGTAACCCTGGAAGCAGATGTCGAATATTATCTCGTATCCCTTCTGTCCCAATATATGCAGACCGCGATGATGAAAAAATCAGAGGGAGCGCCATTGGCAATCAGACTTCATCAAGCGCTGGTCGCAGCCCCATCTGAAAAGGTACAGATACTAAAAGAAGTAGGCGATTTTTCACTCTATATTTCCGGCTTTTTTTCCGATAGCCTCAACCGAAAAATAGTGGATATCGATTATTATATGGCAATGGGGGGGGCTGCTTATTTAAAACTTTCTCATGCCTTCACCCACCAAAACTTGCAAGCGCTCTACCGGGATCTCTTTGAAAGGTTTGGAACCTGCGTGGATATCCTGGCTGAGGTTTCTGACATCACTTTCTCGAGCACAAACAAAGACCTGCTTCGTCTCTATGAAAAGTGGCTAAAAACCAAAAGCGTACGGGTCGCCGAACTCTTAAAAAAAGCGGGACTCTTTCCTCTTGAAAATATCCCGACAGATTTTCAGTGATTTGCCCAAAAATTTGCATCAAAGAGTAAAATTCTGTATCCTCCCCAGTAATGACAAAATTGAGTAAAATAGTTTTTTTGTGTTCTATACTTTCCGCTTCCTACGGCCATGCGGAAACATCTGGCGGCATCATTATCGGAAAGTTCGCGAATGTCCGGGATCTTCCGACGGTAATCAATTCAAAAATTATTCGAACCGCTTACAAAGGAACCGCTTTAAAGATCCTCGACAAAACAGCGCAGATGATAAAGATCGGGGATGTAGAAGGGCATTGGTATAAGGTTGAATTGATCGAAGAGGGGGAACAGGGATGGATTTTCGACCAATATGTCGCATTGGAAGGAGATCCTCAAATTGCGCAATATTTCCAATGGGTCACTTCATCACTCTACTACTACCGCTCCGATCTCGATGAACTCTATGAAGAGATTAAAGACGATGTGAGCCTGAAAAACACGCTCGATCCCTTGAAAAAATATAAACCCCGGTTTCTGAATTACATCGCCTATCGACTTCTGGCGGAAAGAAATGCATTGGCAATTCCGGTCTTGATCGCATTTATGGATCCCGCTCACAAAGAAAAAAACAGTGAAGACGCAAATTACCTGTTTACCTGGGAAATTCTGGAAAGACTTACCCCTAAAGTCTTAATTACCAATGACTATCGAAGTTTCAGATACTGGTGGCAGAGAAATTATGGCTCCGCAGAAAACGATTTTTTGACATTACCAACCTATGAATTGGCGACGATTTTTAAAAAGATCCATGAAAACGAAAATCAGGTTTACCGGAAAGTCACGAATCCGCCCCGCCCTTAAACGATGTTTTTGATTCAAGGACGGTAACCAACGTTTTAAGATCAGCAATTTGTTCTTCAAGATCCGCAATGACTTTATCACGATCCTCAAGGGGAAAACTTCCATCGTCAAAAACAAAATAACGCCCACTTTTCAGCTGATACTGAATTTGATTGGCTTTAATTCTTCGCCGGAGCGTAGAAATACTGATCCCTTTTTTAAACGCATATTCCAAGAGAGGGATCCATTGATCATTTTTTTCACGAGATTCCATGAGGATTTAAGTACCTTATTTTCAAGTAAAGTATAACAACAGACATATCATTTCAATGAAAATCTGCCGATGGTTATTTAAAATTGAATTCTCAATGAAAAAATACCATACTATGTCCTTAAGATGAAAGTTGCCCTTGCACAAATTAATCCGATCATCGGGGCTTTTCAAAAAAATTCCGAAAAAATATTGCATTTTGTCGAAAAAGCCAGGAAGAGAAATGCCGATCTTGTTGTTTTTCCGGAACTATCACTCATCGGCTATCCTCCGCTCGATCTTCTTGATAAAGATCATTTCGTAGAAGACAACTTAAAAGCGCTTCAGGCGCTCATTAAACAAATCGACGGAATTTCTGCTATCATTGGCTATGTAGAAAAAAACAGGTCTCAGCATGGAAAGCCCTATTACAACGCTGCTGCACTTGTCTCCTCTAGAAAAATCGTTTCAAAACACTACAAATCGCTTTTGCCGAGCTACGATGTTTTCGATGAAACCCGTCACTTTGAGCCATCACCTAAAATTGTTCCAGCCAAAATCCAAAAAAATCTGGTGGCAATATCCATTTGTGAGGACATTTGGAATGACAAGGATTTTTGGAAAAGAAGACTCTATAAGTCAGACCCTCTCCCGCTGTTTCTCAAACAAAAAAAACAGTGCCTTCTTAATATCTCAGCCTCCCCTTTTTCAATCGGCAAACAAAAAATAAGAAAAGAAATGATTCAAGCGATTGCCCGAAAATACAAAACTCCCATTATTTATGTCAATCAGGTTGGCAGCAACGATCAGATCATTTTTGACGGCGCAAGCCTTGCAATGAATGCCAAGGGGGAGGTGATTGGCCAATGTAGAGATTTCGAAGAGGACATGGTCATCGTTGATCTCGATACCCAAAAAGGCGAAATTCATGCCGTTTCAGAAAAAGAGATAGAAGCTGCCTATAAAGCATTGATACTGGGAATTCGGGATTATGTTACAAAATGCAACTTTAAACGGGTTCTCATCGGGCTTAGCGGTGGAATCGATTCGGCTCTGACAGCTGCCCTTGCAACGGAAGCCCTGGGTCGAAAAAATGTAATAGGCATTATGATGCCCTCCAGATATTCATCAGAAGGGAGCTTGCAGGATGCGCTCATGTTGGCAAAAAATCTTGGAATTCAGCTGGAAAAAATCTCTATTGAACCGATCTTTTCCATTTACCTGAAAATCTTAGAACAATTTTTTAAAAATGAAGATACCGACCTGACTCAACAAAATATCCAAGCAAGAATCCGTGGAAATATTTTGATGACACTCTCAAACCAATGGCATGCACTGGTTCTAAGCACTGGAAACAAATCAGAAATGGCGATGGGATATTGCACGCTTTATGGAGATATGTCTGGGGGGCTTGCCGTACTTTCTGATGTCCCCAAAACCCTGGTATATGAACTGGCTCGTTATATAAACTTTAAAAAAGAGATCATTCCGAAAAACTCGATTACCAAGGCCCCTTCCGCGGAATTAAAAGCAGATCAGAAGGATGAGGATACACTCCCCCCTTATGAGATTTTAGACAAAATTCTTTCTGCCTATATTGAAGAACATCGATCTATTGCCTCAATGACAAAAATGGGATTTCCAAGAGAGCTCGTAGAAGCGGTTGTCACAAAAGTCGATATGAATGAATACAAACGCCGTCAAGCGCCCCCTGGCCTCCGCATCACCCAAAAGGCCTTCGGCATCGGCCGCCGCCTCCCGATCGCACAGCAGTACAGGGAGTTTAGCAGCGTCATCCTGAGGGCATAGCCCGGTCATCCTGAGGGCATAGCCCGAAGGATCTGTTGGAAAAAGTTATGGCCCTGGATTTCCGCGCCCACCGCTGACGACCAAACCGAAATAATCATAACCTGTTTTTCCAAGGACAGTTATATTCGCGCCCGATCCATCCATTCGAATTTCTGAAGAAATGGTTTCGCTCCCGAACAAGATATAGGCTGCCCCGGCCAGCGTTGAAATATCGGCATTTCCAAAAGCGCCTATAAGTAGATCTGGAAATTCGTCATAATTGACATCGCCAATGCCAGAAACGGAGCTCCCCAATCGATCTGTCGCCGCTTTCCCAAAGAATGTTACATCACTGTTTCCCGCTGGAATGGACGATGCAAGAGATGTGCTGCCATAGATGATATACGCTGCCCCATCATTGTTTCCGCCCGGACCATCATCGTTCAACCGCCCTGCCACAATAATATCAAAAAATCCATCATCATTGACATCCCCCGCCCCCCCTGAAAAAAATCCTAACTGGTCACTCCCCCCTTTCCCGGTCACAATAACACTTTCTTCCGCATTTGCGAGATCGAGGGTAATGGCGGCGGGGAAAAAGCGTCCAAAAATAAAATAAGCTGCGCCGGCATCTACTGCAGAATCATCATTGAACCGCGCACCGATAACGGCATCATCAAAGCCGTCACCGTTGATATCTCCCCCACCCCATGAACCCCTGCCGAGACGATCCGCTCCCTTGGCTATAATGGATATATTCACTCCTGTCCCCGCTATATCAAAGTCTGCAGCAAGGCTTGAGCCTCCCAGGAGAATGTAGGCCGCGCCGCCATTTGCAGCGCCATCATCATTTTGGTCCGCGCCAATTAAGAGGTCATCTATCCCATCCTCATTGACGTCACCCGTTCCTATGACATTCAATCCCAAATAATCATTTGCCCCTTTCCCTATAATAGTAACATTAACACCCGCTCCATTCATCTGATACGTCGCTGAAAGAGAAGCTGCTCCATACAAAAGATAGGCCGCCCCGGCATTTTGGCTTGCCCCGTCGTCATTTTGAGGGGTTCCAACGACCAGGTCATCAAAGCCATCTCCATTGAGGTCTCCCGCTCCCCCTACAATCTGCCCGAAAGCATCATCTAAAGCCTTGCCAAGAAGCGTAACATCTCCCCCTACGCCATTCATTTGGATGGTGGTAGAAAAAAAGTTGGCCTCCCAAAGATCACATAGGCCGCTCCTGAATTTGAGGCAATATCATCGTTATTAAAGGCACCGACTACGATATCATCGAAGCCGTCGGAATTGATATCACCTGCGCTGGCAAGGGAAGCTCCCAGTCTATCCGAATCAGCCTTTCCAAGGATAGTCACACTGACTCCCGCTCCATCCAGCCGATATGTTTGAGCCCCTCTGAGGGGTGTGCCGAAGAGAACATAGGCTGCCCCGGCATTATCGCCCGGGCCATCATCGTTTTGGTCGGATGCGAAAAGCATATCTTGAATGCCATCACCGTTAAAATCAGAACCAACATTTTTTCCGGGAGAATCGACCAGCGGTTCGATTAAGAAAGCCTTCGAAAAATCTTTAGGTTGGGAATCAAGAGAAAGAAAAGAGAGGAAAGATGCTAACAAACCCCATCGGGCAATCCTCTTCATTTTCTGTAGAAAATATATTTGAATTTCAAATAATTGTACACAGAAAACAGGATAAACAATGTAAGACCTCGAGTTTGGGCAAATGCTCGGAAAAGAAAAGAATTAAAAATCGATTTTTATCTGGTGTGTCATTCCCGGTATCACTCGAACCAACCGCCGTCCAAGATGCACCCCGTCATAAAAAACATCGAGTGAAACCTTACCAGGATCTATATTCCATAAAGTTACTTTTCCGTTCGACATCGATGAAAAGAGTGTTTCGTCAGGAGAAGAACCGAGATCTGAAATACGCTCATAGACAACTTTTTCACTTTGTGGGGCTTTAACGATGGCCCGTTCAAGAGGCTTCCCCCCTTTATAAATGGTCGCGAATAAGACCGATTTATCGGGAGCTCTTGCTCCCAAAAGGAGATCATAGCCTTGCGTAAATTTTGTTATCGGAGACATGTAGAAAACCTGTGATTCTCTCTTTTGCTGAAGCTTCATCGAAAGCACGAGCGCTGCAAAGCCCTCCTTTTCAAACAGCAGATGATATTGAACCCCCAATGCCATTCCTTTGACTTCAAAAATACACTGCTCATTCGTTGTCGTATGTTGGTTTAATTCCAAAATCCAGACGCTTGCGTTGGAAACACACCGGGCTGGATCCTTTCCTGTATATTCGTTGTAAATTTTTCCCCTGAGAAAAGTCAGATATTGCGACAGATATTCATCGCGTGGATAAAGCGCTATTTTGAGATTTTTGGCCCCCTCTTTAGACCCCTCTTTAGAAATAACCAATGGTTTTTTTTCATACGTCCCAAGATAGATTGGATTTTTCTTTTCCACATCATCCAAAGCATATGCCTTCGCCACAAGAATCCCCGATGATTCGGAAGGAATCTGAAGAATAAATTGTTTCGATTTGTCCCGGATTTCCTGCGAGGCAATCACCGTAGAAAATTCATCGTCAACTCCATCTTCATTGAGGCGGTCATAAAAAGAGACCTCATAAAAACAGTCAATTACATCCGATGACATCAATACAATTTCACCCTCCACTGTCGTGTAACTAAGATATCCCCCGTCCGTCATATCCATATTGAGGAGGGAAGCTGCGCTTTCTCTCCCATTTTCAATAATCTTTTTGGGTGATACAGGCTCCATAACCCTCTGTTTGTCTTGGATATCCTCATCAACCTGAGCCATCCGATACCCCTCTCTTTCAGAAACATTATGGTTATCCAGTCTTTTTTGAATACTCAAATAAGGATATTCTTCGCCTTTCTTTTCTTTCCACTCCTTTAAAAAGGGGTCTTCATCAGACATATCTGGTTTTTCAGACTCCATCCCATTTATGGCAGGATAGATCTCTACAGCCTGAGCAACAAGCCTATCGACTATTTTATTTTCATTCTTTTTGCCCTTCTTTTCGGAAGAGCGTTTTTCTGAAAGGGCCAATTTTGGTTTTTCTTCTGTGGTATGAAATACCCAGGAAGATGGAGAAATGGGAAGTCCCTCGGCCTTGGCTATTGTTCGAATCTGAATGGTCCGTTCTGTAACCTCATCGAGACCTGCCTCCAGATCATTTTTTGAGTATTCAACATGAGTATTCAAAGAATCTACTGATTTAAACAGAACAAAGGCAGAGAAAGGAAAGACCATCGGAACTGCGCCAAACAAAAGCAAATAGAAAAGGCGGCTAACCATGCTTTTTTAAGTTGAAAAGCACTGCGATCCCTCCCCTTCGCTACGCTCTGGGTCGGAATGACTACTAATTTCAATATAGGTTATTTTATGAATGAAAAGCAACAATATACTGCGCACTCCTTTCTCCTGGAAATGGATTTTCGGTTTTGTTACAGTGGCGCCAGAGATAATCCGTATGAGAAAAATGACAAAAAAGTTTCGGCTATTTATGTGGGGCATCTTCTCTTTTGCATTTCTCTCATGCAGCACGGCGGGGAGAAACAAGGGGGATTTAAATATCTACTCTGTCAACCAGGATGCAAAAATCGGGGCTTATTGGTCTGCTTATGTCCATAAAGAAATGCCGATCCTGTTTGATGATCGTCTCACCACATTTGTGGATGCCATCGGTCAAAAAATTGTCGAAAAATTTCCTGAAGACCGTCTTTTTGATTACCAGTTTAAAATTATCAAAGATCCTCAGGTGAATGCCTTCGCACTTCCGGGGGGCTATATATTTATCAATCTGGGATTGCTGCAGGTAGTTGAAGAAGAAGCACAGCTCGCCTCCGTCTTGGGACATGAAATGGGACATGTCGTCTACCGGCATGGCACCGAACAGCTGACAAAGGCACAAGGATGGACATGCTGTCTTTCTGTAGCGGCCCAGGCATCTGGACTTGGAGCAACAGAAATTGATATCATTAATCTCTTCGGCCAAACAGGGCTTCTCTATTATGGACGGGGGGCAGAACTGGAAGCTGACCACTTTGGGATTGAAGCGCTGTATAAAACAAATTATGACCTCCGACATATGTCTCGTTTTTTTGAAATTCTTCTGAGCATCCAAAAAGGGAAACCCAATCTTCTCGACAAGCTTCTTTCAACTCACCCTCCTACAGAAGAGAGGATTAAACAGGCAAAGGAAGAAGTAAAAAAATACAAACAAAAACCACCTGTCGTTATTTCTACCCCTGCGTTCCGAGAGATGAAACAGGTCCTTGAAAAATATCCAAACAAATACAAAAAAACAGAACTCAGGCAGCAGTTCTACACATATCTCTTACGCCACCTTCATGAAAAGCCTTAACTTTACAACGCATTGGTCTGAAGCAACGGTTCAATTCATCGAACGCTTTACAAAATCCAACTTCAATAGTCTTGAAGTTACAAAACTGGCTGGAGATGCCTCCCCCCGATCTTATTATAGAATTAAACAAAAACAGAAAAGCTGGGTATTGCTTGAGACAGAGCCATTCCCTCACGAGGAGAAATTTCCATACATTAATATCCAGAAACATCTGAAAAAACATGGGGTACACGTACCAGAAATTTATGAATTTTCAGCGAACCTGGGACTTTTGTTTGTCGAGGATTTCGGCGACAACTTTCTGGAGAAAATTACCGCCAGGCTGACCCCAAAACAATATTCAAAATACTATTTTATGGCCCTCGATGAGTTGTTTAAGATTCATTTTGAGGCAAGTCAAAAAGACACAGACTGCGTCGCATTCGGGCTTGCCTTTGATACTGAAAAACTTATGTGGGAGCTCGAGTTTACCAAAAAACATCTGATTGAGCGGCACCTCAAGATATCGCTCACGCCACCTGAAGATTCCATTTTAAAAAAATCTTTTAAAGACATGTCTGATTTTCTCTCTTCTCAACCCAGATACTTCACGCACCGTGATTACCATAGCCGGAATCTGATGCTCCATAACGAAAAAATAGGCGTTTTGGATTTTCAGGATGCGCGGATGGGAACCTGTTATTATGATTTGGCATCTCTTTTGAGAGATTCATACGCAAAACTCCCGGATTCGCTCTGTCATGAATTGCTAAAATATTATCTTCACGAAAAAGACCTCCGTGAAAATACAAAGACAGATCTTAAAGATTTTCAGAGAACGTTTGATTGGATGTCGATCCAGCGCAATCTAAAAGCGATGGGAACATTCGCTTATCTGCATCTCGACAAGGGAAAATCAGGATACCTCAAATTTATCAAACCAACCTGGGACTATGTTGATTTTAATTTAAGAAAATTTGACGAGCTTCGGGAACTTCATGGGCTTTTGGGAAAGGTATTCAAGCAACTGACATGAAAGCGATGATTCTTGCCGCAGGTCTCGGTACCAGACTACGCCCTCTCTCCCACAAAATTCCAAAGCCGATGATTCCTGTGCTGGGAATTCCGATAATCCGACACACCTTAAATCTTCTAAAAAGCGCTGGTATCACAGAGGTCATCATTAACCTTCATCACCTTCCCGGTGATCTCAAAGCCTATTTAGAGAAACAAAAAGATTTTAAAATTTTATTTTCAATGGAGAAGAGACTCCTGGGAACCGGAGGGGGAATTCTTAAAGCAAAACCATTTTTTGGAAACGAACGTTTTTTTGTTCTGAATTCTGATTTCCTAAGCGATGTAAAGCTAGAGGATGCGCTTTCTTTTCATCTTGAAAAAAAAGCGCTTGCGACTTTAGTAATAAAAACTCCAGCGAGTTCATCAAGATATGATTACGTTTCTTTAAATAAAGATCATCGCATTGTCCAATTTAGAGCAACAGAGATAAAACCACCTTTGATCAAGGGTATTTTTACCGGCATTCACATTCTTGAACCAGATATTTTTGCCTTTTTTCCAAAAGGCAAAAAGATTTTCTGCATTGTTCGCGACGTTTATATGAATCTGCCAAAAATCGAATTTCCAATTTTTGGCTATCCTTTTAAAGGGGCATGGCATGATCTTGGCTCGCTCGATCTCTATCTAAAATTTCATCTAAAAAAATTACGAGCTAAAGAAAAGGATCAGTTTAAAAAAACCCTCTTAAAATTGTGCCCAGGACTTATCTTCCCCAGAATCACTGGATGACGCGCCCCTGTCACCAAACGAAGATCGAGAGATTGTCCCTCTACCGCTTCGTAAGCCAACACAGCAAACGCCATTGCTTCAATCGCATCGCCATTTAAATGATAATCTTCAAAATGTTTGAGCTGGACGGCGGGGAGAAGCTGCTGCAGCATGACAAACAGAGTTTTGTTTTTTGCGCCTCCTCCAGAAGCCACAATTTCCCTTAAGGGAAATTGTGGCAAAATAAATTTCCGATAGTTCTCAGCAATCGCGTGTGCAGTAAAAGCTGTGACCGTAGCAATAATATCTTCACTTTTTAGATCTCTTCCTTTTTTCAAAATAGACTCCACCATCGCCTCACCAAACTCCTCTCTGCCTGTTGATTTTGGAGGTTTTTTGCTGATGAATGGATGCTTGAGAAGCTGTTTTAACAAATTTTCATCTATTTTTCCTTTTGCAGCTATTTTCCCATCTTCGTCATACTGCTTTCTTTTATGGGTGAGGTGTTGAATCGCTCCATCAATCAACACATTCCCTGGTCCTGTATCAAATGCCACAACATCTTTTTGTTTCGCATTTTCTGGTATGCATGTCAGATTACTCATGCCGCCGATGTTTAACACCCCTATGCCACCACTTCCCACCTTCTGAAGACGGCGAAAAAGAAGGTAATGAAAATAGGGGGCAAGCGGCGCCCCTTCCCCGCCAGCAGCAATGTCGGCTGGCCGAAAATCAGAAATGGTTGTGATTCCAGTCATCTCAGCAATCACAGATGCCTCCCCGATCTGAAGCGTCGACTTCCTTGGGATATGGCAAATGGTCTGACCATGGGATCCGATGAGATCAATATGGGAGGGTCTAAGACCTATGGTTTTTAAGAATTTTAACACCGCCGTTGCAAATATTTTTCCAAGATCAAAGTCGAGCTGGCATATTTCAGAAGGAACTATCTCTCGCCCAGAGGAGGCGCCATAGATTCGCTCTTTGATAGGTGAAGTATAGGGGTAGGTTTGAAATGCCGTTAATTTGAAATCACAGCCATTCCTTTTTTCGGTCATTTCAACCAGCGCAACGTCGACACCATCGAGAGAAGTTCCAGACATGAGGCCAATGGCATTCAGTGCTTTCATCTTCGCGTATTTTTAAATTCGGCCTCAATCCTTTTTAAGGTCTGAGGTTGAGAGAGCACCTCATAACCTGTCAATGCCAGGGCTTTCGCAGCCCCCGTCATCGCTTTATAGCTACGTTCCGATAAAGCCGCCTTCGCAAAGGCTCGCGTGTGAACTGATAAATGATCACAAATCTTAATCGACGGATGAATCGTAGGAACCCTCTGGCCTACATTTCCCACATCAGACGACCCGATCCTCTTCGTTTCACTCCCCTGCTCATTCTTAATGCGTAAGAATGCAAGTTGTTTTGCAAAAATTTTTCCAAGTGTCCGATTTGGATAAAAAGGTTCATAGGAAAGAGGATTCATTCTAAACTCAACCTTTGCCCCCATCCTTTTTGCCTCTGCTCTGGCAATGCTTTTAATCCGGTGAACCATTTGTTCTACATACGACATTCGAAGGGCCCTGATGTAATATTTCAGCGCCGCATGATCCGGAATGATATTCGGCTTGATTCCAGCAGATGTAAAAATCCCATGAATTCGGGCATCATTGGAAAGCTTTTTGCGATAACGCAAAATATTCTGATAGGCGATAACCGCAGCATCCAATGCATTGATCCCCTTTTCAGGAGCCGCTGCCGCATGGCTCTCTTTTCCAAAAAATTCGATATCCAATTCCACAAGAGCAAGCATCTTTTTTATCGGCTCCGTGCGCGAATCGGGGTGAGCCATCATCGCCACATCCAGATTTTTAAAAACCCCTTTCCTGGCAAGAAGAATTTTTCCTCCCCCCCCTTCTTCAGCGGGGCACCCAATAACAGCAACGCTCCCTGTCAGATCTTTCAATGCTTTTGACAACGCAATAGCTGCCGTGCAGCTTGTCGCACCGATCAGATTGTGCCCACAGGCATGGCCGATCCCCGGCAATGCATCATATTCCGCCAGAAAACCGATCGTCGGGCTGCCGCCCGCAGGGTTGCTTCTTTGACCAGCCGTTGCAAGAAAAGCAGTTTTAATCCCACCAATCCCCTTTTTAATTTTGAAACCATGCTTTTTTAAATACGCACTCAATCTCTCCTGTGCCTGATATTCGTGATAAGCAAGCTCAGGGTGTCTCCCAATGAACTTTGCAACGGAGGTCAACTCATCTGAGAGGCGATCGACCTCATGAACGATTTCCAATTGAAGTTTTTCTTTCACGACGTCCTTATTCACAAAACATTAGCATAAGTCAGAGGGGGGATGCTATAATTTATTGCCGATGAAGACCTTCATTTTGCGGCGTCTTTTCCTTCTTGTTCCTTTGCTTCTGGGAATTTCGGTCATCGTCTTTTCTTTAATGCATTTCATTCCGGGAGATCCGATAGATATCATTTTGGGAGAAAGGGCTGGTGCTCTTGACAAAGAATCTCTTCGATCCGCGCTCCATCTTAACGAAACGATCCCCACACAATATTTCCTTTTTCTAAAAGACCTTGTGAGTGGGGAATTAAAATCGATTCATTCAAAAGAAAATATCTGGAAGGAAATTGGGGAACGCCTCCCTGCAACCCTAGAACTTGCTTTTTGGGCGATGCTCTTTGCTCTTAGTTTTTCAATCCCTTTGGGTATCGTTGCCGCTGTTCGACACAACACAGCCATCGATGGCCTCTCCATGCTGATTGCTATTCTGGGTCTTTCGATCCCCCATTTTTGGCTTGGCCCCCTTCTTATTATTCTTTTTGCATACAAAATTCCGATATTCCCAGTTTCTGAACGAAGCGGATTCCTGAGTATCGTTCTTCCTGCAATCACATTGGGGACGGCGATGATGGCGCTCCTTTCAAGGATGACGCGCGCAACGATGCTCGAAGTGATCCGAGAAGAATATATAAAAACCGCCAGAGCAAAAGGAATTTCAGAGACAATGGTCATCTTAAAACATGCCT
This sequence comes from uncultured bacterium, assembly GCA_964392415.1. GTDB lineage: Bacteria > Bdellovibrionota > JACOXK01 > 2-02-FULL-40-11 > 2-02-FULL-40-11 > CAYJMQ01. The sequence goes on along the minus strand of CAYMPL010000002.1, from coordinate 51,418 downwards.
TAAGAAACGCCCTGATCCCGGTCATTACAATCGCTGGCATCCAGACAGGGGCGCTGCTGTCTGGCGCTATTATTACTGAAACGATCTTTGATTGGCCTGGGATTGGAAGTCTTCTCGTTCAGGCGATTCATATGAGGAATTACCCTCTGGTACAGGGGTGCGTCCTTCTCATTGCAACGATTTATGTGCTGGTAAATCTTACAACGGATCTTCTTTATGCATGGATCGATCCCCGAATAAGAATCCAATGAAGAAACTCTCTTTTTCTGCAAAATTAGGAATATGTCTCATCGCTCTTTTTTTAACTGCGGCGCTCCTTGCCCCGTTTCTTTCATTGCACCCTCCCGATCAAACGAATATTGCCGAGCGATTTCATCCCCCTTCTTCATCATATTGGTTTGGCCAAGATCATTTGGGAGGAGATATTTACAGCAGAGTGATTTATGGGGCCAGAATTTCTCTTTTCGTGGCGCTCACTTCCACATTTATTTCACTGATAATCGGTCTCTTTCTTGGAACCATCGCTGGCTATTTTGGCGGATGGCTCGACGAATTTTTGATGCGAATTGTCGATATTCTTCTTGCCTTCCCGGGACTCCTGCTGATATTCGCTCTCGCTGCTTTTCTGAATCCCAGCTTATTTAATGTGATTTTTATCTTTTCATCTGTCGGATGGACTGGTTTTGCCCGTGTCGCACGAAGCCAGGCGCTGGTTGAGAAAGAAAAAGATTTTATTCAGGCCGCACGATCACTGGGGGCAGAGTCATCCACTATTCTTATTCACCATATCGTTCCAAACATCCTTGCCCCCCTCATCGTCCAGGCAACCTTTACAATGGGGGCTATTATTATCGGCGAATCGAGCCTTAGTTTTCTTGGCATCGGCGTTCCCCCCGATATACCCAGCTGGGGAAACATGCTCTACCAGGCAAAACAATCGGGATTCCAGCCTGCCTTTATTTCCATCTTTCCCGGTGTTGCCATTATGCTCACCGTCCTCGGCTTCAACTTCATCGGCGACGGCCTGCGCGACATGTGGGATCCAAAGGCAAAATAAGAGGCGAGAACAAAGTATCAACTTGAAAAGTGAGTGGTTATCTATCGCCTGTCGCCAATATTTCGGCCAAAGAAGCTTTTTATTCTATTTTTGACCAATTCCACAAAGCGGTTAATATCGAGGAGCCTAACAGCATCTCCGTGGGATAAAGCTCCTTCTGATTGTCGCGCTTCAAGTTGTTTTTGTTCCTCTTCCAACTGAGACTCTAACTTTAGAAGGGTGTCTAACACTCGAAGCTGAATATGTTGACTGGGATGACCTTTAAGCCAATATAGATCATCTAATAAAAATTCTCTGGCTTGAGGATCAATGTCAGATACATACGCTTTTTCTGCCGCAATCAACCGCCGTACAGAAGTTAGAAAGGAGTCATGAAGTGAATCATCGCTTTCACTAAATACCGATGCAACAAAAAGAATCCAATCAGCAATACCAGGACGAACGAGCCTATATGTCCAGTCTTTGGATAAATCACGCGGGGTATTTTCTCCGGGCAAAGCAGCTTCTTTGAGATCTAAAAGTTTTGCTATCGAAGCATTTAAGAACTCTTTATCTTGCAATGTCCCTTTGCGAGTTAAATACAAGGAACTGTCAAAGAATCCAGAGAAAAAACGTCTCCAAAGCCGCATTTTATCATCTAGATCTTGAGTTAAAAGAAATCTAACGTATGTTTTTTCAAGATCTGGAATCAATGAATCCTCCAGTGGATTTTCTCCGGAATCATAACGAGCGCACCTCGGATCAAAATCGTAATCAAAAATATCATCCGCATCTTCATCCGTGCAAAATGGATAGATTTTTGGAGATTCTAGATTCTTTTGATATCCATATCGGATCGCTTCATCGTCATAAACGCCAGGGGTTTTAAGAAAAAGTCCCTCCACAATCAATTGATCATCATTATAATCCATGACGGAATTGGCAGGACGTTTTTGATCTACACTTGCGCCCAGACTTCCTTTGAAATTATGCCTTAATCCCCAGTTGTGTCCCACCTCATGGATCACAACCTCATGAAGCCATGTTCTTACAAATTCATCCGCCGTCATATGAGCCGCGCGATCCAAAGATACCGGTTGAACATCATAGCTGCATATTTTTTGGAAAGGCATTTTGGCAAATGAAAGTGTAACCGGTAAAGAAGAAGAGGGGCTAAGAAGATTTTTTACCGCCTCAAGTGTTTTTTGTCTCTCTTCCTCTCTTTGGGCAAATGAATGATGAGAAGATTTTAACATGGCAAAAAGCTCAGAATTTTTTTGTTCATCTGAGTAGAAAAATTCATACGCCTTTTTTAAGTTTCTAACCAGTCTTTCACCGCCAAAATAAACATCCCCGTGGTACATCTCTCCAGTAATAGGATCCACCTGAAATGAAGCATGGGCGCCGGAGATACCTCGGAATAAGTCATTTTCCCAATAGACCAAGTGAATTCTTGGATCACCGATCACGAGTTTTTCATCTTTTCTTTGAACGCGCGCAGTAACAACATCTTTTTCATATCCTGCTTTTCTAAAAGACAAATTCCACGATTCAATCGCTTCTTTAAACAATGGCCGATATGTTTCTGGAACAGAATCTGTGATGATGTATTCAATGGGCGAGGTAAGATTTTCAACATCCCAAGCCAAAATGGGATCTTCAGGAAGTCTTTTGGCGCGAATTTTATACGGGTCCACTTCTTCCCAAGCGCCCCATTTAAACCATTCAAAAAGCGTGAAATAACCAAAATCTTTATCTATCGTCCGTTTCAATGTTTCCTTCGGTTCCCATTTTTTCAGATGAACGACAAAACGAACAAAAATGGTCTTGTTCCCTGAACTTAAAGTAACATCCAAAGGAATAACGATATGATGGGCATCGATAGAAATTTCGCGGGTTTCTACTTTTGAGAAAGAAAAAGAAACACCAGATTCTTTTGTTGCCCGTGCTGTTAAGAGTTTCCCAAATTCATCTGCATCGAGGGCAATTTTATTATCTTTAACAGATTTTATAGTTAGACGGGCCAGCTCAAAGGGATGTTCCCGCTCTAAGTGTTTCCACGGAATATAAGGGCTTTTCATCATAAGAAGAGCGTCCTTATCTTCTTCAAAACGAATCAGTGTGGTTCCTAAAAACTCCATGATCAGCCCACCTATTCCATTGAGAGGAGGAGAGGAGGTGACATCTCGAATTTCAGCTCCCAGAATTAAATCTTTCCCAAGAAGTGTTTCTTTATCGAGAATTAAAAGACCTTCTTCATCAGCTTTTATTACTTCATTGACAGCTTGTTCTAATGGTTTTGCGGGTTCAGCATTTTGAGATTCTTTGCCGCATCCGAAAAAAAGAAAAGAAAATGCCACGAAAAAAAGAATAAAAAAACAACGCCTCATGAGTGCCTCCTTATGATGATGAAAGCCATGTTATTTTAAAAAAAAAGGAAAGCAAGATATTTTTTGAAATATAAACGAGATCCTTCACCCTGCGGGTTCAGGATGACATAGAATACGAGTTCAACTTGACCCTTTTTTTATTCACTGTTACTGATTCTTTATGAAACTCGATCAGATACGACGGCGTGTGGGGCAGATGTTTGTTGTGGGATTTGAGGGAACAGGGGTCGATGCAAATCTCAAAAAATTGATTCAGGAATATTTTATTGGCGGGATAGTTCTTTTTGAAAGAAACATTGAATCGCCAAATCAAATCGCAGAACTGACCAATGAAATTCAGTCGCTCAGTAAAACCCCTTTATTTGTTGCCGTCGATCAGGAGGGGGGAAAGGTTGCAAGGCTTAAAAAGCCATTCACAGAATTTGGCGAAGCCGCTCAGATTGCAAAAACCAATTCCCCAAAACTTGCCTTTGAAGCTTTTCAGGCAATGGCCAGAGAGCTCCGGGCTGTTGGGATTAATTATAATTTTGCTCCCGTTGCAGATCTCAATACGAATCCAAAAAATCCGATCATCGGAAACCGTGCCTTTGGTTCCGATCCAGAAGCTGTTTCAAAAATTATTTCCGGGGTTATTCGAGGGCTTCAACGCGGGGGTGTTATCTCATGCGCAAAACATTTCCCGGGGCATGGGGATACGCTGCTCGACTCCCATCTGGCGCTACCGGAAGTCACACATGCCGTTGAGCGTTTGAAAGCGGTTGAGTGGATCCCGTTCGATCGGGCTATTCGTTCCGGCGTTGAAACAATTATGACAGCCCACATTTTAAACCGAAATATCGATCCCGATTATCCAGCCACACTCTCAAAAAAGACTCTCCAATACTTGAGGAAAGATCTCCGATTTGATCGGGTCATTATCACAGATGCCCTCGAAATGAAGGCAATCTCAGATCGTTATATGCTTGAAGAAGCAACGTTGAAATCCGTTGAAGCAGGTGTCGATCTGATTTTAATTTGCCAGAGTGATGACAAACAAGCGTCAGCCATCGAAGCCCTTATTAAGAAAGTGGCTTCTTCAGAAGTCCCTATGAAACTGATCGATCTCGCCTCTGAACACATTACCAAGTTAAGAAACAAATATCTCGTCCCTTATCAGCCCGTCGACATCTCAAAAATCGATGGCATTGTCGGTTGTGCCGAACATCAAAAAATTGCCGAGCAGCTGCTTGCTTAACAGAGATTGCCATCAGAATAGTACTATGATACTATGAGATTGATGAAGAAGAGGTTTTCTGGAAAATTTGTTCTGAGGATCTCTCCGTCGCTACACCAAATACTTCGGGAAACAGCAATGAAATCAAACAGTTCCTTGAATATGGTTTGTGAAAAGATCTTGAATTCATCCCTGTCTCAGAAGAGGCAACCTAACCCTTCTCTAAAGGCAACTATCATTTCTGAACCGCTGTTAGATATGATCAAGCAGAAATGGGGGGAGGAGCTTCTCGGGGTTATTTTATTTGGCTCTGCAGTTCGGAGTGAGGAGAGAGAAGATTCTGATATTGATCTTCTCTTGGTATTACAATCTGGGGCCTCTTTGAGCCGAAAATATTATGAGGAGTGGAATCAACTTGTCGATCAGAGAAGAAACAAAGGACAGATTCAGCCACCATGGCCTCCCTTGCGAAAGATCTCTCCCCATTTTGTACAGTTACCAAAGGATCCCCTGAGTATAGGGGGCTTATGGTACGAAGTTTCCATTGAGGGGATTATTTTATGGCAACAAGGGAATGAGGTTCAAAATATTCTAAGAAATATCAGGCACCTCATTTCTGAAGGGAAACTCCAGAGAAAGTATTCTCATGGACACCCTTATTGGATCAAAATGTATTCCTAACATTTGTGGAGGAGAATGATGCAAAATCGATCGCTCATTGAAGATTATCTAACAAGATGTGAACATCGTTTGGCTGCAATAGAACTCTTGTTTGAACGCAAGAGTTGGGCCGATGTGGTTCGTGAATCACAAGAAGTCGTAGAACTCGCATTAAAAGCATTACTTAGATTTAGCAATATTGAAGTCCCTCGTATTCATGAACCCGGCGATATTTTAATAGATAACCAATCACGTTGTCCCAAAAAAATTAAGGAATTTATTCCCCGCTTATCACAAATTTCTCGTGAACTCAGACGAGATCGTGAACTGGCATTTTATGGAAGTGAAGATTTAACCCCTGGAGAATTTTACAAGGAACCAGATGCCAAAAAGGCCAAGGAAAGTGCCGCCTGGGTTTTAAAAACGATAAAAGAAGCACTTTTTAAAAAAACATTTTGACGCGAATCACCCGAAATCCGATATCGCTACCACGGCCATCCGGGGTGATGCCGACACGACTCGCCGACCTCAAGTACTTTTCGCCGTTGAACCAACTGCCACCGCGGATAACACGGTAGGAGCCTGAGAGAGGTCCTTGAGGATCTGTCACCCTTCCTGATGGATACGCCCCATACCAGTCTGACACCCATTCCCATACGTTCCCATGTACATCATAAAGACCAAAGGGGTTTGGGTTTTTCTGGGCTGCCGGCTGGCTTTGTTTTCCTGAATTCTGTGAGTGCCATCCATACTCTGAAAGATCCTCTCCATCCCTAAATGAATAGGGTGTCTTTGTTCCACCTCTGGCCACATACTCCCACTCCGCCTCCGTTGGAAGACGATAGCGATAGCCGTCATTTTTCTCATTGAGTTTAGAAATGAATTGCGGGACATCATTCCAGGTTACATTTTCAACCGGATGATCTGGATTATTCCCAAGTTTATTTCGATCTTCTTCTCCCCCCTTAAAATAGGAAGGATTATATCCCATGACCCCATACCACTGCTCCTGAGTAACTTCCGTTTTTTGAATCTCAAAGCCTTTTGTGATGACAACCGAGTGAAGAGGTTTTTCATTGCTGCTGCCATTTGAATCACCCATGTCAAATATCCCACCTGGAATGGAAATAAATTCCATCTCTCCCCCTAAAAGAGGGTGAGGCAAAAAAACGAACACCCCCCACCACACCATGATCCTTATTTTCATACCAACTCTTTTTTAGATAGAGATCCTTCGGGTTCCCTCACTACGTTCGGGACATTCAGGATGATATTTTTCACATTTTTTTCAAGGCATGTCCAGCTCTTCTTCCAGTCAGTTTTCCTTTTTCAACAGCACAAACGCCATTAACCCACACATATTCGATCCCCTCCGCATAATGAAAGGGATCGAGAAAATCGGAACGATCTGAAATCTTGTCAAAATCGAACAAAACCAAATCCGCATAGAATCCCTCTGCAATTTTTCCCCTTTTTTCAATTTTAAAACGCTCGGCCGGCTGCCAGGTCATTTTATAAATCGCTTTTGAAAGATCGAGCAGCTTCTCCTCCCGGACATATTTTCGGATAACCCTCGGGAAGGTTCCAAAAATTCTTGGATGGGGTTTTCCTTTTGCCAGAGGTCCTTTGATCGAACGGCAACCGCTATCCGACGCAACAAAAACATAATCCTTCAAAAAGAATTTTCTCAAATTCTCTTCAGACATGGTAAAATAAATCGCAGAAACAGCTGCTTCTTCTTCAATCAGAAGATCGAACAAAAATTCAAAGGGATCTCTCCTGGCTATTTCTGCCGCTTTCTGAACCGTCAGCCCCTCAAATTTTTTATTCTTTTTAGACATCAGCTCCATAATGAGGACTTTATTGAGATAATTTTCTTCGGGGGGATGGATTTTCATCACCTCTTTTTTTATCTTTTCACGCATTTTTGTATCACGAAGCCGCTTGACAAGCCCTTTGATTCCCCCCTCAAATGTCCATTCAGGAAGCACTTGCATGAGGCCTGTTTGAGAAGCAATGTAGGGATAACGATCTGCCGCAACGTCAACTCCTTCTTTTTGAGACTGTTCAATAAGATCCAAAACGGCATCTATTTTCCCCCAATTTCTTTGCCCAGAAGTTTTAATATGTGAAATCTGAATGGGGATATTCGCATGCTTGCCAATTTTTATCGCTTCTTTAACCGCTTCCACCAGACGATCACTTTCACTCCTCATATGAAATGTAAAGATTCCCTCAAACCTTTTGCAAACTTTTGCAAGCTCAACTATTTCAGATGTCTTGGAAAAACAGGCGGGGGGATAGATGAGTCCGGTCGAAACTCCAAATGCCCCTTCAGACATCCCTTCTTCTATCCCAGTGATCATCTGCGACAACTCTTTTTTGGTCGGCGCTCTCTTTGCTCCTCCCATCGCAGAAGTGCGAAGGGTATTATGTCCTATCAGTTGACCGTAATTAACACCCATCCCTTTATTTTCCAATCGATCAAAATATTCACTGAGACGCTTCCATCCAAGTTTTAATTTATAATGTTTAAAATACTCAGCTTCCCTCCTCTTTTTAGCCTCACCCCAAACCGGGGCAGCCGCATATCCGCAATTCCCTCCAATTTCCGTCGTCACTCCTTGTGTTATTTTACTGTCGGCGTTTGGATTGATCAGAAGATGATAATCAGAATGGGAATGAATATCGATAAAACCGGGGCAAAGGATCAAACCGGTGGCATCGATTGTTTTTTTTGCCTCTTCTGCTATATCGCCAATAGAAATGATTTTATCAGCTCGAATGCCAACAGCTCCTCTGAAGGGCGGTTTTCCAACGCCATCGTAAATCTCCGCATTCTCAATGACGATATCGAGCATCCAGTAAAGTTTTAACACCTGGAATAATCGATTACAACAGTTTCGGTCATCATTTTATATTGATGTCAGGATGATTGTGCTCCTGAATGAGTCACAATGAAAGCTTACAGCTTTAAGTTCATCTTCCGTTTGGTTTTTTCTTCGGATTAAAATTCGATTTGAGTCCCTGCCAACAGCGGTAATAGTCGTCCTGAAGAAGTGAGGTTTCGAGGGCGAAAGGGGTTGGTTTGCAGATGTAACGGCTCTCCAACATAAAAGCGAGAGTCCCTTTTAAATATTTGGGTTTAAGTTTGGCTTTGATCGCCTTGACGTACGTTTCTGTATCCGGGCCGTGCGCCGACATGCAGTTATGAAGGCTGCCGCCGCCTGGATAAAATCCTTCAGCCTTCGCATCATAGGCCCCATAAATAAGTCCCATAAATTCACTCATGTAGTTCCTGTGAAAATAGGGGGGGCGAAAGGTATGTTCCGCCACCAGCCACCGTTCAGGGAAAATCACAAAATCGACATTTGCGGCTCCTGTTTGAGGCGAGGGGGATGTCAAAACTGTGAAGATAGAAGGATCTGAATGATCAAAAGAGACGGTATTGATTGCCTGAAAAAGTTCGAGATTGTATTTGTAAGGCGCATAATTTCCATGCCAGGCGACAACATCCAAAGGAGAGTGCCTGATATCCGCAGCCCAGAGGTTTCCCAAAAATTTTGTGATTAGTTGACATTTTTCCTCTTTTTCCTCATAAGCCGCCACAGGGGTTAGGAAATCGCGGGGATTGGCCAACCCATTGGCGCCGATCGGCCCAAGATCGGGGAGCCTAAAATGCTCACCATAGTTCTCACAGATATAGCCGCGGGCGGTTTTCTGCTTTAAAACAACTTGAAACTTTATCCCTCGCTGAACAACGGCGATTTCTTTTGGGGCAATCTCAATGGCGCCAAACTCAGTCTTTAAGATCAGTTCCCCTTCCTGCGGTAGAATAAGGAGATCGCCGTCGGCATTATAAAAAAACCGATTTTCCATCGATTTGTTACAGACATAAAGATGAATGGCATAGCCTAACTGTTGATCGATTACTCCACTCCCTCCCATTGTGACGAGGCCATCCAAAAAATCAGCTGTTTTTTTGGGATAAGGAGGGGGATTCCATCTCAATTGATTGGGCGTTGGACGATCGCTTTCCTCAAATGGCGCCCCTCTCAAAAATTTGTGGTTAAGAGATTGAAAGGGTTTATGAAGAACAGATGGGCGAATCCGATAAAGCCAACTTCGCTGGTTTCTGTCACGGGGAGCTAAAAAAGAGGTACCGCTCAACTGCTCCGCATAAAGCCCATAGGGAACTTTCTGTGGGGAATTTTGATCTTTAGGAAGCGCCCCGGCAAACGCTTCTGATGCCAAATGATTTCCAAAGCCGCTTTGGTAGTAAAGTGCTGACATAATAATAAGGTTATGGCTTGTGACTTCTCTTCGCCTCTGTCAAAATCTCCTGAGCAATGCGGTCAGCAATCACAAAAGGCGGCTCATCTTCTTTTCTAGAGCGGTGAATAATCTCTACCATTGTCTGATAAATCTTTGCCACATGTTCAAAAGCACGATCCCGATTATAGCCAGGGAGTTCTTCCGCGATATTGATCAACCCCCCCGCATTGATCACATAATCTGGGGCATAGAAAATTCCCCGCTTTGCGAGATCGTAGCCATCTCTTACATTCGCCAATTGATTGTTTGCGGCGCCTGCAACAACCTTGCATTGAAGCCGGGGGATCGTATCAGAATTCAGAACGGCCCCCATGGCACAGGGAACAAAAAAATCACATTTTACATCATAGATTTTTTGAGGATCGACCCCTTCGACATTGCATTTTTTTAGGGTTTCCCCGATTGCCTCCCGATCCACATCACAAACCGTAAGCTCAGCCCCTTCATTATATAGCTCTTCTACAATGCCATGTCCTACCGATCCCAATCCCTGAACCGCAAATTTCAGCCCCTCCAAAGAATTTCTATTCAAGTATTCCTTCGAAATAGCCCGAATCGCCTGAACAACCCCATATGCAGTCGCTGGAGAGGGGTCTCCACTCGAATTCTTGAGCCCTTCAACACCCAAAATATGATTCGTTTTTCGGGCAATAATCCGAAGATCTGCGCCATTAATCCCAACATCCTTGGCACAGATATATCGCCCTTTGAGGGATTCAACATACTCACCAAAGCGCAGCAGCAATGCTTCTGTTTTTATTCTTTCAGGATCGCCAATAATAACGCTTTTTCCGCCGCCAAATGGGAGATGGCTAATGGCAGCCTTGTAAGTCATTCCAAAAGAAAGCCGAAGGACATCGTTTAATGCCTCTTCTTCCCTCTGATAGAAGTACATACGTGCCCCCCCTGTTCCCGGCCCCAGTGTCGTATCATGAATGGCAATAATGGCGTTAAGCCCCACTTTTTCATCACGGCAATAAACAATTTCTTCAAACTCATTTTTATTTAATGTTTGAATGGTGTACATCAAGAAGGTTTTATTCTAACAACTGGCATTTTAAAAATCCATATAAAATAGATTTAAAACAGGAGCGTTGCAGAGAAGTTTGCGGTATGACAAAGATCTAATGTCCTAGGAGCATTCGTCGGAGATCCTTCATACAATTTCCCGGGTTTGAAGAGTCCCCCTGAAACAGTGAAAGAAAGATTTTCAAGAAACCGATACCAGAGCGATAAATCGACTTCTCCGCCATACTCTTTCTTGCCGCCTGCGGAAAGGTTCCCGGGCGCATGGGCATACGCAAAATTAAGATTTGTGCCAAGTCGATCGTTGAAATTATAATTTGCTCCAAGATTCGCGTAATACGCGGCAAAGATTGCGTTGGCATCCGGTTCAGAAGATGCTGAGACCCCCGTCTCCGCCGGAATCGCTCCAACCCCCTGATTAAACAGGATCAGCGCAATGTCATAATTCCGGTTGAAAGCAAAGGTTGTCAATTTCTCTCTCTTCCCCCGGTCTGGCGCCGATGCATATCCCAATTTCAGATAATTCTCGAGACTCGAAGTCCATTTATAAGACAATTCTCCCGCAACCCCAACTTGGCTTGCCTTATTCCCCGAAGTAGTCCCTGCATAGCCGTGGGACGCAACCACTTCAATTCCTGCCTTCCACGATTGAAATTTTTTAATAAAAAAAGCGTCGATGTAACTGAGCGCCATATAAATCTCAGAGCTTTTTAAAAAGGTGTAGAGAACCCCCGTGTCGACATCTTTCTCAGGATCATTCCAAAAAAGATATCCTTCAAGCTGGGTTACATCATCACCATTAGAGTCGATATTGTTTTCAAGAATCTTTGAGTAAATCGCGCCGAGTTTTGCGTTTCCAAGTCCAAGCTCGTAGAGAATCGAATCGGTTCGATCTGCAAACTTGTCGGATGCATTTTCACCTGAATTGAAGTGAATTCCAAGTCCCCAGTGTCTGGGAATCCGGCCAATTCTTAAAATCCCCCAATCACCGAGATATTCGAGATAAGCATCCTTCACCAGTAAATTATGGATACTCCCACCCGTTGTTCTTGTCAGGGCAGAATGACCAAAGCCTGAAGCCCCTCCAAAGAGACCGCGCGGAATGAGCGTAGAAACCTCTGGCCCATAATTATTGGTATCGGGGGCCTGCTGTCCCTGAAGAGCCCCTCCTTCGTTTGCAACGGTTGAAAAAGGATTCGTAAAGGTATCGAACGTAGCATGAATCGCCAGTCGGTCTGTAATTCCGAGCGATGGTTTCATCCTTAATTTTAAGGTGGAGAATGTTCGGACATTTCCAGTGGAATTTGCCGGTGAGTCATGATCCAGATCGAGTGTATTAAAGCTTCTTATTTCAGAAAGAAAGTAGTTGCGCTCTCGCCAGTAAAAAGAAAAGTCAGCGAAAAGATCAACAGACAAAAACAAAAAAAGACCAAAAACAAACAACTTTTTAAGTTTATTGATATCAAACACGAATTATTCCAGACCTCTCGACACGAACGTTCAAGCGGTAACATAAATTGAGCTGGTTCGTCTACCTTTTTTTAAAACTCATCCCCCATATCTGGCATGCCGCCCGACATCGATGGATGAGGACCACCAACCGTTTTTTCTTTCGGCTTTTCTGCAACGAGCGCTTCTGTCGTAAGAAGCAGAGAAGCAACGCTCGAGGCGTTTTGCAGTGCGCTGCGCACGACTTTGGTAGGATCGACAATCCCTGCTTTCACAAGATCTGTATATTCTTCTCTGACCGCGTCGAAACCGTAGCTCCCTTTTCCTTCTCTGACTTTGTTGACAACAATGGCGCCCTCAACTCCAGTATTGGCGGCAATCTGGCGGATGGGCTCCTCTAAAGCACGCTTGAGAATATTAACTCCCACCTGCTGCTCGTCAGGCAAATGAAGCCTCTTTAAGGCATCGATCGAACGAAACAGAGCCACGCCACCCCCTGCCACAATTCCTTCTTCCACAGCAGCCCGTGTGGAGTGAAGCGCGTCTTCAACTCGATCTTTTTTTTCTTTCATTTCAATTTCTGTAACCGCGCCAACCCGAACAATGGCAACCCCGCCGACGAGCTTCGCCAATCGCTCCTGAAGTTTCTCACGGTCATAATCGGAGGTCGTCTCTTCAATCTCTCTTCTGAGCTGCTGGACACGCGCTTCAATTGTTTTCTTTGCGCCACCCCCGTCAATAATAGTCGTATTATCTTTATCAACCGTTACTTTTTTGGCTTTCCCCAAAGCATCCAGTTTCACATTTTCAAGCCTTGTTCCAAGATCTTCTGAAATAACCCGTCCACCTGTTAAAATCGCAATGTCCTCAAGCATCGCTTTCCTCCGGTCTCCAAAACCGGGCGCTTTCACCGCTGCTATTTTGAGTGTTCCTCTCAGTTTGTTTACAACCAGTGTTGCGAGCGCTTCTCCTTCCAGATCCTCTGCGATGACAAGAAACGGCCGCCCCGTTTGAGCCACTTGTTCAAGCAAGGGGAGAAAATCTTTCATTGCAGAAAGTTTCTTTTCGTAAAGCAAAATATAGGGCGATTCAAGATGAACCTGCATCTTCTCCTGATCGGTCACAAAATAAGGCGAGAGATACCCACGATCAAATTGCATCCCCTCAACCACATCAAGCGTCGTTTCGGTCCCTTTGGCTTCTTCAACTGTAATAACCCCTTCTTTTCCAACTTTATCCATCGCCTCTGCGATGATGTTGCCAATCGATTCGTCATTATTCGAAGAAACAGTCCCCACCTGAGCAATCTCTTGCTTCTCTTTAATGGGACGACTCATGTTTTTAAGCTCTTCCACGGCGACCTCAACCGCTTTGTCTATCCCCCGCTTAATTTCCATCGGGTTATGCCCGGCAGCAACAAGTTTCGAACCTTCCCGGTAAATGGCTTGCGCAAGAAGGGTCGCTGTTGTCGTCCCATCTCCGGCCACATCACTCGTTTTGGAGGCAACTTCTTTGACCATCTGTGCTCCCATATTTTCAAACCGGTCTTCGATCTCTATTTCTTTTGCAACTGTCACGCCATCCTTCGTAACAACGGGCGCGCCAAACGATTTCTCAATCACGACATTTCGTCCTTTGGGACCCAGCGTGATCTTTACCGCATTGGCAAGCGTATTAACCCCCTTAAGAATTTTCCCGCGGGCCGATTCGTCAAACAAAACTTCTTTTGCAGCCATGTTTTTTTCCTCCCCTTTTTTAACGATCGATTATTTACCGACAATTCCTAAAATATCGTCTTCCTTTAAAATTAAATGTTCAAAGCCGTCAATGTTTATTTCTGTTCCTGAATATTTACCAAATAGAATGCGATCCCCCTTTTTAACATTGAGCGGAAACACCTTTCCATTCTCGAGCAGACGTCCTGAACCAATAGCCACAACCTCCCCCTCCTGGGGTTTCTCTTTGGCTGTGTCGGGAATAATAATTCCACCTTTTGTCTTTTCTTCTTCTGCAATCCTTTTAATAAGGACGCGGTCCTGCAAGGGTCTGACAGTCGTCATAAGTTCATACCTCCTAATAATGGGTGCAAATATACGAATCCTCTTTCAAAAGTCAAGAGAAGATCAAAACCGGCGCTTCACAAGTTCTTCTTCGAAATATTTATTATAAAGGATGTCCCAGTCTGTGGAACCTTCAATGACTTTGGCACGTTGGGAATAAATCCGTTGTCGTACTATCTGATCAACCTCTTCTGAAGTGGAGAAATATTTATGTAAAACCCGTTTGATTTCCCGTAATGCCGCCCCATCATCCGGAAAGTCGACGAGGTCATCCTTCCAGATGCGGTCCTGAAGCAGGTGAGACAAATGAGAAAGCCGGTCTTCTGAAAACATTTAAAGAATAAACCCCCGATCTTTTGCCAGCTTTCGCTTGATCATGAGAAACATCTTCTGCCGATCTAACCCTTCAGATTCTTTAATATTTTCTTCCAATATCCGTTCGGCTTCCTGATGAAGCCGCTCTTCCTCTTCCAGATTTGCAAAAAACGTCTGGACAAGCGCCTGATGAATCTTCTCTTCCGGCGCTTTCAAAACCACCAGTTTCTTCTCCTCCAATTTGCCAAGAATCATACGGCAGACCTGATGGACTTGCTCTTGTTTAATCTTCATTTTTCCTCTAAAATGCATGAAGTTTATCAATTCAAACAGGTCAGGTCAAGTGCGCTTTAGGTTAGGAATCATTATTTCAGGTGTTTTGTTTATCGTTTTTATCATCTACACCTTGACACTCAATCAAATTATTGCAAAAAAATTCGCCGGCCCCAAATGGGATCTTCCCTCAAAGGTCTATTCTGATTCACTTGAGCTCTACCCGGGGATTGCCATTGATGCCATCGGACTTAAAGAAAAGTTAGCTCGGCTCGGATATCATGAAGTACAAGACGAGTTAATTCGAAATGGTGAATTTAAGAAAGAGATTGAAGAAGAAGGGCGCAAAGAAATATGGACCCTTTATCTCCACGATTTTTCTTATCCCTTTAAAGAATTCAGAGGCTTTCCGGTTCGTTTTGAAATTGAAGACGGAATCATCGAAAAAATAGAAGCAAAAAAAAATGAGGGTGAGTTTGAAGAAGTCGAATTGACAGAGATTGAGCCTGAACTCATTACTGAATTTTTCGAAAATACCCGGGAAGATCGCCACATTGTTAAATTGCCAGAAGTCCCCGCAAACTTGAGAAACGCGATTATCGCCATCGAAGACCAAAGATTTCTTTCTCATGGGGGAATCGACCCCCGGGGAATACTCCGGGCGCTTTACTCGAATTTGCGCGCCGGCGGAATCGTTCAGGGAGGGTCAACCATTACACAGCAGCTCGTTAAAAATTTCTTTTTGACCCAAAAAAGAAGCTTTGTCCGGAAATTTAACGAGGCTGTGATGGCTGTCATCATTGAACACAAATATTCGAAAGATGAAATTTTAGAAACCTACCTCAATGAAGTCTATTTTGGTCAGAGGGGACCAACGGGAATTTTTGGTGTAGCCGAAGCCGCGCGATTTTACTTCGCAAAACCCCTGGAAGCATTGACGCTCGCGGAATGCGCAACACTCGCGGCTGTTGTCCGAAGCCCAGGTCTCTATTCGCCATTTAAAAATCGGGCGCTTGCCCTTCAGCGGAGGAATCTTGTCCTTAAAAAGATGCTGGGGATTCAAACGATTCTCAAAGCCGAGTATCTTCAAGCAATCCACGAAGAGCTTCGCCCTGGAAGGATTGCAACCAGTTCCAACATGGCTCCTTACTTTGTCGATTTCGTAAAACAAGAACTTCTGGAACATTATTCAGCTAAAACGCTTAATACACAGGGATTAAAAATTTTTACAACGCTCGATATATCCCTTCAGATATTTGCAAATGAGGCAGCTCAAACAACAATTAAAAGACTAGAGTCCTCTTTTCCCTCTTTGAAAACAGCGCCCCCCGGTCTTTCAGAGAAATTTGAGCCGATGCAGGCTGCTTTTATTTCCCTACAGCCACAAACGGGTTACATTCGCGCCCTGGTTGGCGGGCGAGACTATAATGAAACACAATTCAATCGGGTCACACAGGCCTATCGTCAGCCGGGATCTCTTTTTAAACCCTTTGTATTTTTAGCTGCTTTCTTAAAAGAAAAGGGTCAAAAATACAAACTCTCTGACACGCAAATTGACGAGCCTTTCCAATGGAAGTACGAGGGGCAAACCTGGGAACCAAAAAATTATGAAGAAAATTTCCAAGGAAAAGTTACTCTAAGAGAGGCGCTGGAAAACTCTATCAATATCCCAACTGCCAAACTTGCCAGAGAAATCGGCATTAAACCGATTGCAACCCTTGCCAAACGAATGGGAATTAAAACAAAACTCCCTCTTGTTCCCTCGCTCGCGCTCGGGAGCTCTGAAGTAACCATGATCGATATCGCAACCGCTTATGCGGTTCTTGCAAACGGCGGAACCCAGTCGACCCCTCTTTCGATCAAGCACGTCGTCTCGCCTGATAGAAAGATCCTTGAACAACGTTCGATTAAAATCAAAAAAATTATTTCGGATGACATCTCTTACCTCATCACATATGCCTTGCAGGGGACGATCGATCGTGGAACAGCCAGGGGTCTTCGGATGATGAATTTTTCTCAAGCAGCCGCAGGAAAAACAGGAACAACCAGTGATTATCTGGATGCCTGGTTCGCAGGCTACACCCCAAATCTTTTGGCAGTCTCATGGGTGGGATTCGATCGAAAAAGGCCCCTCGGGCTCACCGGGGCACAGGCGGCAATGCCGATGTGGGGGTATTTTATGAAGAAAGCGGTCCGGATGCTCCCCGTTTCGCAGTTTCTGGTCCCGGAAACGATTGTTTTTAAAAAGATCGATCCTCAAAGTGGTTTTTTGGCGGTAAAAAAATGCCCTGAAATCGTGGAGGAAGCCTTTGTGAAAGGATCAGAACCCTTGTTGCCCTGCCCTTTACACAGTAGTAAAAAAGAGGTTCCGATAAAGAGATGACCCTTAAAACGACGCTCCTGCGGAGGGCGCTCCTGCTTTTCTCACTCTCCCTATTTTTGACTCTAAACCATTGTGCCTTGTTTAAAGGGAAAAGAACCATTCACGATCCCCTGATAGATTTTTACAAAAATGATCCCCCGAAGCATACCCTCGCTTCTCTGAGGCTGACAGAAAAAGGACGCGGGCAGATCGGCGAAGGAAACAAAGCAATCGCAATGGAAAGTCTCAATAAAGCCTTAAGTATCGACCCCATCAATCCGTTCGCCTATTATTTTCTTGCAAAAATCCACAGCGATCGCAATGAACATCGGGAATCGCTCGGTCTTCTTGAAAAAACGCGCCAATACTCGACAAAATTCCCTTTTTGGAAAGCCCAAAGCCACCTGCTTTCCGCGTTCAACTACAGAGCGCTGGGACTTTCCAAACAAATGAATTTCCATCTGAAAAAGGCGAGGGAATTTGACCCGGAGATTGACTGGGACGATATCGATTGATATTCAAACGTGATGAAAGACTATAAAACAACACTCAATCTTCCAAATACCCCTTTCCCAATGAAGGCGAATCTTTCGATTCAAGAACCGGAGATTTTAAAAAAATGGGAGAAAGGGAAACTCTACGAAAAAATTATCAAAAAAAACAAAGGCAAAAACCGATTTATTCTTCATGACGGCCCCCCCTACGCCAATTCCCCGATTCACATCGGAACGGCTCTCAACAAAATTTTAAAAGATTTTGTCATCAAATATAAAAACATGTCGGGCTATTTGTGCGCGTATGTCCCGGGATGGGACTGCCATGGACTCCCGATTGAACTCCAGGCTCTCAAAAAAGCGGAGACACACGCCGCTTCACCCCCAAATCTCCCAATCGAAATCCGAAAGCTCTGCCGTGAGCATGCGGAAAAATTCATCGCTATCCAGCGTGAACAATTCAAGCGCCTTGGTATTTTGGGGGAATGGCAAAGCCCTTATTTGACGATGGACTTTCAATATGAAGCGGATATCGTGAAAGAGCTTGCCGCACTCTCGGAAAAAGGGCTCCTTTTTCGCGCGAAAAAAGCAATTCATTGGTGCGCATCGTGTCAGACTGCCCTCGCTGAAGCGGAAATTGAGTATGAGGAAAAAACATCCCCGTCAATTTACGTAAAATTTCCACTCTCTGAAGAATCATCAAAAAAACTTTCTTCATCCAGTCCTGAACTGGCAAATAAAAAAATCTATGTTCTCATCTGGACAACCACACCGTGGACTCTCCCCGCCAACCAGGCAGTCGCGCTGCATCCAGAATTTACATATCTGGCTGTTGACATCGGAAATGAAATTCTAATTTTAGCCGAAGCCCTTATGGATGCCGTGCAGAGGGAGTGTGGATTGGCACAATCTAGAGTCATTTCCCGCTTTAAACCAAAGGATTTAACGGAACTGCATTACCGCCATCCTTTCTTTTCCAGAGAATCACCGATCATCACTGCCGACTTCGTGACGACAGAAGATGGAACAGGCTGCGTCCATATCGCCCCCGGGCACGGGGAAGATGATTATTTCTTAGGGCTCAAACATCATCTTGAGATTTATTCCCCCGTAGATCATCGTGGACGATTCACTTCTGATCTTCCAGATGGGGGGGCTGAATGGGAGGGGCGGCTTGTATTTGAAGCCAATCCGATGATCACTGAAAAACTGAACAACGCCGGTCTGCTTCTCAAAGAAGGAACTGTCCGACATTCATATCCGCATTGCTGGCGCTGCAAAAAACCGGTGATTTTTCGTGCGACAGAACAATGGTTCGTCATGATGGATGAGGGGGGGCTTCGCAAAAAAGCGCTGGATTGGATTGATCGCGTTGAGTGGATCCCTTCGTGGGGGAAAAAAAGAATTCAGGGAATGATGGAAACTCGCCCTGACTGGTGTCTTTCAAGGCAAAGAATGTGGGGGGTTCCCATTCCTGTACTCTATTGTCAGAAATGTCGTTCCCCTTACAACGATGCGACTTTTATGCGAATGGTGGCTAAAGCCTTCGAAAAAAAAGGGGGTGATTATTGGTTTACGACACCCGTTGAGGATTTGATCTCTTCAAAAACAAAATGCCCCAAATGCGGCGGGAAAGAATTCGAAAAAGAAAAAGATATTTTAGATGTCTGGTTTGACTCAGGCTGCAGCTTTGCGGCAGTTTTAGAAAAAAGAAAGAATCTGTCCTGTCCGGCAGATCTATATTTGGAAGGGAGCGACCAGCACAGAGGGTGGTTTCATACTTCACTGCTGATTTCAACGGCTACGCGAGAGATAGCCCCTTACAAAGCCGTGCTGACGCACGGATTTGTCGTTGATTCTGAAGGACGAAAAATGTCAAAGTCGCTCGGCAATGTCGTGGAACCAGAAAAAGTCATTTCACAGCATGGGGCTGAGATCCTTCGGCTTTGGGTAGCATCGGAAAATTATCAATATGATATCCACTGTTCCGACGACCTCATTAAGCGCTGCTCGGAAGTTTACCGAAAAATCAGGAATACCTGTCGTCATATTTTGGGAAATATTTCGGATTTTAATCCCAAAAGAGACGCAGTGCCTTACACGGAGCTTTTTGAAATCGACCAGTATGCACTCTTAAAACTTCAGCGATTCATTGAAAAAGCAAAAAAGGGGTATGAACAATATGAGTTTCATGGTTTTTTCCATGCCCTTAACAACTATTGCGTTATCGATCTCAGCGCATTTTATCTCGATATTCTAAAAGATCGTCTTTACACCTATGCCGAAAAGAGCAAAGAAAGAAGATCGGCACAAACGGCGCTGCATGAAATTCTTCTTTCAATGACACAATGGATGGCGCCGATCCTCCCCTTTACGGCTGAGGAAGTCTACCAACAGATACCGGGGAGGAGGGAAAAATCGGTTCACCTGGCAGATCTGCCAGAGATTAAAAAAGAATATCTGAATTCAAATCTTGAAAAACGCTGGGAGAAGCTGCTGGAACTCAGGCAACTGGTTTCAAAAGCGCTCGAAGAGGCGCGCGCAAAAAAAACCATCGGAAACGCGTTGGAGGCGAAGGTAATCCTCCATCTGCCATCAGAGTGGAGGAAAATCACCGACAGCACAATGACAGATTTGAGTCAGCTATTTATTGTGTCGCAAGTAAATAAGATCGCTGTTGACTCTGGAGAGTTAAAAGTGGAGGTAGCTCCCGCTGATGGACAGAAGTGTCAGCGTTGCTGGATATGGAATTCGAGCGTGACAGAGAACCAACCGATTTGCGAGAAGTGTAAGAGGGTATTAGCTGAGAAGGTGTAAAAAAATGTCATTCCGAACGCGAAGCGTGAGGAATCTCTGACGAAGATCCTTCGCCCTTCGGGCTCAGGATGACACATGGCTTGCAACTATTACTTGAATTGATTGGGTTTTCTGCCCTATACTGGTCTTAGTTGATGAAAAGCAAATATATTCTATTGATTTCACTGGCTGGCTTTACGGTTGTGCTGGATCAAATCACAAAACTTCTCATGACAGGCCTGCTTGAACTGCACCAGGCTATGGAAATCGTCCCCAATTTCTTTAATTTCACTTATGTCCGAAATACCGGAGCTGCCTTTGGATTACTCTCGAAGGCTCCAGAAAGTTTTCGTGTCCCCTTTTTTATTATCATCCCTTTGGTAGCTTTAACCGTCATCATTCTTATTTTTAAAAAGACGAAAGAAACAGAGCTTTTAATGATCACCTCCCTCTCTTTAATTCTGGGAGGGGCCATTGGAAATTTTATTGACCGGGTAAGATTCGGATATGTCGTCGACTTTGTCGATCTGCATTGGTTTAATAAATATCACTGGCCAGCCTTCAATATCGCCGATATGGCGATAGTCATAGGGGTTGCACTGCTTATATTCTATACTTTAGTTGATAAGCGCTGAGAGAAGATGGTGGAAAAATAAGGGGACGATATTTCCCGGAGTGCGCCTCAGCTACGCTGCAGCACACGAAGGGAAGATATCGCCCCCCTTATTTTTACTTAAATCAAATCGATCTTAATCCCCGCCTGAACCGTCCAGGCATTAATCTCATCCTTGTCCCGGCTAAAGACAACTTCTGGCATTTCATAATATCCACCTGGAGAGAAGAAGCCGCCAGACAATGTCCCAAGAATTGACTTTGTCATCTTATATTTGGCATGAAGATCGATTTCATAACCAAATACCCTGTCATTAGCTATCGGAAAGGGATTTTCGACAGCCATAGCCCATGCAAAGGTGCCGGTCACCCCCAATTTATTGGTGAAATCTGCGCCCCCCTTTGCTAACGCAATGTGCCTATTTGTGAACGCAGCATCAATCTTTCCTGAGTTCGTGACCTGCCCCGCATGATCTGGACCAGACCTGTCGGTAAGATAGATCGCATCGAGCGTATCCATAATAAGCGTCCACGATTTTCCTCTAAAGACTGGATCCCATGATCTCCAGAGCGTTCCAGATGTAACTTGCGCGACACCATCGTCAGATTCAATCTCGCCGTCTTTAGGTCCACTGAAATAGACATATTCAGCCCCTGCCCAGGGACTCCATTTATGTTTGAACGACACATCGACCCCCGCATTGGCTCCAAAAGCCTCTCTCTCTCTTGCATCCCGAGCTCCCCCTTCCGTTGTATCAGAAGGATTGGCGCCGAGCCGACCCCGTTGATAGGCCCCTTCGACATAGAGACCGATGTTCTCAACCTTGAGCACATTCTTGTAATCGATGTCCCCTCTGAGACCGAACGTCGTCACCCTGTCTCTCATATCTTGTTCAAAATCGATGTTTAGAGCAGAATCACGATCGTCGCGATCTTCTCTAGGCTCATTGTCGATATTATTCACAATATACCCTTCAGCATTCCAGCGATATTTTGAACCAGAGGGACTGTTGTAGCCTACGTTGGCAAAGGTAAACCATTCGTCATCTCTATTGGTCCCCACATTCCGCCGTGTGATTCGACCGTTGGCCGCGCCATTGACACTCTCTGTGAGTGCTCCTGACACCAAAGCCCATCCGCCGTTCAGATACCATTCCTTCCATCTGACGTCTGCGCGAAGGGCGTCAAAGCCGACAAAATCGCTATGCTGCGGGGCATGCAATGTCCCCCCCTGCGTGCCAAGTGGAAGATTTCCGGCATTTGGCCAGTTATTCTGCCCATCTTGTCCTCCAATCGTAACTGGATTCGTCCCTGGGTCACGCGATCCAGAGGGTGTTATCCCGCCAGCATAAATGGTTGGTCCCCCGCCAAGAAGCCTACTGCCAACAATAAACCCTTTCCCGAGCCAGATATTTTGCCTTCCGATCGTAAAATCGATCGGCCAGCCATTAAATTCAACAAACTTCATATAGGCTTGGTTCAACATAAGGCTGAAGGGGTTTGTCCCTGTCGCCATACTAAAGGTTGGAAATGCCCCAGCAGGGTTCGAATGGGTGCCAGGCATCGATGTCTGGGCAGGATTTGTGGTCTGCGCGCCGAGCCAATCGAACTGACTCACGAGGCGCGCAAAGAAAATGACATCATTCCCACCGAGCCCCGCAATGGTCGCAGTCCCATTTAAAGCGATCAGTGTCTCCAGCCAATGCGCCTTCTCGCCCGAGCCAAGACCAAATATGTCTGCTGCACCCCCCGCATTTGCTCCCGACCCATAAGATCCCCGTGTCGCAATCGGGTTATTTCTGTCATCGTTGAGATCAAATCCACGCTGGATATTAAAATCCTGCTTGACCTCAACCCCCAAATCCCATTTCACTGCAGCTCTGCTTTGGACTCCCCAGAGCACCATCAATACAGCTACAAAAAATAGAGTAAGTTGTTTCATAATTTCCCCCTTGTTACCTTTTTTCGTCAGAAGACTGCATCATTAAATAAAATTCAGCAAAAAAATTTGCGCGTAATGTATTGTAGGATCACTCAGACTTTACAAACGACACCTTACGCTTGAATAGAAGTATGGCAAATCAAAAAAAACGTGTCAACAAAAAAACAACGTTATTTTAATAAGTTGAAAGGTATTGCTCCAGTTCCCAAGGGTGAACCTGCGCGCTATAGTCGTGCCACATTTTCTTTTTGGATTCTGCAAACCGTTCATAAATGTGCTCCCCGAGCGCTTCTTTAACTACTTCATCCTTAGAAAGGGCTTTCAGAGCCTCATTCAGGTCACCAGGCAGACTGTCAATTTTAAGCCTTGCCCTTTCACGCTGGCTGATTTTGTAGATATTTTGATTGACAGGATGCCCAGGATCCACTTCATGCTTCATTCCATCCAGTCCTGACTTGAGCATGACTGCAAATGCAAGATAGGGATTGCAAGAGGGATCGGGCATCCGAAGCTCACAACGTGTGCTCTCTCCCCGTTTGGCAGGAATCCGGATGAGCGGGCTTCTGTTTCTGAGCGACCATGCAATATGAGTTGGCGCTTCATAGCCAGGAACAAGCCTCTTATAAGAATTGATAAGGGGATTTGTAACAGCGGTAAACCCCTTTGCGTGTGTCAGAAGTCCTCCTATATAATGAAGGGCCGTTTTACTCAGCTGATATTCAGAGGCTTCATCGAAGAAAGCGTTTCTCCCGTCTCTAAAGAGCGATTGATGACAGTGCATCCCCGAGCCATTGATCCCGTATAAAGGCTTTGGCATAAAGGTCGCGTGAAGCCCATGATCCAGAGCGATTTTTCTTACCACCAGACGAAACGTACTGACGTTATCTGCAGTGGTAATCGGATCTGAATATTTAAAATCGATTTCATGCTGACCGTGTGCCACTTCATGATGCGCAGCTTCAACTTCAAATCCCATTGCTTCGAGGGAATTTACGATCTCTCTTCGGGTATCCTCCCCTCGATCAATAGGCGTAAGATCGAAATAGCCCCCGGCATCATGTGTTGTTGGCGTTACGGCATCTTTTTCATCCCGTTGGAAAAGGAAAAACTCCGCTTCGGGACCAACTGCCATTGTGTACCCAAGATCCTTAGCCTCCTCGACCACTTTTTTAAGCGCCAGACGGGGACAGCCGGCAAATGACGTATGATCTGGATTATAGACGTCACAAATGAGGCGGGCGACCTTCCCCCCTTTTTCAGCCCAGGGGAAGATTCGGAAGGTGTCAAGGTCGGGGTGAAGGAGCATATCCGATTCTTCGATACGCGAAAAACCATCAATAGATGATCCATCGAAGAGGATTTCATTATTCAGCGCTTTTTCAAATTGGCGCTCTGGGACCTCCACATTCTTAATAATCCCCATGATATCTGTAAACTGAAGCCTCAAAAAACGGACATTTTCCTGCTTCATTATCCTTAATAACTCATTTTTTGTCGTTGCCATTTTTGTCTTCTCCTAAGTTATGTCATTCTGAGGTGCGAAGCACCGAAGAATCTCCTACAAATTAGCCCTAACGTAGTATGACTAAAATATCATGTCAATGAAAAATTGCAATTTATGTACTTTTTTCACATCATTTTTCAATAATTTTTAAAAATTATGTAAAAATGATATGAAAATATTTCTATTTTCTGAAAAATTTCTCATACATTTCTTTTATATTCGAAGAATGCCGAAAGATCACCATCGCTGCCATGAATACATAAAGGTAGAAATGGGGGTCAGATCGAAAATATGCCAAAGAGATCACACTTATGGCTGCCGCAAGTGATCCCGCCGCAGAGACACGACCCACCCCAAAAAAGAGGCTATAGGTAGCCAATGCTACGCCAACATAGAGCGGCGAAAGCGCCAAACAGACCCCCAAAGAGGTGGCGACCCCCTTCCCCCCTCTCCCCTTTAAAAAAAGAGAAAAACAGTTCCCCGTCAAAACAGCCCCGGCAGAAAAAGACACGGGAAAACCATAAAATGTCGCCCCACAGACGACAAGAAAACCTTTTAGAACATCGACAAGAAGTGTCAGCGCCCCCAGTTTTTTCCCCAAAATCCGTGTAACGTTGGTCGCCCCGATATTGCCGCTCCCATATTCACGCACATCGACTCCGGCAACATATTTGGCAAGAAGAAATCCGGTTGGAATCGACCCTATCAAATAGGCAATAACAATAAAAATTGCTTCTCTCATCATCATGATTTCTTGGCCCACCTTTCTGTCAGACGCCTTACCCGTTCAACAATTTTTTCTTCAGCTACTTTGAGAAGCTCTTGCCTCGAAAAAACTCTTTCTCCATGAACAAATACATCGACAATCGTCGTCGGGGAAAAGGAGTAAACGATGTTTTTATGTAGATTCATCAAAGGATGGAGTTCTAAAGAATTCAGATTTAACGTGACAAAATCGGCCCTATATCCTGGCTCACATTTCCCTATCGGCAACCCCAAGACCGAACCGCCATTTTCGGTCCCCATCTGAAAAACCTCTTCGGCCGTAACCGCTGTGCTATCCAAAAGATGAACCTTCTGTAAAAGCGCCGCCATTCTCATCTCTTCAAAAATAGAGGTTTTATTGTTGCTGCATCCTCCATCTGTCCCAAGACCCATGGTAATAGAACGATCGAGCATCTGTTTGATCGGTGTTACACCGTCAGCCAAAAACATATTGCTCGAAGGATTATAGGAAAGCTTCACCCCCCGCTCTGCCATCAGATCGATCTCTGACTCACTCAGCCAAACACAGTGAATAGCAACCATTTTATCGGTAACCACCCCCAGCTTGTCGAGATAGACAAGAGGGGTCATTCCTGTTTTCTTTTTGATATCCTCTACTTCATAGCGCCCTTCTGCGAGATGAATATGAAACATCGAATCGGTTTCAACAGCCACTTCATAGCCTGCCTGAATCATCTCGCTACTCGCCGCATGCGGGCTGTGCGGGGCGGGACAAATAGTGACTCTCTGATGATCCCGAAATTCACGCATGAGTTCGAGGCATCTTTCCCGCGCCTCTTTTTTGGTCTCCCGATATTTTTTGGGGGCATTTTCCCAATCATAGAAGCATCTCGCCAATACCAAACGGATTCCTACATCCTGTGCCGCCCGAATCACAGCCCGCGCATTGTCGTTCCCACCGTCCTGGAGATAGAAAAAATCGCAAACAGTCGTCACCCCATTTTTCAACATTTCACCAAATGCAAAAAGGGCTCCTGTATAGATATCTTCTGTTTTCAGATATTCAGAAATTCGGTAAATCCCTTTGTCACGCCAATCAAAAAAGGGGAGATCGTCCGCAAAACCGCGAACCAGTGACTGAAAGGAGTGGGTGTGCGTATTAACAGTACCCGGAACAATCGCAACCTCCCCCAAATCAACGCATTTTTTTTCTTTGAAGTGTGTGACTGCGCCAACCTGAGTGATAGCGCCAGAAGAAACTTCCATCGCCCAATCGTCTTCGAATCTCCCCTGATAGTAGATCTTCTTTGCCTTGTACAAGTTCAATGCTTTAATGGCTTAAATAGTTTAAGTGGCGATTGCTCGGCAATCATTTCAAAATGATGATCCAGAGAATAGAGTAAAAGGTCATTTTCCATGACAAGAACGCTCAAAGCTAAATCAATTGTTGCAATGGTATAGCCTCTTTTTTTCAACCTAAACCCCAAACGACCTATTTTAACACCTAAAAGATCAAGCCCCTTCACCACCGGAATCTCTAAAAATTCTTCCTTCATAAATCGAATTTCTTTGTTTCCCTTGGATCCTTTCAAAAGCTCTGCAATAATAAGACTCGATGTCACAACCACATCCCTTCTGACTAAGTTTTTAATAACAGAAAACTCAAAACCTTCTGGATCACGAACAGCCGCGATCCAGCACGAGGTATCTACCAATACCTTCATCTTTTATGACGTTCCACGAGTACCTTTGGATCAAAATCAAGCTTGCCAAACTTCGACATAAATTGTTCTCGCTTCATCTTACCAATAATTGCCTTTAATCCCTCTTCAAGAAGACGTGTCTTTTTTTTAATTCCCGTTAGTTTCCGAGCTTCTTTCAAGAGCTTCTCATCCAGATCTACCGTTGTCCTCATAATATGCCCCTCTAATGCATAAAGAGTATTAAATTTTCATGCATCTGTCAAAAATAATAAATAAAAGTTAATCCAACGATAAGGGCTGTTGACTTAAGGAAATGGCGGTGATAGAGCAGACTTGAACTTCAAGTGGTTATGCGCCCCGTTATACACCATCGTTATCTCTTATTCATGATTATTTTCTTTCTTGCTTTTCCCAGCACGTTCGCCTGTCCCATTCATCAGAAACGACTCGTTTCTCTCGCCCCCGATCTCACGGAAATTCTTTACGCGCTTGAACTTGAAAACCAGATTGTTGCCGTGTCAGATTACAGTGACTTTCCCAAGGAGGCGCAAAAAAAACCACGCATTGGAAGTTTTATTTCACCGAACCTTGAAAAAATCCTCTCTTTTAAGCCGGATATTGTTTTTGCAAGCGTCGAAGCAACCCCTCCTCAACTGATAGAGGCGTTGAAACAAAACAAAATTGAAATTTTTTCGTTTTCCGCAAATCGTGAGGACGATATCTACCAAACAATCGAAACTATCGGGGAAAAATTTAAAAGAGAAAAAAGGGGGGCCGAAATTGTTCAAGCGATGAAATCAGAAATTGAATCAATTAAAAGACGCCTAAAAATCAAAAGGAAAAAAAATAAACCAAACGTTCTGATTGAGGTAGAAGAATTTCCAATGATTGTGGCAGGTCGAAATACGCTGCTCGCTCGAGCCATTGAGCTTGCAGGTGGAATCAACGCCGCAAATTCTTACACAGACTATCCGAAACTGCAGCTTGAGGCGGTCTATCAGTTGAAACCGGAACTCATTATTATTCCGATCACCCAAAGAGAGGGGAAAAAGAGGGGGAAGAGCCATTGGAAAGGGATGAAGAATCTCAAGGGGATATACGAAATTGACGCAGCCCTGATTAGCCGCGCTTCTCCCCGCTTTTCGGAAGGGGTAAAACGATTGGCGCGAATTTTTGATTCGGCAGGCTACTGATGCCGAAAAAAATTATTACTCTTTCTCTGCTTTTTTTTTCCATTCTTTTTCTCGTTGCTCTTGTTTCGCTCTCCATTGGACCCGTTTCACTGCCATTTGACGAGCTTTTGAAACCCTTCGAAAGCGCCATTTGGCAACTGCGGTTTAAAAGAATTCTTATCGCCATCATTGTCGGATCGGGTCTTTCTTTAAGCGGCGCCGTCTTACAGATCATTTTAAAAAATCCCCTTGCTGACCCCCATATTATCGGCATCTCTTCCGCAGCAGCCCTGGGAGCAACCTTTGCAACCGCTCTCAAGCTTTCCTTTCTTTGGATCCCCCTTTTTGCATTTCTCGGTTCTCTGACAGCCATTGCTATTCTTCTTGTCGCTATGCAATTTTCAAAAAGAGAAAGTCAGCTTTTATTGACAGGGGTTATTTTAAGTTTTCTCTTTTCTGCCTCTGTCACGTTGATTCTTTCCCTCTTTTCCCCATTTGAAGGGGCTCAGATCCTCTTTTGGCTAATGGGGAGCTTGTCGTCGCCACATCCGTGGATATTATTGATGGCCGCTCTTTCTCTGGCTCTCGTCATTTTCTTTATCATCTACCGGCAGAGCTACTCGCTCAATCTCCTTCTGATCGGAGAAGAAGGGGCAGAAGCGCTGGGCATTGCACCTAAAAAAGTTTTCTCTCAGCTGTTTATTTCAGCCGCTCTTCTCACCGCCATCTCTGTTTCTCTCAGCGGGGCTATCGGATTTGTGGGGCTTGTTATCCCTCATTTCATCCGACTTATTTCGGGAAGCGACCATAGGCTGCTTCTTCCCCTGGCAGCCATTGGCGGAGCTATCTTTCTCGTCATTTCAGACACCTTCATTCGGCTCATCTCTTCTTATGAAGTCCCCATTGGAGTTGTTACAGCTATCATGGGGGCTCCGGTTTTTTTAATCATCCTGTGGGGCAAGAGATGAATGCGATTGAGGTAAAACAGCTTTCGTTTGCATATGATGAGGTAAAACCGATTTGCCATCATTTTTCATTTTCTGTAAGAAAAGGAAAAATGACGGCGCTACTGGGCCCAAACGGCTGCGGAAAAACAACGCTTCTTAAATTAATCTCCCGCCTCCTTGTTTCACAAGAAGGCAACATCTACATAGAAGGATCCCCCTTAAAATCTCTTGATTCAAAAACCGTGGCAAAAAAAGTAGCCTATGTCCCGCAGGAAATTTCCCCCCTTTTTTCACTCTCTGTCATCGATTTCGTTATGATGGGAAGAGCCCCTTATTTAAAGGGGTTTTCTTTCTCCACTCCAACAGATGAAAAGATTGCAGAAGAAAGTCTCTCACAAGTGGGACTTTTGGATTATAAAGATCGCTGGTTACACACTCTCTCAGCAGGTGAAAAACAGAGAGCGCTTATTGCAAAGGCGATCACGCAGTCGACCCCCATTTTGCTTCTCGATGAACCGACAGCACACCTCGACCTCAAATATCAGATTGAAACACTTTCACTCTTAAAATCGTTGCAAAAGAAGAAAAATCTCACCCCTCTCATCGTTCTTCATGATTTTCATCTGGCATCCGAGTGGAGCGACGATGTCATTTTGATTCACAATGAAAGCATTTTTGCGCAGGGCGCCGCTAAAGAGGTTTTGACGGAAAAAAATATTCTTGAGGTTTTTGGAGTGAACGTTGCGATTGATGAAAACCCATATACCAGACAGCAAAGAATTACCTATTTAATAAAAGACTCTTAAACTCAGCGCGTGTGTCTGTCGCGCGAGGCCGTCCATGGAGTTCTGAAAAGCGTAGAAAAGGCCAAATTTGTGCTGGGACCAGCCGATGCCGACACTGTAGAGATTTTTGGCAGATTTATCCGACAGGGAAAGCCCCCCTTGCAGCACCAAACCATTCTCATGAATCATTTCAATCCCTGTATGCAACGACACATTCTCCATAAAAGAGCCCCGATCCTCTTTGAGAAGATCGACAGAGGCAAAGAAAAAATCGACCACCTGAAACCGGGAGCCCAATCCGAACTGACGGATCAAAGAAACATCCCTGGAAAGTAGATTCTGGCCAACTATCCCGACCTGGATTTTGGGTGTCAGAACCAAAAACGCTCCAACATCGAAATCGATTGCCTCTCTCTCATCAACAGCATCTTTAAATTCGATATACTTTCCCGTTGTCCCCAAAGCGATCACAGAACTTAGAATTTTTGAAAACGCCAGGTGATAGGCATTTTCGGTTTTTTTGCCAGACTCTATGTCTTGTGTCTTATGATAATAACCAAAGCCCCCTGAAAGCCATTTAGTCTGGGAATCAATGACAGAACCGCTGTAGATCCAAGCAGGCTTTGCTCCTGGCATTGGCAAAAAGGAAGATCCCCCTTCAATAGAATAACGAGATGCAAAGGCAAAGGCCGCCGGATTAAAATAGATCGC
Source organism: uncultured bacterium (assembly GCA_964392415.1). Classification (GTDB taxonomy): domain Bacteria; phylum Bdellovibrionota; class JACOXK01; order 2-02-FULL-40-11; family 2-02-FULL-40-11; genus CAYJMQ01. The sequence continues at coordinate 20,907 of CAYMPL010000002.1, read as the reverse complement.
CTCATTCAGGCTCACCGTTCCACGCAGAGCTCCCGAAAGCGCAAAGCCGCGCGTCCCCTGATACGACTCAGAGATTGCAGCCAAAGGGAAGCACAACACAAAGAAAATAAGAGTGAGATTCCTCGGGCTTCGCCCTCGGAATGACGTCCATTTTGTGTTCATCGGTACGCGGCAATTCCTGTAACCGCTTCTCCTACAACCAACGAGTGAATATCGTCAGTCCCTTCATACGTTTTGACCGCTTCCAAATTACACATGTGGCGGCCAACTCCATAAGCATACGCAGTTCCATTAGCGCCCAAAATATCACGGGCCAAACGCGCGACTTCAAGGGCCATCCAACAGTTATTTTGTTTGGCAAGTGAAACCTGATAATGCTTCGCATTCCCTTCTTCTTTTAAGATGCCGAGCCGCCAGGCCAAAAGTTGAGCTTTTGTAATTTCTGAAACCATCCACGCCAATTTTTTCTGGACCAGCTGAAATGAAGCGATCGGCTTTCCAAATGCGACCCTCTCTTTTGAATATTCAAGGGCGCGATGGAAACAATCCAAAGCAGCCCCAATAACGCCCCAAACAATGCCATACCGGGCCTGATTGAGACACATCAGCGCCGATTTTAACCCATCGGTTTTTGGTAACAAATTTTTTGCTGGAATTTTACAGCTCTGAAAGAAAAGCTCACTCGTCCTTGAAGCCCTTAGCGCAAATTTCCCTGATATGTCTTTTGTCTCAAAACCGGGAGTTCCTTTTTCGACCAAAAAACCCCGAACTCCTTCATTGGTTTTCGCCCAGACAACAGCCACGTCAGCTATTGAACCGTTTGTAATCCACGCTTTGGCGCCATCCAAGATATAATGATCCCCCTTTTTTACCGCCTTTGTTTTCATGCTTGCCGGATCAGAACCCGCCGATGGTTCAGTCAATCCAAAGCAGCCCACCGCCTTCCCCTGTTGAAGAAGCGGAAGCCATTTCTCTTTCTGCTCATCTGAACCAAACGTAAGAATCGGATACATGACGAGCGATCCCTGAACAGAGACAAAACTTCTCAACCCGCTATCGCCGCGCTCAAGCTCCTGCATGATGAGTCCATAGCTCACCTGATTCAACCCGGCACATCCGTATCCTTTCAGTTGTGAACCGAGCAGTCCCATTTCCGCCATCTTTGGGATAAGCTGTGTTGGGAAAACAGCCTCTTCATAACAATCATTGAGAAGGGGTAATGCCTCTTTTTCTACAAACTCTCTGACCGTTTTCCGTATCATTTTCTCTTCAGAACTAAGAAGTTGATCGAGTTCGTAAAAATCAAGGTTTTTAAATTCGGCCATCTCAGTTCGCATATCAAAATTACATCTTGCTGTCTTCAAAAAAACGCTTTACATTGCCTATATTTTCGTCTATTTTTCGCGGTTGCCATGAACGTAAAGTCGCTAGAAATGTTTAAAGGACTTCTCCAAAAACAGCTTCAGGAACTGCTGAAGGAAGCCTCTTCCACGGCGGGAGGGATGGCGGATGAGGAGAACAAAGAGACATTTCCAGATCCTACCGACCGGGCAGCCCTTGAAACAGACCGTAATTTTTTGCTGCGAATCCGCGATCGTGAAAGGAAATTGATTACAAAGATTAAAGAGGCGCTGGAGCGAATCGATCTGGGTGAATTTGGGATCTGTGAATCATGTGGTGGAGAGATTTCACAGGCCAGGCTCAAGGCACGCTCCGTTACCACCCTCTGCATCCGGTGCAAAACTGAGGCTGAAGAAAGCGAAAGGTCTGCTTAAAGATTATGAAAATCCGAAAAGCGCTTATCCCTGTGGCGGGTCTTGGAACGCGCTTTTTGCCGGTTACAAAGACGATCCCAAAAGAGATGCTTCCGATCGTCGACAAGCCCTCCATTCAATATATAGTCGAAGAAGCGCTCCTCAGCGGCATTCAACAGATCATTTTTATCAATTCCCATGCCAAATCGGCGATTGAGGACCATTTTGACACACACCTTGAACTTGAAACCGTCCTGAAAGAGCGAAAACAGGAGACGCTGCTTAAAGAAATGCGGCGACTTTCACAAGAAGTAAACATTGTAACGGTCAGACAAAAATATCCTCTCGGCCTTGGACATGCCATTTTATGCGCCAGGGATGTCGTTGGAAATGAACCTTTTGCGATTCTTCTGGGAGATGACCTGGTAGATGCAAAAGTCCCATGTTTGAAGCAGCTCATCGATATTTACAATAGCGAGAAAGCTTCGATCATAGCGCTTATGGAAGTTTCACAAAATCAGACCCCTCTTTATGGAATTGCGGATGTCACTCCTGTCAAACCAGGATTATTTGATATCAGATCGCTGATTGAAAAACCGACTCCTGCCGAGGCCCCGTCCCGATTGGCGGTGATTGGAAGATATATTTTAAAACCGGAAATTTTTGAGCATCTTGAGAAAACGCAAGCCGGCGTGGGTGGGGAAATTCAATTGACCGATGGATTAAAAAGCTTGCTCAACTCAGAAAAAATCTTAGGATACTGTTATGAAGGAAAGCGATTCGACGTTGGGGACAAATTGGGATTCCTCCACGCAAACCTTTATTATGGGCTCCGCCGAAAAGAGCTCAGGAAAGCGCTTTTGGAAACGCTTCAGTCGCTGCCGCATGAATAAATTTCCATTCGCATGGTTCATCTTCTTTTTTTATTTCTTTGGGCCCCAAACATCCCTTGCCTTTTTGCTGCCAGCTGAAACCATTCTTGAAAATAACGTTTCCACAAGAAAATACCTCAAGAGAATTTTTGTTACTCATAAAATTGATTTCCTGGAAGGCTTCTACACCCCTATTTCATTTCGATGCGTGGAGACAATATATTTTAAAAATAATTCAACCATACGATTTGATTATCTCTGCAATGGAGTTTCGTTAACCCTTCTTCGGACCGGGCGGAACGGGAAAGAACGAAAAATGATTTATAATAAAAAGGTAGAATCTCTCGATGCGGCCCCCCTCCATTTTTGGCCTGCCCTCTTCTTCACAACCGACATGGAATCGCTCATACCATCTCTCACCCATGCAGAATTGATTGAGGCGGAACGTGAAGAATCTGAAGAAGAAAATAAGAACACAAAAGAAAAAGCGCCCCAAACAGCTCAATGGAAGATATCCGCCTCTGTTTCGCTGACAAAATTGGGAAAGATTGAACGGGCCGCACCGGAAAAGCTGGAAAAAAATCTGATTTTGCTGCTCTCCCCTTTTGGCGATTCTTCAAAAAAGATCTTTTTTGAAAAAGATCTCTTTTTGCCTCAAAAAATCGAATATGACGGGCGAGAGATCCTTTTTAAAAATTACAGGGAGTTAACTTTTTCCTCCCGTTTGATTTTTAAATACCCCCAAAAAATTGAGGTTCAGGAAAGCGGTATTCCAGGCATTTCACTTGAATCTTCATTTGAAAAAATAGATACCTCCACAAACTATGCAGACAATTTCTTCTCCCCCAAAATCATCGCTGGCCACGAAATGAAAGCCTTTGACGACCCCATCCATAAGGAAGTTCTCGATAAATTTGTGCGAGAGTATCGATAAATGACTGTAAAAGGTCTGGGGGACCGAGACATCGAAGTTGCGGTCCCGCTTCCTTTATTTCAGACATTTAATTACCGCATTCCATCTTCAGAAACAGCCCCCATTGATATCGGCACACGGGTGTGGGTTCCATTTCGAAACCGAAAGATATTATCGACTGTTGTCGCATTTTCAGATTCCCATTTTCCAAATAGTAAAGAAATTTTAGGGGTGGTGGCAGGACCCCCCATTTCTGAAAAGCTTTTGCGGCTTTTTCAGTGGCTTTCAGGCTATTATGCGTCACCCCTCGGAGAAATTATTAAGTGCGCTATTCCTGTTTCAGCGGCAACATCTGAAAGAGAGCTGAAAAAACAAAAAATCGCTTCTGTTGTCCTTCCGACTCAGCGCCCTGTTCGTCTTACAGATGAACAACAGATGATTTTAAACAGACTAGAAAAAGATCTTGAGGCGGCGGCTTTCGCCCCCTACCTGCTTTACGGTATCACCGGAAGCGGTAAGACGGAAATTTACCTAAAAATCATCGCAACGGCATTGCGGAATGGTAAAGAGGCGATTGTTCTCGTTCCTGAAATTTCTCTCACCCCCCAGCTGATCAGCCGCTTTGAAGACAGATTCCCAAACCAAATTGCCGTTCTTCACAGCAAACTCAGTAAAAAAGAGCGCTATCAGGAATGGCTCAAAATCAGAAAGAAAGAGGTTTCAATAGTCGTTGGGGCAAGAAGCGCCGTTTTTGCCCCCTTTGAAAATCTGGGTATTATCGTTGTGGATGAAGAACACGATTCTTCATTTAAACAAGAAGAAAGATTTCGCTACCACGCGCGGGACGTGGCGCTGGTACGGGGCCAGCTTGAAAGATCTGTTGTTATCTTAGGCTCCGCAACCCCCTCCCTTGAGTCTTATGACAACTGCAAAAAACAAAAACTAAAATCTCTCACGCTCTCCAAGCGTATCGACGACAGGCCATTGCCGGCCATAGAAATCATCGATCTCAAAAAGCACCCGGGAAGGTTCGGAGAAGAATTTATTTTTTCGAACCGGCTGCTTCATGCGCTTACGGAAACCCTAAACAGTCATTCACAGGCAATTTTGTTTCTAAACCGCCGCGGATATGCCCCTTTTTTGCTTTGCGAGGTGTGCAGCTTCGTCATGAAATGCCCCAACTGCTCCATTTCATTGACCGTCTACATAAAAACCCACAAACTCCTCTGTCATCACTGCGCATTTAGTCGCCCGGTTCCCGACAGGTGCCAGCAATGCCAGGAACAAAAAATGTTCCCTGTGGGGTTGGGAACTGAAAAAGTTGAAGAAGAGTTAAAACGCTATTTTCCAGATGCAAAGATCGCTCGCCTAGACCGGTCATCCACACAAAAAGGGGGGACGCTCTTAAAAATTCTTTCAGATTTTGGGAGTGGAAAAACAGACATTTTGATTGGCACCCAGATGGTTGCCAAAGGACACGATTTTCCAAATGTCACCCTGGTGGGGGTTATTCTGATCGATATTTCATTAAACATTCCCGATTTTAGGGCCCCCGAACGCACCTTTCAGCTCCTGACCCAGGTGGCCGGTCGTGCCGGCCGCGGTAAAAAAGAGGGATCCGTCATCGTTCAGACCTACAATCCCTCTCACTATAGCTTGCAATTTGCCAAAGATCATGATTATGAAGGCTTTTATACGCGGGAAATGTCCTTTAGAAAGGAACTAAACTATCCCCCTTTTTCAAGAATTGTTCGTTTTAGAAGCTCAGATGTTCGCGCTGAAAAAGCATTTGAGAAACTGAAGCGGCTCAGAGCCATTTCTGAAAAAATCTCTGCCACACAAAAAGGGCTTTCAGTCCTTGAAATCTTAGGCCCGGCCCCTGCGCCCCTTTCCAGGATAAAAAATAAATATCGGTTTCATATGTTAATAAAAAGCCCCTCTCATTCTCTGATTAAGTCATTTATGGATAACCTGCTAAAATATGAAAAAGAGTTGTTTCAATCGCCAACAATTAAGATCGACGTGGATCCATTGAGCTTGTTATAATAAGTTGTTATGAAAATCATCGACCGCTATATCTCCAAAGACTTCCTCAAATACTTCTTCTCCTCTATCACTGTTTTCGCATTGCTCTATTTCCTGGTCGATCTCCTGCAGCGTTCAATCAAAGATGGGCTGACCCTGGCGCTGATTCAATTCACGCTTCTTCAGCTCCCGCACATTGTCTCACAAATGATTCCGGTTGCCTGTATGATAGGCAGCCTGTTCGTCCTCAACACCCTTTCAAAGAACTCGGAGCTCATTGCCATGCATGCTTGTGGGATCAGCCTTCAAAGAATATCGGCGGTCATCCTCATTCTTTCCACGCTGATCGGCATAGGCAATTTTTTTGTTGTCGATCTCATGGTTCCCCCCACTTTGGAAAAGGCTCGTTATATCTTTAATCGGGAGGTGCGGGGGGACTTGGCGTATCAGATTTTTAAGACTCAGGGCATCTGGTATCGCTCCAAAAATGCTATCTATAACATAGCCGCTTACAACCCTGACGAAAATCTTATCGCTGGTGTCTATATTTACCTCCTTGACGATCAATTTAAACTTGTCGAACAGATCATTGCGCAGAAAGCTTATTATAATAAGTCGAAGTGGACGATCGAGGACGGCATCTCTATTACTTTTTTAGAAGATTTTCCGATCTCTCATACCTTTCAAACGAAAACAGCGGACTATATTACGGAAAAACCGGAAGATTTCAAAGAAACAACGTCACTCGAAACACTCAGTTTCCACGATCTTGCCGAATACATTGAAAAACACAAAAAAGCCGGCTTTAACACGGTAAGGCATCAGGTCAATCTCCATGCTAAAATTTCTTACGCGCTTGCATGTCTTATCATGGCTTTTTTAGGAATCCCTTTTTCAGCAAGACACCCCAAGGCGGGGGGGGTCGCTTTAAGCAGTTCGACTGCCCTTGGCATTGCTTTCTTTTATTGGATATGTCTTAATGCAAGCCTATCGTTTGGATATAGTGGCGCGCTCCCCCCGATTATTGCCGCATGGACACCCAATATACTTTTTGCGATTATTAGCTTTTATCTCCTCGATAGACGACAAAAATTGAAACCTTTATGGCCCTATTCAAAATAGTAACCCATCCCTCTCCGGTCTTAAGAAAAAAAACGTCTCCTATTGTAGACTTTCACGACAAAAACCTTGAAATGCTCATTCAGGACATGGCCGAAACGATGTATGGTGCGCCTGGAGTCGGGCTCGCTGCAAACCAAGTCGGATTATCCTTGCGAATGGCGGTTATCGATGTGATCTGGAAAAAAGCGGAAAAACCCGAAGAAAAAGAGAAAAAGAAACTTTTGGTTTTTATTAATCCCGAAATTATCGATAAAAAAGAACCCTTTACTTTCGAGGAAGGGTGTTTGAGCATCCCTGGCGTCCGTGAAATCGTAAGGCGGTTCAACAGGGTCACGGTACGCTATCAGGATATCAGAGGAACCAAGAAAACCTTGTCTGCGGAAGGACTTCTGGCTGTGGCTCTTCAACATGAAACAGATCACTTAAATGGAAAACTCTACATTGACCACTTGAGTCCACTTAAAAGAGGGCTTCTTCTTAAAAAATATAAAAATGTATTAAAGGACAAACCCCCAAAACATTTTGACGACCTGGGGGCGCTGGAATGACAAAAAATCAGATTGAGCCGTGGAGAATTATTTTTATGGGCACCCCCTCTTTTGCGATTTCCTCTTTAGAGGGAATCGCAAAAAAGGAAAATGTTGTTGCCGTATTTACCCAACCCGATCGACCCAAGGGGAGGGGACAAAAAAAAACTTCTCCCCCCATCAAAGAAATTGCCCAAAAATTAAAAATACCCTGTTTTCAACCAGAATCATTGAAATCTGAACCGGCGATTCGTGAAATCGAGAGGCTTTCACCAGATTTAATTGTGGTTGTTGCCTATGGCCTCTTCCTTCCGAAAAAAATTTTAGACATCCCGAAATATAAAGTTATTAACGTCCACCCCTCTCTCCTACCCAAATACCGGGGGGCAGCGCCCATGCAGTGGGCGCTTATCAATGGTGACAAAGAAACAGGTGTAACCATTGCCTATATTATAGAGAAGATGGATGCTGGCGATATATTAATGCAGAAATCGATTGATATTGACGATTCGGACGATTATTTTTCTCTTGAAAAAAAACTCTCGAATATCGGCTCGGATCTACTATCCCAAACCATCTCTTTTCTACGGGAAAATAAGATTTCACCGCGGCCACAGAATGAAAAGGAGGCTACGTTTGCCCCTAAATTAAGAAAAGAGATGGGGCGAATCAACTGGCAGCAACCTGCCCGGTTTATTTTTAATCTTATCAGAGGGGCAAATCCCTGGCCTGGAACATTTACTCTCTGTGACAGGGAGCCTCTCAAAATTCATCATGCAAAACTCCTTACGGAAGAAATGGCGGGCATCCCCGGAAAAATTCAAACCGTTTCGGCTGAAGGAATTTCCGTTGAAACACCCAAGGGGGTTCTTTTATTGACAGAAGTTCAGAAACCCAATAAAAAAAGGATGCCAGTATCAGAATTTTTAAAGGGAAATCCGATAACGCCAGGTTCTTGTTTCCATGTTTAAAAAAAAATTTAAAATTGCCCCTTCGCTCTTGTCCGCAAACTTTACAAAGTTAAAAGATGAAATTTTGAATGTCGAGGCCGCTGGCGCCGATCTTTTGCATCTTGATGTCATGGACGGACATTTTGTGCCTAATTTAACGATAGGCCCCTTTATTATTGAAGCTATTCGGGAATGCACAAAACTCCCTCTCGATGTTCATCTGATGATTGAAGCCCCTGAAAAGTATATTGAAGCCTTTATCAAAGCAGGGGGAGATATGATTTCATTTCACTGCGAAGCCCCGACGGCTTCCCCTGAAATTGTTGCACAAATTAAAAAAATGGGGGCAAAAGCAGGTATTGCCATAAATCCCCATACCAACATTTCAAAGCTCAACGATTATTTTGATGTTGTCGATTTTGTGCTGGTGATGAGTGTCTATCCCGGTTTCGGAGGCCAAAAATTTATCGACGAAACCCTGGAAAAGATAAAAAAACTTGAAAAATATCGAGAGACTCATAACCATGCTTTCGAAATAGAGGTCGATGGCGGGATCAATGGCGCCAATGTTTCTGACCTCGCTAAAGCGGGAGTCGACATTTTTGTGGCGGGTTCAGCTATTTTTAAAACCGCTGACTATAGACAAACGATTGCCCAGATGAGGGAAAAGCTCAATGGCTGACTTAAATGACATTGAATTGATTGCCTCATTTCTCAAAGATTTGGGGATCGACCCCGAGTCTGTGAAAAAGGCTCCAAATATCTGGTCTGTTTCGCAAAATGGATCAGCTATCTATATTATCGTCGTAAAAGGATTTATGATCCTTCAATCCAAAATTATGTCCCTCCCCCATTCAAACATTTCGACATTTTATCGAAAACTGCTCGAACTAAACGACAACGTGGAAGAATCACTCGGCGCCTCCTTTGGCATCAATCGAAACAACGAAATTATTCTAAAAATGCTCAGGCCCACAACGAATCTGACTTTCAATGAATTCTCTTATTACCTGACGAGCATCTCGCATGTGACAACCCAGCAGACCCGGGAACTTAAAGAACGGTTTAATGATTGACTGAAAACATGATGGCGCAATATGGCATTTGCAATTGATGGGACAAATTTAACTCTCAAGAAATTTGAAAATATTGTTAGAGACGATCTCTCTGTTTCTCTCTCCCCTGTCTCTCAATCAAAAATGAATGACAGTCTTCGCTTTCTCGAAGAAAAATTGAAAAAGAATGAAATTATTTATGGCGTAAACACAGGATTTGGCGCTCTCTGCGATGTCCGTATTTTACCCGCAGAAATGAAGTCCCTTCAACTCAACCTGATTCGTTCCCATAGTGCAGGCGTTGGCGAATTCCTTGAACCTCGCGAAGTCCGGGCCATCCTGCTTTTAAGGGCCCATGCCTTAAGTCGTGGATATTCAGCCGTTCGTCCGCTTGTTGTAAAAAAACTGATTGAACTCTTAAACAAAAATGTCCTCCCACTGATCCCTTCCAAAGGATCCGTGGGGGCCAGTGGGGATCTTGCCCCCCTCGCGCATCTCGCTCTCGTTCTTGTGGGGGAGGGGGAAGCCTTGTATCAAGGGGCTCGCATGAGCGGCAAAAGAGCGCTTGCCCTTTCAAAAACAACACCGATCGAACTTACCGGCAGAGAAGGACTTGCGGCTATCAATGGAACACAAATGATGGAAGCAATTTCTGCCATAAACGTCTTAAAAGCCGAAACTTTATTCCGGCTGTTTGATATTGCGTCGGCCCTGAGTTTAGAGTCCATTCAGGGTTCAAGGCTTCCGTTTGATCGGGATCTTCACAACCTTCGTCCTCATCGCGGACAAAAAACCGTTGCCGAAAAGCTTTGGAAATTGACTGCAAATAGCGACATTCAGAAACATCACAAGAACTGTGACAGAGTTCAAGATCCCTATTCATTTCGCTGCATTCCGCAGGTTCATGGAAGCAGCCGCGATGCTTTGGCATTCGTGCGGCAAATCATCGAAACTGAGCTCAGTTCTGTGACGGACAACCCCCTTTTTTTCGCGAGAAAAAAAAAGTGGGTGCATGGCGGCAATTTTCATGGACAATATCTGTCACAGGCAATGGATTTTCTCTCCATCGCAGCAACAACCATTGTCAACATTTCAGAGCGAAGGATAGAAAAGCTTCTCGATCCCAAATTTAGCGGACATACCGCATTTCTTGCGCCGCGCGAAGGGATCAACTCAGGGCTCATGGGCCCCCATTATACAGCTGCGGCCCTTGCTTCCGAAAACAAAGTCCTTGCTCATCCATCGAGTGTCGACACCATTCCAACCTGTTGTCATAAAGAGGATCATGTCAGCATGGGGCCGCATGCCGCGTTAAAAGCAAAAGAGATATTAAAAAATGCGGAGTCTGTTTTGGCGATTGAATTTTTGGCAGCCAGCCAGGGGATAGAATATCAACGCCCCCTCAAGACATCCCCTCTTCTTGAAAAGGTCATGGCAACCATTAGAAAACATGTCGAGCCGATCCATAAAGATCGTGTCTTCTCCCATGATATCGAAAAATTAAAAACCATCTTCCCTCTCATTGATGAGGTAACTAAGCGCGAGCTTTTATGAAACGCATCATCCGTGCGCCGCGTGGCGGGAAAAAGGAGTGCAAGGGGTGGGCCCAGGAAGCCGCTTTTCGAATGATCCAGCACAATTTAGAGCCAGACGTTGCAGAAAAACCCGAAGAGCTTATTGTTTATGGGGGGACTGGAAAAGCGGCACGCAACTGGCAATGTTTTGACGCGATACTCCGCTCTCTAAAAAGTCTTAACAATAATGAAACGCTTCTGGTTCAGTCCGGAAAACCGGTGGGCATTTTGCCAACACACACAGATGCCCCCCGCGTGCTCATCGCTAATTCAAATCTTGTGCCAGCTTGGGCGACGTGGGATGAATTTCGAAAACTCGAAGCGCTGGGACTGATCATGTACGGACAAATGACGGCTGGAAGCTGGATCTATATCGGCACGCAGGGGATCCTTCAGGGAACCTATGAAACTTTTTCTTCTGCTGGGCAAAAACATTTTGCCGGCGATCTCCATGGAAAACTTATCCTCTCGGCAGGACTCGGCGGAATGGGCGGCGCCCAACCCCTTGCGGCAACGATGAACGGGGCTGTATTTATTGGCGTTGAGGTCGATCCTGAAAGGATCGAAAAAAGGCTTCGAACAGGATATGTGGATATGAAAACAGACTCTTTCGAGGAAGCGATTGAACTTGCGCACTCCTTTCAGAAAAAAGGGGAAGCCAAATCGATCGCACTCCTTGGCAACGCCGCTGAGATCTATCCGAAATTCGTTGAATCAAATATCGTCCCTGATCTCGTCACAGATCAAACGAGCGCCCACGATACGCTAAACGGCTATATCCCCAAAGGACTTTCTGTCTCAGAAGCAGCAAGGCTTCGAAGGGAAAATGCGAAAGAATATATTCAGCGCGCGGTCGACTCTATTGTCATTCATGTGCAGGCGATGCTCGATCTTCAGAAAAAGGGAGCTCATGTTTTCGATTATGGAAACAATATCCGGGGACAGGCCAAACTGGGGGGGCTGAAAGATGCTTTCAATTTTCCTGGTTTTGTCGCTGCCTATATCCGCCCCCTCTTTTGTGAAGGAAAGGGGCCCTTTCGATGGGTGGCGCTATCAGGAGATCCCAAAGACATTTATTTGACCGATCAGGAAATCATAAAAACATTCCAGAAGAATACAGCATTGAAACAATGGCTGACTCTGGCACGGGAAAAAGTTCATTTTCAGGGGCTCCCCAGCAGAATCTGCTGGCTCGGTTACGGCGAAAGGGCTATTGCCGGCGAGATTTTTAACCGCCTTGTCGCAAAGAAAAAAATCAAGGCGCCGATCGTGATCGGCAGAGATCATCTCGATTGTGGCTCCGTCGCTTCGCCAAACCGGGAGACAGAGGGGATGAAAGATGGGAGCGATGCCATTGCCGACTGGCCGATTCTCAACGCGCTGATCAATGCGGTCAATGGTGCAAGCTGGGTTTCGTTCCATCATGGAGGAGGTGTTGGGATCGGCTACTCCCTTCACGCAGGAATGGTTATTGTCGCGGATGGAACGAAAGAAGCATCAAAGCGACTGAGTCGCGTTTTAAATTCTGATCCAGCTATGGGCATCCTTCGTCATGCCGATGCTGGATATGAGACAGCGATATCGGTTGCAAAGAAAAAGAAAATCAACATCCCGATGCTATAGCTGATGCAAATACTCATCCGAAATAGTCGCCAAATCGTCACCTTCGCCGGCGTGGCAAAGAAAAAGGGGGTCCGACCCAACAAAGAGGATCTTTCCGTCATTGAAGACGGGGCAATCCTCATCGAGGGTGAAAAAATTGTCTGGGTTGGAAAAGAAAAAGATGCTCCAAAGACATTTGAGAAAGAGATCGATGCTGAACGGATGGTTATTCTTCCTGGCTTGGTTGATGCGCACACCCATCTTGTCTTTTCCGGTTCACGCCATGAAGAATTCTCCCTGAGATGCGAAGGGAAAAGCTACCTAGAAATTGCAAGGGGGGGTGGGGGAATCCAAAGGACTGTTCGTTCGACACGTAGCACCTCCTTTTCAGAACTTTTAGAACTTTCAAAAAGGCGTCTCGCTCAGGCCAACTCATTCGGCATTACAACGTTAGAAATTAAAAGCGGCTATGGCCTCTCTTACGAAGACGAGATCAAGCAACTCGAGGTTATCGAAGCCTTAAAAAAGGAAAATGAGACACGCATTGTTCCAACATTTCTTGGGGCACACGACTTCCCACCCGAATTTAAAAACAAAAAAGAGGCTTACGTTTCTTTAATCTGCGACACAATGATTCCAGAAATTTCCAAACGGAAACTTGCTGAATTTTGTGATGTTTTTATAGATGAAGGGTTCTTTTCTCTCAAACAGACAGAAAGAATTTTAAAGGCCGCTGCGGCCGCCCATTTAAAAATCCGGATTCATTCGGATGAATTTAAGGCATTGGGGGGGACGGAACTTGCCGTAAAACTTGGCGCCCATAGCGTCGACCATCTGATGGCAATTTCAAAAAAAGGAATTTCGGCGCTCAAAAAATCGATGACCGTAGCAACGCTTCTTCCCGGCACCTCATTTTTTCTGGGGAAACCGTATGCCCCCGCGAGGAAGCTGATTGACGAAGGAATTGTCGTTGCACTCGCAACCGATTTTAATCCCGGTTCCTCTCCAACCCAAAATCTCCCTCTCATCGCCACCATCGCAGCAACACAAATGAAGATGACCGTTCCAGAGATTCTATCGGCAATGACCTTTAATGCGGCAAAATCTCTGGGGCGTGAAAATCAAATCGGCTCCATAGAAATTGGAAAAGAGGCAGATCTTGCTTTCTTTGATCTCCCCTCTTACGAATATCTCCCCTATCATTTTGGAGACAATTTCTGCAAAAAGGTTATTTTTAAAGGCCAAAATGCATAATAGTGTTGAACCTGTTTGGAAGGCAGCCCAATGAGATCCATAACAAGCAATACAATTCTCTTTATTCCGTCTAATTGTTAAGCGCTATCTGCGGCTGTTTGGCCCTGCGAAACACCACAACATAGATGATCGCTGCCACGGTGAGCCCCCCCAGAACATCCCAAATATAGTGCTGCTTTGTTGTCATGGTGGAGAGTGAAATTAAAACTGCCCAAACCAAAAATAAAACGCCCATTTTTTTCTTATAACTTATAAAAGTCATTGCCATCACAAAGCAGAGACTCACATGCTGACTCGGGAAACAGTTCACGGGGGTGTCGATGAGCTGCATGAAATGAAATACAGTATTGGTAAGGTTCTCTTCAACTAAAGGGGGGCGAATCATCGTTGTTGGGATAAGGAAGAAAATGGGAAAGTGAAGCAAAAAATTCATGACTACCGCTTTTATCAATCGCTCCACGACCTCCTTTTTTCTGATGAAAAAGGGGGGACAAAACATCAAAAAATAATCTGAAATATAAATCCATACTGTCCAGGGATGAAATCCGAAAAAATCATCAATCAGCGTTAATGGCAAAAGTTTAGGCTCGAAGATCGGATAACGATTGGTCGCCCCATAAAAAATTAAAAACAAAAATCCAAAAAAAAGAATCAGTTTCAGACGAAATTTAAGTGAAACTTCAGTGGAGGGAGCCATGCTCTTTCTTATAACAGCGATTTAATCTTTTCAAATGGCTCGCCCCGATCCCAATCGTGACCGCCAAATACCTTAAATTGGACTTTCCCAACACGGTCGAGGAGGACAGTATAGGGAAGACCATAAACAAGATAGCTTTGTGCAGTGGTTCCCTGCGGATCTATAAAAATTTTAAAAGGGAGTTCGATCGACTTCAAAAATTCATGCACAGCCTTTGGATTCTCATCCAAATTAATGGCTAAAATTTCAAATCCTTTATCTTTAAATTGTTTGTAAACAGAAACCAGCGAAGGCATCTCAATGAGACACGGAGGACACCAAGTGGCCCAGAAGTTAATGAGAACCACCTTGCCACGATACTCTTCGAGGTGATGGATCTTCCCTTCTATGTCCTGCAGATTAAGGGGCGGGGCGATTCCACCTACTTTTAAAATAGGATTAGGATAATCGAGTTCGGTTTTCGGTTTATTGATGATTTCACGGTTGAGGTAGAAATAAGCCGCCCCACCAACTACCAGAAAAAGAACTATTAAAAAGAAAGTTTGCCGGTTCATGAGCAATATCCTAATGGGGCGAAATATAGCTCAAATTTGGCCAAAAAAAAAGCCCTTTAAAAGGGCTTCTCTCTGACTTTCAATTATAATTATAGCATAGCTAAAAAAATTTTTGCAAATTTTTTAATTTACCCCCCTTTTTTTCTGTATATAATCAGGAGGGCATGCAGACAAAAACGGGGCAGGCAACCCTTGAGTATATTCTAACGCTTGTTGCAACGATTCTATTTGTGGCGCTTCTTCTTTCCCAGATCGACACGCCTATAAAGCGCTGGTGGGATCAGCTGGGGAGAAAAGTTTCAGCCCCTTGCCCCACCAAAGAATGTGTTGATCAAGTCCCACAGACTGTGCCATAAGCACAGACGGTGAAATCCTATATTTTGGCAATTGATCAAGGCACCACAGGAACAACCGTTCTTTTGGTTGACCAAAATCTCCATATTCTTGCAAAAACAAACCAGGAATTTCCCCAATATTATCCGAGGCCGGGGTGGGTTGAACATGATCTGAATGACATTTGGTCGTCCACTCTCACTTCTGTTCAAAAGGTTCTTGAACAAAGCGGGATTAAAGCAACCGATATTGCGGCCATCGGGATCACCAATCAGAGAGAGACAACCTGCCTTTGGGATCGAAAAACAGGGGAGCCGGTTGCAAAGGCGATTGTTTGGCAATGCAGACGGACGGAATCGATTTGCCAAAAGCTCAAAAAAGCCAAAAAGGAGCCGATTTTTCAGAAAAAAACAGGGCTTTTGCTTGATCCCTATTTTTCGGGAACAAAAATTAAATGGTATCTGGATGAATCGACAGCCCTTCGAAGAAGGGCTGTCAATGGATCGATTGCTTTCGGTACGATTGATAGTTTCCTTTTGTCGAAGCTGACTGGTGGAATGACACATAGAACCGATCCCTCAAATGCATCACGAACCCTTCTTATGGATTTGAAGTTGTTGCAGTGGGATGAAGCGTTGTTAAAAATACTGAATATCCCAAAACAGATCCTTCCAGAAATCAGTTCTTCTTCCGAAGTTTTTGGCAAAACAAAAAATGTCCATCACCTCCCCGATGGTATTCCGATTTCGGGAATAGCTGGCGACCAGCAGGCGGCGCTCTTTGGCCAGGCCTGTTTCAGCGCTGGGGAAGCAAAATGTACCTACGGAACAGGATCTTTTCTGATGTTGAATACAGGATCCAAGATTATTCATTCAAAACAGAACTTATTAAGTACCGTTGCCTGGCAACTCAATGGAAAAACGACTTATGCCCTGGAAGGTTCCGCCTTCATTGCAGGCGCGGCTGTTCAGTGGCTGAGGGACGGGCTTAAAATCATTCATTCTTCCGGCGAAATTGAAGGGCTGGCAAAAACCGTTGACTCATCTGAAGGTGTCGTTTTTGTCCCTGCTTTAACCGGGCTTGGCGCCCCTTATTGGAGGAGTGACGCAAGAGGAATTATTTGTGGCTTAACACGAGGGACAACAGCAGGCCACATCGCAAGGGCCACTTTAGAAGGGATTGCATTCCAAAACCACGATCTTTTGGAAGCGATGCAAAAGGATCTTGGGAAAAAAATATCGATATTCAAAGTAGACGGAGGAGCCGCACAAAACGATTTTTTAATGCAGTTTCAATCCGACATTTTGCAAACACGCGTCATTCGACCTAAAAATATTGAGACAACAGCTCTTGGGGCTGCCTCTCTGGCAGGGCTCGGTGTCGGTTTTTGGAAAGACCTCTCAGACCTTAAAAAGGCATGGCAAAAGGAGAAAGAATTCATTCCTGTTATTAACCGAAAGATCCGTCAAAAGCTCATTTCTCAATGGAAGACAGCGGTTCAAAGATGTCTTTTGTGAGGGTGGTTTTTCCTCGATTCATAAAACCATCTTACAATCATATAAATAAAGAAAAGCCCCATAAGGATCATAAGAAACAGTGTAAAACCATGCGTCCACTCTCTAAATTTCTGTCCGAGGTAATAACTCCCCAAAACAAATAGAGGCACACTTAAGATTGCAGCGCAAAAATCGAGAAGGATAAAACGCGGATAGCTCATTTTTAAAACCCCCGCCATAATAAAGACGGGGGCTCGAAATCCACCAATAAATCGCGCCACAAAGACAATCCAATTCCCCATTTTTTTAAAGCCACGTTTCACCTGAACGCGCCGTGTGGGTGTATAGAGCCGCCTGACAAACCGGCGTGTGATGACCGCGCGCCCATATTTCTTGCCGACATGAAAAAGGAAGAGGTCTGCCGCAATGACACCGCCAAAACAGATCAAAATGAGAATAGGAAGATTTAAATTTTCTGAAAGCGCAATCTGTCCTGCGAGAACCAATGTTAAATCTTCGGGAACAGGGAGACCAATCCCCCCAAGAATCAAGAGAAATAAAATTCCCAGATATGGAAAATAAAGAATTAAAAAATCAGCCATATTAAAAGAGCGCTTTAATACATTCCTCTATGGTTGATATTCCACTCAATTCAAGACCAAACCGCCGCTTCATTTTTTTGAGATTCGATGCTGGCAAAATACATTTTTTAAATCCAAGCCGCTCCCCTTCCTGCACACGAATATCGACATGCTGAATACCGCGAACTTCTCCCGTTAAACCGACCTCTCCCAAAAAAAGCGTCGTTGAATCGATCGACTTATTGAGAAAACTGGATGCGGCCGCGGCAACAATTCCAAGATCGACTCCCGGATCCTGTATTCGAAGCCCCCCTACCACATTGACATAGACATCATGATGATAGAGCGAAAGATCGGCCCTCTTTTCCAGGACCGCTGCCAGGACAGCAACCCGATTATGATCGACACCAATGGTGGTTCTTCTGGGGATTGCGAGCGTTGTTGGCGTCACAAGCGCCTGAATTTCAACAAGCATCGGCCGCGTCCCTTCGACGGATGCAACGACAACAGAACCGGGGGTGCTGCGGGGCCTCTCAGAAAGAAAAAGCTCGGATGGATTTTTAACCCCTTGAAGCCCAAGTTCTGTCATTTCAAAGACACCGATTTCATTGGTCGACCCAAATCGATTTTTCACGGCACGCAGAATACGGTAATTTTTCCCCGCATCCCCTTCAAAATAGAGCACCGTATCAACCATATGTTCGAGCACCCTTGGCCCCGCAATCGATCCCTCTTTTGTTACATGCCCAATTACAACGGTGATCGTCCCTTCTCGCTTTGCCATGTACATCAATCTCGACACCACCTCTCTCACCTGACTAATGCTGCCTGGGGCAGACTCTAAATCTCCAGAAAAAAGGGTCTGTACAGAATCAATCACAACCGCCTTTGGTTTCAGCTTTCGAATTTCTTCGATGACATGTTCTAAAAGTGTCTCAGAGAGAAGAAGAAGCGACGGATGAAGAACCCCTATGCGCTCGGCACGAATTTTTGTCTGATAAAGTGATTCTTCCCCTGAAACATACAGCACAGAAAGATTTTGTTTTGAAAGCGCATGAAGGGACTGAAGCGCCAGCGTCGATTTCCCAATGCCCGGATCTCCACCGATAAGAACCAGAGAGCCTTTCACAAACCCCCCCCCTAAAACGCGATCAAACTCCAAAAGGTTGGTAGAAATTTTTATATCTTGTTTTGACTCAATCGAAGTAATTGGAAGCGCCGGATGGCGTTCATCGTGAAAACTTCGGCGCTCTACTTTTTCCAGTGGCTCCCTAAATCCCTTTTCTTCAACAAACGAGTTCCATTGACTGCAATCAGAGCATCTCCCAAGCCACTTTGGGCTCTGATAACCACATGATTGACATGAAAAAATCGATTTCAATTTTGACATCACCTTTTCATAGCATAAGCTACTACCGCTATTCAGTAAAATAATTCCTTGAATGAAATGCCTTGAAGAAATCTAATGACCCGATATAATGCCTAAAAATTATGCTGACCATCAACGAAATTTTCTACTCCATCCAGGGAGAATCATCCCATGCAGGCGTCCCTTGTGTTTTCATCCGCCTGACTGGCTGCCACCTGAGATGCAGCTATTGCGACACAGAAGATGCCTTTTATAAAGGCGAAAAAATGAGTATCCAAGAAATTATAAAGAATATTCAAAAGTTTAATTGTAAAACGGTTGAAGTAACAGGGGGCGAGCCGCTTCTTCAAGAGAATGTGTATAAACTTCTGGATACTCTTGTTGAACAGGGATACAAGGTTCTACTGGAAACTTCTGGAGCCATTTTTCTTGCCAAAGTGAATAAAAAAGTGATTAAAATCATCGATCTTAAAACACCCTCTAGCCAAATGACCTCACACAATCTCTGGGAGAATCTCTCTCATTTGAATACTCACGACGAAATCAAATTTGTGATTGGGGACCGTCACGACTACGAGTGGTCCAAAAGCGTGATTACTCAGTATGGACTTTTAAACAGATGCCATTGCATTCTTATGTCTCCCGTCCACCACCTTCTTCAACCGGGAAAACTGGGGGGATGGATTGTAAACGACAACCTCCCCGTAAGACTTCAAATCCAACTGCATAAATATCTTGAGATGCGCTAACGGCGAAACTACTTTTTCTTTTCTTTGCAGTTAGAAATATCGATGGAATATAACATCAAAAATCGGTTTTCTCTCGTAGGCATATCAGATGTTGGTGAGCTCATAAAAAAATTAGCTGGACACTCAATAATAAGTGATCTTACTTCTTTCCAGGCGTTAAAAATTTTATTTTCAATATCTCTGAAGGCATCAGCCGCCTCTGGATTTGTAGGAAGTACGATTGCTTCTACTTTGTTATTTCTAAGAGAAATAGCAAACCCCTTTCCGAGGAAAACAAGATGATCCTCGTCAGCCATTGCTAGCGATCCAAAAATACTACCAAATAACGTCAGACATACAATCCATCTCTTCATCATAATAATATACTCCTCCCTTTTCTTGGCAATTAAAGCCATGCGAGGACGCTATGTATATAGACAGGTTTATTATGTCAATGATTATTTCCGCCAAGACAAGACGCAACTACGCAGAATTTTATTCCAACGAAGTTGGATTTTTGAGTTCTTTTTTTTCGGCTGTTTTAATTTTTCTTTCCACTTTTTGAATATCTTCTTCTGCCGGTAAACTTTCTGGCCTGATACCCCTTTCAATGAGAGTTTTTCGCACACTTTGATTATTGATGACATGTTCACCAGAGATTTGATGGGCCGTTTTCATTCGATTCTCTTTAGCATTAAATATAGTAATTTCAGCAGCGAAGTCTTTGGCCTTCAAAATAATAGTCGGTGCAAAATCCGCGAGTGCTCTTCCTTTCTTCACGTTCCACTTTTTCTTCATTTGAGAAGTCGTGTAGCCAAATAAAGCTTTATCGCCTTTACTTCGAATAACACCAAAATTTTTGCCTTTACCTATTTGTTCAAAAATAATCCCAGAAAGCTCCTTTTCTGAATCAGCAAGTTTTCTTCGAGCTGATATTCTTTCCGTCTCTAAAACACGTTTTTCGATGAGCTCTAATTTTCTAGTTTGAACTGCAAAGTAAGTCTGTGCAAAGGCAATCGTTTCCTTTCTGGAGTCGCCATTTTGTGCAATCAAATAGCATGCATAACGAGTGAGCATAAAATCATCAATCGTTTTTTGGGCTCCCTTAGGCATATTGATCGTTTTGTTGACGTCAACAAAATGATCAGAAACTTCGTGACCAGAGCCTTCACAGGCAATTTTTGCCTTTAAAATAACTTTTTGAAAATTTCTCCATTCTTCGTAATCAAGTAACTGCTGCAGATCTCTTGCCAACCAAAACTCTACGCCATTTTCTGTCTTTCTGGCGTGTGATTCAAAGTCTTTCGTGAGTGATTGTATGACCGAAATGTCCATGTTTAAAATCCCCTATTGCGGTCAGTATATGAGTTTAATGTATATCGTCAAGAAGGCAATGAGATGACCACATTAAAAAAGGGCCGAAGGATTTCTCATTCGGCCCTTTAAAAGGGCTTTTGTCAATAGGTGTGTAAACGTCATTTAGGCGGCCTCTCTTTTTTGA
>CAYMPL010000001.1:0-74617 GCA_964392415.1 uncultured bacterium | reverse complement strand
AAGTGAACTCGCTCAGTCGATCGGCGCCTATGAAGGGTATGTTGTCGAGGTGATTTCTACCATCGAAACCACTGGCCCTCTGGGGGTCATCCCCAAAATGAGAAGCTATTATGTGGCGAACCTTTTTGCGACAGGTCTTTACGAATACGACACAAAGCTTATCACTGTTTCATTGAGAGACGCCCAGGATTTCCTGGAGGTTCCTCATCGTATCGATGCCATTGAAATCAAGGTATCGGACATTTATAAAACAGGCATTGTTATTCAAAAAATAAAATCGCTGCCGGAGGCGCGGTCTCTTTTGATTCGTGATTGGCGCGGGCTCAACAAGAATTTATTTCATGCGCTCAAACTTGAGAAGATCGCGATGTTTGTCATTCTGCTTCTCATGGTGCTTGTTGCGGCTTTAAATATTGTCACAACGGTTACCCGCATGGTCATGACGAAAAGAAAAGAAATTTCGATCCTGAAGGCGATGGGGGCAAATCGAAACCAGATTCTTCATATTTTTCTTTTTCAGGGGATGGTGATTGGCTCTGTTGGCCTTCTGACCGGACTTTTAAGCGGCTATGCCATCTGTCTCTTTTTGGGTCGATTTGAGCTGATTCGCCTCCCCGATATCTATTATAATACTTCCGTGCCGGTTCAGATGCAGGCAAGTTATTTTGTGGTTATTGGACTTGCCTCCTTTCTGATTACAGGACTTTGTTCCTTTTTCCCAGCCTGGAAGGCTTCACGTCTCCACCCCCTTCACGGAATCCGCTATCTGACATGAAAACGATCATTGAGCCCTTTAAAATTAAAATGGTTGAGCCAATCCGAATGACCCGCCGCTCAGAGCGGCTGAGGATCCTCAGGCGGGCGCACTATAATCCTTTTTATATTCATTCGAAGGATATTTTGATCGACCTTCTGACAGACAGCGGCACCGCTGCCATGAGTTCAACTCAGTGGAGCAGACTCATGGAGGGGGATGAAGCATACGCGGGATCTAAAAGTTTTTTCCGCTTCGAAAAAGTCGTTAAAGATTTAACCGGCTATCGCACGATTTTACCGACACATCAGGGGAGAGCGGCGGAAAAGATCTTATTCCATGCGGCGGTGCGGTTTCTGGGATCGAAGCAGCCGATCATTCCCAATAACACCCACTTTGACACAACGCGCGCCAATATTGAATTTGTCGGCGCAAAAGCCCTCGATCTCCCCGTTTCTGAATCCCGCTATACGTCGCTCAGACGCCCCTTTAAAGGGAATATGGATCTTGAAAAGCTTGAGAACCTGATCAAAGAAGTTGGGGCTTCACGCATCCCTCTCATTATGATGACGGTGACCAATAATTCGAACGGCGGACAGCCTGTTTCGATGAAAAATATTCGCGGCGCAAATCGAATTGCGCATCGATATAAAATTCCTTTTTTTCTCGATGCCGCCCGCTTCGCCGAAAATGCCTATTTTATTAAACTCCGGGAACCGGGTTACCAGAACAGATCGGTCGAAGAGATTGCCAAGATGATGTTTCGACTTTCTGACGGCTGTACGATGTCTGCGAAAAAAGATGGGTTTGGAAATATGGGGGGATTTCTGGGGCTTCAAAATCAGGATTGGGCCAAAAAGGCAAGATCCTTTTTAATTTTGACAGAAGGTTTTCCGACATACGGCGGTCTCTCTGGGCGTGATTTGGAGGCGCTGGCACAAGGATTTGGCGAGATCATTCAGGAAGATTATTTAAAATACCGGATCCGTTCGGTCGAATATGCGGGAGAGGGGCTGCTCAAACGGGGGATCCCAATCGTTGAACCCCCCGGCGGGCATGCCATCTATATCGATGCCAAGAAATTTTTACCACACATCCCTCCTCTCAAATTTCCAGGTCAGGCGCTTGTGAATGAACTCTATCTGACTGGCGGCATCCGGGCTGTTGAAATTGGAAGTGTGATGTTTGGAAAATGCGATCCTAAAACGGGCAAAGAAACAGCCGCCCCGATGGAGCTGGTACGCCTCGCATTTCCAAGACGTGTTTACACCCAGAGTCATGTCGATTATTTGCTTGAAATTATGGGCGATATTGCGAAGCGACGACGGCGGCTTCGCGGCTATCGCCTCATCCGTCCCGACTCTGTGCTGCGCCATTTTACAGCGAAATTTAAGCCGCTTTAATTTTTCTAAATGCCAGTGTCATTCCGAGGGCGAAGCCCGAGGAATCTCTTTAAGATTATTTTTATTCTTCCGATAAAGAAAACATGAAAAAAATCATAATCCTTTTTTTTATTTTTGGGCTTTTTGGATGCGCAGCGAGATTATCGAAGAGGGAATTTGCTCATGATAAGGTCAAAGACATCGTTGTTGGAAAAACAAGCCAACGAGAAATATATGACACATTTGGCACACCCCTCTATCACGGGACGCGCACAGCCGATGAATCGTGGTGGATGTATATTCATACGACCCCTGACAATTCAGAATCCCTTTCGCTCTATTTTGACAGAGACGGAAAGGTTTCAGATTATCACTATTCTCCCTTTCGTAAATCGCTTTTGGAAAAAAGCAAAAAAGAATAAGGATTACTTCAGAAGTTCATCTTCAGTCGGCTCTAATGGCCTATAAGTCGAGGTTGAAGCGGAGGGCTCAATAAGATTCTTTTTATAATTATAATAGGCCTGCAGCTCACGAAGGGCGGCGCGAAGATCGCGTTGGACTATCTCAGAAGAAAGTTGTTTAATTATTGTGTTTAAATTTTCAATGACCGACTGAACTTTAATAAGCTCTGACTTTACCTGATTTTGCAACGCATGCACCAGTGTGTTGTAAACCTCTTTGAGTTCCTGAAATTCGTCGGCAGATCTCAGTTCCAGAGTCGCGTTAAAATTTCCATGACAGAGATCGTTCATCTTTCTTGAAATCGCAAAAATCGGCCCCGCCAGGCGATGGGACACAAAAATGCCAAAAATCATGAGTACCAATGTCACACACACAAATATCCCGAAAAGTGAATAGAGATACGTACTCCGCTGTTCAGAAAGATAATCGATCACCTGGGGCGAAGTGGTTATTCCGGTTCCTATCAGAAGTGATTGTGTTTTAATAAGCATGCCATAAAGAATAAAACCGATGATCGCTGTGATAAAGAGACCGACAACGGTTAAAAACAGGGAAAAGCGGATTTGGAAGCCCTTGGCAACGAGGTACTGCGTTCTCCGTCGTCGAACCACTGGAAGAGTCTGGGGAGACGCCATTGAGAATCAGTTTACCGCAAGCTCCCATTTCTTGACAACGAAAAAAGCCTGTCATATGGTAAGTCATCTTTTCCCAAAGGGACCAAAGGGAAAAGGTAATTTAAAAGCCGGTAAGGGGAACGCATGGCAAGTTATCTTCCTCAAGAATACTTAAAACTGACGTCAGAGGAAATTTACAACCGTATTGAAACGAGACGCAGAGAGTATGGGAAAAACCTCGTCATTCTGGGTCACTACTACCAGCGCTATGAAGTTATTCGCCATTCTAATTTTCAAGGGGATTCCCTTGATCTGTCAGACAAAGCGGCGAATTCCGAAGCCAAACACATTGTCTTTTGCGGTGTTCATTTCATGGCAGAATCGGCGAGTATTCTCGCGCGTGAGGATCAGACGGTTTATCTTCCGAATCTTTTTGCGGGATGTCCGATGGCCGACATGGGGGATTCTTTCGATATCGAACATGCCTGGGATGAAATCACCTCTATCTGTCATGAAAAAATTATCCCCATTACCTACATGAATTCAACTGCGGCGTTGAAGGCCTTTTGTGGAAAATATGACGGGGCTGTTTGTACCTCATCGAACGCCGCCCCTTTATTCAAACACACCTTCCATCAGGGGGCAGATAAAATTTTCTTTTTCCCGGATGAACATTTAGGACGAAACACCGCACTTGAAATGGGGCTCAAAGAAGAGGAGATGATTATCTGGGATCCCACACTGGAATTGGGTGGAAATACGCGCGACGGGATTTCAAACGCGCGCATGATCCTCTGGAAAGGGTATTGCCATGTTCACACCTTTTTCAGGCCAGAACAGATCCGGACTTTGAAAGAGAAATATCCAGGGGCGCTCGTTGTGGTTCATCCGGAGTGTACGCGTGAGGTGGTAGAAATGGCCGATGCCTGCGGATCGACCAGTTTTATTAAAAAGTTCGTTGAAGAAGCGCCGCCGGGATCAACCATTCTTGTTGGAACTGAAATTAACCATGCGCTCAATCTCGACATTTGGAACAAAGACAAAAAGGTCATCGGCCTCGCGCGATCCTTTTGTCCAAACATGTATAAAATCAACCCCCACAATTTGCTCTGGACACTCGATCATTTATACTCCGATGAAGTCCATCGTATTCGCGTTCCCGAACAGATCAGGCGCCACGCAAAAAAGGCGCTCTCGCGCATGCTTGAAATTAAGGGAGATCTGCGAAAACTCGAAATCAGCCGGCAGCCGGCGGCAGCGTAAATTCATATATGACGAAAGAAGATATTTGGCGCCTCACTGAAAAAGTGAAATGCGCCGGTTGAGCCTCTAAATTCAGCCCAACGGAGTTGCGGCAGATTATTGCTCATCTAAAAACACCTTCGGATCCAAACCTTCTGGTTGGGGCGGAGACGGCCGACGATGCCGGCGTTTATAAAATTTCGGATGAAATAGCCCTCGTGCAGACGGTCGATTTTTTTACGCCCATTGTGGATGATCCCTACATTTATGGACAAATTGCCGCGGCAAATGCGCTGAGCGATGTCTACGCGATGGGGGGACATCCTTTAACCGCGCTCAATGTTGCCGCCTTTCCTTCCAGCCTCCCCATCGAAGTATTTCAGAAAATTCTCTCTGGGGGGCAGGATAAAGCCTGGGAAGCAGGCGTCGTGGTACTGGGGGGACACACCGTTTCCGATCCTGAGCTCAAATATGGGATGGCTGTGACAGGGCTGATTCATCCAAAAAAAATTTATACGAATAAAGGAGCCCAGGAGGGAGACGCGCTGATTCTCACAAAACCGCTCGGAACAGGAATTCTTACCACAGCGATCAAAAAGAAAAAGGCGTCAAAAGAATCGATCGAATATGTCTGCCATTGGATGACCCAATTGAATAAAATAGCAGCCGAAATCATGGCGGGATTTACCATCCATGCCTGTACCGACATCACCGGTTTTGGTCTGACAGGACATGCCTTTCAGTTGGCTCAGGCAAGCAGCAAAGGGCTCTTGATCGAAAGTGATTGCCTGCCGTACTATGAAGAAGCGCTCTATTTTGCAAAAAAAGGGGTGCTTACACGCGCGGACCGGACGAATAGACTCTATGTGAAGGATGCCATCTGGTTTGAAAGAACGTTTTCAAAAGAATGGGAGACGCTCTTCTTTGATCCCCAGACATCAGGGGGGCTTTTCATCAGCTTGCCGGAGGAGGAAGCCCTCCCGATCCTTAAAAAATTTCACGCGGCCGGTTTAAAGGAATCCCGACGGATTGGTTCGGTCTTTAGAAGTGATCGGGCTATTCTAAGATTTATCTAAAATCTTACGTGCATCATCTTCGTTAATATCAATCTCTTCGGCTGAGGAAGAAGAATCCTTCAGCGAAGCAAGATAAGACTTGAATTCCTTCTCTGTAAGAAGATTATGTGCGATATGTCTTTTGATAACCCGTTTATCCACAAGCCGGGCATCCTGTTTAATCATTATTTAAACCCCCGTCTTCCAAAAGCAGTTTTTCTTCTAATAACACGGAATCTCTGTTTTTCGCAAATACTTTTTTTTCCAACTCCCGACGTAAAAAATGTTTTTTTCTTGACTTATCCATACGCAGATTTTACGATCACAACATCGTTGATGTTGTGAGGTCTCTTAAGTTTAATCCACAGAAAGGAGTAAGAATCCAATGAATAAAGCGGAACTCATAGATCGAGTGGCCCGGGAAACAAAGCACACCAGAATGATGACAGAAGGCATTTTGAATAGAATTTTGGATACCATTGTAAATACGGTTAAAAAGGGGCAGACAGTTCGTCTTATAGATTTTGGAACATTTTGTGTTGGAAAGCGGCGGGAAAGGCGAGGGGTTAATCCTCAGACAGGAAAAGAAATCACCATTCCCAAGAAAAAGCTGCCAAAGTTCAGGCCGGGCCGACATTTTAAAAATCAAGTAAAATAATCTTTGCTCTGAATCACGACAAATTTTTTCTTACGGCGAAACCAAGCGGGTGGTCCCTTGATTTTATAACGAATATACAAAAAACCTGCCACCATTCCTCCCAAATGAGCTACATGCGCGATCCCATCTTTCGTGTAAAAAATAGAGCTCACAAGTTCAATGATGCCAATCATTATTATCAAATATTTCGCAGGGATCAGAACAGGGAATGGAAATAAAATCAGCCGTCTGTTTCCAAAAAAAATCGCATACGCGGCTAAAATTCCATATATCGCTCCCGACGATCCAATAATCGGAATATCTGACTGATAAGAAATGATCACATTAAATACGGCAGCCCCAATGCCGCAAATGAAATAATATTTTAAAAATCCCACAGCTTTAAAAACACGCTCTTCAATTTCTCCCCCCAGCATCCATAGAACCAACATATTGAAAACAAGGTGCATCAAATGCCCATGCAGAAAAAGATAAGTCACACATTGCCAAAGATAGCCTTTGGAAAGAATGTCGAGAGGCGACAGGCCAAACATCGTCGTTAGATCAATGCCAATCCACTTATGAAAGATCATCTGGATGATAAAAACAAAACTATTGAGCAAGATCAGCGCTTTGACCAACGGGGTCATGCGCCCTGAGAGCGTCCATTGAATATTATTCCGATACATACATGCATGAAAATATTTACATGAGTTTAAGAGTTTTACAAGTGTGTAAGAAATGAAAATGATCCTTCAAACTTCGTCTCCTGGATAAATGCTTGACAAAAAAATGCGGTTTTCTTAGAGTATTTTTCTATAAGGTTGATATTGTTAGGATGTTGAATCGTGCTGAAGAAAAAAAATTCGAAACAGCCTGAACGGCGCGCATATCGAAGGACTTCAGTTAATATGTGGGTAAGGGAAGAGTATGGGGACTACTATTTTCTTTACAAAGCGGGAGATATCAGTGAAGGCGGGGTTTTTCTTGAACGTAAAATCGCAAAGCCAAATGACAAAACCTGCTCTGTTCTTAAATTCACCCTCCCCAAATCCTCACGATTAATTACGGTAAACGGAGTAGTTGCCTTTACACATATTTCAACTGAGTCTCGCCCTTCAGGTTCTGGCGTTAAATTTATAGCTTTATCCGCGCAAGATAGAAAATTAATTTCAAAATATATTAGCCAACAATAGCTTTTTGTTTAAATTCCAATAATATGCCGTGGGTTGATTGTGGATGAACAAAGGTTACAAGTGAGTTTTCGGAACCGGGCTTCGGCTGATCGAAGATTAGCCGGAAATTATTCTCTTTTAAACATTTTATAACCGCATGAATATCTTTGACTAAAAAACAAATGTGATGAATCCCCTCACCCCGTTTTTCAATAAATTTCTGAACAACAGATTCTTTGGAGGTTGGCTCTAAAAGCTCGAGGCGGGTCTCACCGACAGGAATAAATGCCACTTTGACTCCCATTGCAGGAACCTCTTCGATTTTGCCGATCTTTAAGCCCATCAATGAGTATGTTTTGATGGATTCAGCTAGATTTCTAACGGCGATGCCTATGTGATCGATCTTTTCAAGAATAAACATGAAATTACTTTAGCTAAAATGAAACTCTTTAGGCAATAAAAAAGCCGTACATGATTCAAAATGAATCAGGCACGGCTTTTTTTTCTTTATTTAGTGCGTCTTATAAAAAACTATAAGCTAAATCCAATCGAGCCCCCGTATTTTGAAGTCTCGATTCTTTAGTTTCAAGATATTTCGCAATCGCTTGGTTCGGTGCAGAGAGAAAAACGCTCGCTCCAGCCGTAAGACCAGAAACCGGTTGCAGTTCAACGCCCGTGCTCCATTCAAGTTCACCAGCATTATCGCTTGGCTTATGCATCCAGAACTTCTCAACACCCGCGCCTGTTACCAAAGCAACTTTATCGGTAACATGATAAGCAAGAGACAATTCATTGGCGAGTCGATATTTCGCGTTAGATGACTCTTTCAAGGCATTGTCTTCGCTTTTGAACGCATAACGTTGAACAAAGTTATAGGTTCCTACTGTCCATTTTCCGATATTTTTCTCGACAGCAACGATGGTTCTCACAGAACCGTTGCTCGGATTACGATCAGACAAACGGTTATCAGGTGACACAGGAACATAATATCTGAGCTCACCTACCCCACCAAATCCCGCAATGTCAAAAAGCGGTTTACCAACGATCACTGCAGGATCGAATACGGTGTAATATTTTTCCCAGCCAGATCTTGTAAGATCTGTTCTGAACCTATTCGAACCAGCCACACGGACACCGGCTCTAAGACCACTCACGACCCCTTCTAGAACGCTTCTTCGAACGTCCAAAAACATTTCGTTCGAAATGCCATCCTGAAGTTTGCCAGTCGCCGTTCTAGTGGTTCTCAAAAAACCTTTCACAGACCATGGACTTTTGACCTCGGGTGCAGTGACAACCGTTTGCTGTTCAGTTGTTGGGTGCTCGGCATAAGAATGCCCTATAAAAGCAGCAGAAACAACCAACAGAGTTACTATACCTAGTTTTTTCATACTTTTTCCTCCTTGATTAAAATGAATTTTAAGGTACTGGGGGCTTCATGGCAATCTTCATGCCAAAGATAAAAAAGGGGGAGAATTGCACGGGTTTAATAATTTTATAAGTTATTTCAATAGGTTATATATAACATAGAAACTGATTACACTTTAAGCAATGGCTGCTCTGACCTTCTGGTGGCAGTATATTTCTAAGCACATTCGGGGTGAAATGGTATAAATGCATGAAATAATTCATAAATTTTACTTTGTCAAAAGAGTTTCTAGTCATGTCTAAGCAGTTGTCAGGAATGGGGTAAAAAAATGTCATTCCGAACGCAAAGCGTGAGGAATCTCCGATGGAGATCCTTCGCCCTTCGGGCTCAGGATGACATTTTTTTACACCTTCAACTGACAAACGAAAATATCTTGGGTCCTACAAATTTTGCCCGTGATCCCAATTCTTCTTCAATACGCAGCAATTGATTATATTTGGCAATCCGATCTGTCCGGGAAGCCGATCCCGTTTTAATCTGCCCTGCATTCGTAGCAACCGCAAGGTCAGCAATGGTTGTATCTTCACTCTCTCCTGAGCGATGTGAAATAATCGTCCCATAGCCTGATTTCTTGGCAAGCTCAATTGTCTGGAGAGATTCCGTAACGGTTCCAATCTGATTGAGTTTGATAAGAATCGCATTGGCAATCTTCGCTTTAATCCCTTTTTTAAAAATTTTGGGATTGGTCACAAAAATATCGTCCCCCACAAGCTGAATCCTCTCACCGAGCGTTCGGGTAAGCTCCCCCCACCCTTCCCAATCGTTTTCTGAAAGGCCATCCTCAATCGATATAATGGGATATTCTGAAATTAAGCGACGATACCATTCAATCATTTCAAAACTACTTTTCTTTTTCGACTTTGCTTCAAGATAATATAAATCGTTTTCCAATAATTGGCTCGCTGCGCAATCGAGCGCAATCCAAATTTCTTTAGCTGGAAGATAGCCGGATGTATCGATCGCTTCTAGCAGCAATTCAAGTGCCTGCTCATTTGTCTCCAAACGGGGGGCAAATCCCCCTTCATCTCCAACCGCCGTGGAAAGCCCTTTTAATTTTAAAATTTTCCGAAGCGCATGAAAAATCTCCACCCCCGCACGCAATGCTTCGGAAAATTTTGGAAAGCCTATAGGTAAAATCATAAATTCCTGAATATCAAGCCCATTGTCCGCATGCGCCCCGCCGTTCAAAATATTCATGAGCGGTACAGGAAGCTGCACGGCATTCGCCCCCCCCAGATGCCGATAAAGCGGCTCATGGTAGTGAGAAGCCAACGCCTTGGCAACCGCCATCGAAACCCCCAGAATCGCATTGGCGCCAAGCCGGCTTTTGTTTTCAGTTCCATCCAGATGAATCAAAAACTGATCCACCTTATGTTGTTCCGTTGCCCCAAATTTCTTGAGCGCCGGAGCAATGATTCGATTCACATTATGAACAGCCTTGAGAACCCCTTTGCCGCCATAACGCCTGTTATCACGATCGCGAAGTTCAAGGGCTTCAAGCTCACCTGTAGATGCCCCTGAAGGGACAACTGCGCGACCGATCGCCCCGGAATCGAGAACGACATCGACCTCTACTGTTGGATTCCCCCGCGAATCCAACACTTCACGCGCACGAATTTCCAAAATAGCTAACACGACTGACCTTCAAGAGGTACAGAGACAGGAAGAGAAAGGATAAATCGGCTCCCCGATTTAGGAATACTTTCTACTTTGATATCGCCTCCATGATTCTTTACAATCCCAAGCGCGGTACTCAAACCCAAACCCATCGCCTGTCCCGTTTTCTTAGTCGTATAAAACGGTTCAAAAATCCTTTCAAGATGTTCCGGTTCAATCCCAGCGCCTGTATCAGAAATGACTATCGAAACCCATGAATCATGATGTTTCGTTTCAATCTTAATTTCCCCTTTCTCTTCAATCGCCTGGCAGGAATTCATCAGCAAATTTAAAAAAACCTGATTCAGACGGGACAAATTGCATTTCACCTTGGGAAGCACGCCATAATCTTTTCTGACAACAGCCTTTCGTTTCAATTCATATCTTAAAATATTAAGCGTCGACTCAATCCCTTCGTGTATATCAAAATAATCCATTTCTTCCGGAGCCACACGCGCAAAGCTGTTCAAATCCTGAATAATCAACTGCATCCGGCTGAGCCCTTCCTGACACTCCGAAAGAATTAAGGGAAAATCATCAAGAATGTAGTCGATTTCCCGTGTTTTCCGGATATCAAGAATTTTCTCACAAATCCTTTTGATCTCTTCCTTTTCTTTTTCCTGAACCTGATGAACCATCTGATCGTATTCACCGATCATGAGCGTCATCTTTCCAACATATTCTCTCACCCTGCTGAGATTGCTGATGACAAAACTGAGCGGATTATTAATTTCGTGGGCAACCCCTGTCGCAAGCTGCCCAATCGACGCCATTTTTTCTGTTTGAATTTTTTCCTGAATCGTTTCTTTGAGTTTTTGATTTGCCTTTGTCAATTCTTCATTCTTTTCCTGAAGCTCGCCATTCTTTTTTTCAATGAGGGCAATTGTTTTTTCAAGTTGAAGAATGGTGTCCTGAATCAGGTGAGGACTGAAAGAAATCTGTGAATCTTTTTTACCAAAGAAAAATTGCTTATTTTCCCATCTGAACTCAAAGGTATCCTCACTGATCTCTTGGGAATGAGCGGCCGGAATATCCCAATACTTTGGGATCGACTCAAATGCCCCCCGTAAATATTGAAGATGGCGCTGAGATATATTCTTGCCACTGAATTTCAAAATGACATGAAAATCACTTTTTTCCAAAGTTCTTATCTCAATGGTTTTATAAAAATAGGAAGCAAATTTTCTGGCCTGATAATAGATGAGATGCGGCTCTCCAATCATCCGGAAAACGGAATCAAGGGCCCCCCATGAATTGAGACGAGATGAATCAAGACCTACTTTATAGACAATTTGGTTGTCATAAAATATTTCCTCCAGGCGGGCAAAAAGAGTATCTGCCAGCTCAGATGACACCCAACTGTTGGTATCCAGCAGATGCTCTTCTGAAAGCTCAATTCCTTCCAATAAGCGCGCGAGGTTCTTTTTTTCTTTGCGGACATAAGCGATAATCGAACCGGTTACGCGGCAACTGACTTCTTGCCTCACAACTTAACCTCCCAAGAAATAAACACAAAGCAAGACCTGTTTAAAAAGCTCTACTGACAAATTGGAAGGAGCTTATCGAAATGAAAGGACATTTTCAAGAAAAATGGTTGCCATTTCAAAGAAAATTCTTTACCAGACGGGAAAGAAGTTGTCTGCTCTTTTCACTCAGATCAAAAAATTTAATCGCCATTCCTCCTACATTTTCCTGGTCTTCCCGTTGAATTGAAACTACCTCACCATATCCTTCGAGAATCGGAATCCGACTCGATGCTAATGTAAAGTAGAGACGAACTTTACTCCCTAAGGGGAGCAATTTATCTGCTTCAATAAACAGACCTCCACCCTGTATGTCCGTCGAATAGGACATGAGGAATTCATCAAAATCATTAAACGCAGCGGAGAGAACAACCTCCTTTGCGTCTTTTGGGTTTTGCGTATACTTCAATACATTCGTACTGATTTGCGTAATCAGCGCAGTCTCCTTTTACGAATACTGCCGATTTATACTTCCGCAATCCCACTTCTTGAAGACAAAACAAATCTAGTTTGGACAGTAACATGCGCTAATTTCCATTTCAATAGTTTTTTGTTTAAGAACCTTACACTGCCAGAGGCTTTAGCAACTTTTTACAAAGCATGACAAAAACCATCATATTAAATTTTTAATTATATCAATCAGTTACATAATGAAACACCCTGATTCCCTCATGGCACAGAAGTTGCTGCAAATATCCATCTGCACACCTCCCAATAGACAGCAAGGGGGACACTGGGGGATATGGACGAAAAAAATAATGTCATTTCGTTAAAAGAGTACAAAATACATAAGAATATAATGATGCCGAAGGAAAAACTGTTTTATCTTTCAAAAACAGATCTTCTTTCACAGCTCATTGACTATTACGAAGCTGTAAAAAAAGATCCCTTTTCAATTGAAATTGCGCTTTGGGGTGAGGATCTCATGGATGTCATCTCGATGCGCGCGCTCACTCGGGAATTGACCGAGCTTGCGGAACGCCATCAGGAAGAAGGGCCTCTGGCTGTTTTCAAAATAGAAAAGTCATCATAATAGATTCGTAGCCAGCTCGGCAAGTTCTGATCGCTCGCCTTTGGTAAGCGTCACATGCCCGGCTATCGATTCATGTTTAAAACGTTCAATCACATAGGTAAGTCCATTGTTTGAACCGTCGATAAATGGATTGTCTATCTGATAACAATCGCCCGTTAGGATAACCTTCGTATTCTCTCCGACACGCGTAATAATGGTTTTGATTTCATGGGGCGTTAAGTTTTGCGCTTCATCTACAATCATATATTGATTTGGAATCGAACGACCCCGAATGTAAGTCAGCGGTTCGATATTTAACATTCCCTGATTCATCAGTTCCGCGCAGCGATTCGTTGCCTTTCGACTTGGCTGAAGATCCCGTTCTTTTGCGCTGATTGATGGATTTCCAAGCAAAAACTCAACGTTGTCAAAAACAGGCTGCATCCAGGGGTTCAATTTTTCTTCAATATCGCCAGGAAGATATCCAATATCTTTCCCCATCGGAAAAATGGGGCGGGAAACGAGAAGCCGGTGATAGTATCCCTCATCAATCGTCTTATAAAGACCTGCTGCAAGCGCCAGAAGCGTTTTACCTGTTCCCGCTTTTCCGACAAGGGTGACCAGCTTCACTCTATCATCCAGCAGCAAATCGAACGCAAAACTCTGTTCAACATTTTTGGGAAAAATCCCCCATACCCCCTCTTGTCGTTTTCGAATGGGAAAGAGCGACTGCTGACTGACATCATAACGGGCGAGAGCCGTATGAGACTCATTCGTTTCATCTTTTAAAATCACAAACTGATTTGGATTTAATTTAAAACGCCCGTTAACCTCTATTTTTCGATCCTGGAAAAATTTATCAATAAATTTCCGGGAGACTTGGATATCAGATACACCGGAATAGAGCTCCTCAATATCAACCGGCGTCGTCTCATAATCTTCGGTATGAAGACCCAATGTGTCTGCGCGAACCCGCAGATTGGTATCTTTTGAAACAAAGACAACCGGATATTTGCTTTTTCGCGAAAGACGAAGCGCCATTTCCAAAAGAATATGATCCGTCACATTGCCAACAATCATTGGAGAACGAGCCCCTCGACTTCGCTCCTCTTCGGCGAGATCAATCCTTAAATTCCCAAAATTCTTACCTAGAGAAACCCCTTGCGCAAGCCTCCCTTTTTTCCGGAGATCATCCAAATAACGGGAAAATTGACGGGCATTTCGCCCCGTCTCTGTCATCTCGCGTTTGAATTTATCGATTTCTTCAAGAACAGTGATGCAAATGACAACATCGTTATCCTGAAATTTAAAGAGGGCTTGTGCGTCGAAAAGCAAGACATTTGTATCGAGAACAAAGATCTTTTTCACAAAGCTTTTTTGACTATAACATACAAAAAAAAATAGAGCCAAGCTCTTTTGTTAAGAACCTGGCTCTATCATTCATGCAAGAAGAATTTAGAAAAGAAAATTAATAAAGGTTAATTTTCTTTATTCTGTCTTTTCTTCTTCCCTAATAGACATTTTTCCAGATGCCTTAGGCTCATCAGAAGCCTTTGCATCTGCAGCGATGCCTTCGGATTGAGGTTGTGATTGTTTTATCACCAAATCCTCTTTGGCGCTGAGCGGTTTAGACCCAGATGTCTCAACCTTAGCAACCCCTGCATCTGCAGCCATACCTTCGGATTTAGGTTCTGTTACCACCAAATCCTCTTTGGCGCCGAGCGGTTTTGGGAGAGAAACAAGCGATACTTTCCAAGGTTCGCTCTGGAGCTCTTTTCCCGATTCTTCGCTCACTACCATATTTCCAGAAATGACCGATTCGCCTTTTTCATCCGTCTTCACTTCTCCTATAAAGGCATATGTCACCCCTTTATTGAGAACTGAAAACGAAAGTGAACCGCTTTTAGCATGGTAGTTCATCGAGCCCTCATTCATCAATTCAGACAACCCAAAAACAAATCCTTTGGGGATGAATTGATGTTTCCCATGTCCGGGATAGTCTTCACCGTAGATAATCGGCTTGCCCTTGTAATGAATGATGTTTCCATTTTCATCACGGGCATAAGCGGGATTATCTTTGTCAGTAAAGATCTTCAGTCCCGATACTTTATAGTTTCCATCCAACGTTTTGGAAACTTTGAAATCGATAAAATTGATCTTAAAATCGATCAACTCTTTTTCGATTTCAGCAATGGTAGTATCCAGACGAGAGATCGCTGACTGGTTCGCCTCAAGACGAGCCGTAACCGCTTTATCGAGCATTGTTACTGTCTTTCCTTGATAAAGAAGGACCGGATCGACCTCATTATCGTCGAACCACTTGTTCATGCTCACTTCAAGATCCATCCTCTCTTTTTTCAGATCAGAAAGGATCTTTTTGTGTTCGTCGGTTGTCGCAGCCACCTTAAAAATACCGATCTCTTGCTTACCGGAATAATCCCCGGTAGGAAGAACAACTGTAGATTCAGGTGATGCACCTTGATCATCATGGCTTCTCTTACCGCAAGCTACAAAAGTAATCATAGCCGCAGCGATAGCCAATATCGTTAATGTGCGTTTCATAGTAGTTACCTCCTTAAACGTACTTATGTTGCTTCAAACATGATTGTCTGAAGCTAAGGGGATGGTGTGCAACCGATGTACCAAAGAAAAGACAAACTCAATTTAATCTGTCATTTTCATAGGTTACGTTTTTTAGCCTTCTAAAGCTCATTGGAAAGTGTCCTCGATTAGATGCGTAAAAATTATTCATGCTATGTTTCAGTTTTTTTATAACCTATTGAAATATCTAAATATTCTTTGTCATAGAAAGTGCCAAAAGCCGGTGACAATTTTCGTCCCTCAAGGTCGATTCCTTCGGACAACTCTGTAGATTTGTCGGCTCTTCAAGCTTAAAACTGACCATTTTTGTCACCTGATCCCTTGGCATACCCCTTGCAATTTATAGGGGTATGAAGGTATTCGTTGGGCTATTGGGTCTTATAGGGTTGTTGTGTCTGTTTGGGCAACCGGTGAAGGCTCAAGATGAGAGCGGTATGCTCTCTGCAAACATTTCCAACTCTCTTGTGACTGGCATCAATCGTAATCATAAAAATGTCTATAATGACTTTTCAGTCATTGGCATATACGAGTGGGCTGAACATATTCGAAGCACACTCGATCTCGGTTTTGTAAAATCGTTCACCCAGGAGAAAAAAGCTTTCTTAAAAGATGCTGTCGTTGGAACCTCTGTTTCAGATATTTATACCCATCCGGAGACAGAGATTACGCTTAATGGCTACGGAAAACTCTTTTTGCCTCTTTCTCAAGAGAGCCAGAAACGAAGCCAAATCTTTGCTTTGACAACAGGGCTGGGGCTTTCGAAAGATCTTTCACAATTTCATTTTGGGTACGATCTTTCGGGAACCTACTTTGCCAATCGTTTCCGAACAGCCAAAAATGGGACATCTAACAAACATTATGGAATGACAAATACCCTGCTTATCGGTTTCGCTTTTACGGACATACTCGCGCTAAACACAGCCTGGAGTCTCCTCAATTTCGCAACTTATAATAAATCGCCAAAAGCAACTTACTCATTTGTTCAATCATTGGATTATCAGGCAACCGATGCCCTCGGTCTTTCTCTCGGACATTCCGCAGGGGGGCGGCAATATAAAAACAATGGTCAGGAATTAAACATTGAACTTTTTGATGTGGAAGGAAGCGAACTCTTCCTCGGATTGAACTATGGATTTTAATATGAAAATAAAAAAATATTCTCACATTCTTCAAATTGTTGGCCTTGGTTTTATTTTTCTCGTCGGTCCATCATGCGCCAAAAAGCGGCCGGTCAAAGAGATTCTGCCTGAAGTTCAGAGACTTGAAAAAAATTTTTTTACAGACGGAGAATTTTATTATAAAGTAACCGTCGTTGGAGCCTCGGCAGATACCGGAATTACCCATCTCGGGGATTCATCAGGAACATCGGCATCCGCAAAATTTGAATTCAGCGAAAATAACCTGACTCTTTATGCCATCGATCCCCGATACAAAGACGATCATTCCCTTGCGGAACCGGTCCTTGTTTTTCCATTGGAAAAACATGTCGATGTCGAAAGAGAAAAAAATGGCGATGACGAAATAACCCACAAGGAAATTGAAACAGAAAGGGAACGCCCCTGGAATGAAAGAAAATACGCAAAAATTAATTTTGCACGCTTGAAATTAATCCCCGTCGATTTTATTCAATTTAAAATTTACGAAAATCTCAACCATATTACCGAAGTAAGTTCAGATCTACTTGATTTAAATCAGGATGAAGAATCCTTAAATCTTGTCGTTCAAAAAACATTCAGGAAAGAGGCGCCAGACAGTGAAGAATCAACGGGGAAAACATTCACTTTAAAATTGAAAGCAAGCTTCTTAAAGAGAAAAGAAAATAAAAATTTTAAATCCACCTTGTATACAGAACGATTAAGAGAACATGTGGGTATCTTTTCAACAAAAATAAAATCGTACGACAAATACAATGAAGCGGAAGAAAAGAGATATGCGCTGCATTGGGATCCGAATAAAAAAATTAAATATACTTTATCCCGGAATTTCCCTAAGAAATATAAATTTCTCGTGAAAAAAGTGATTGCCCGGTGGAATGAGGTTTTAAAAGATATGAAAATCGCAGGGAACCCCCTGATTGAACTCCAGGAAAACCACCCTGGAATCTCGGGTGAAGAACTGGGCGATCTTAAACATAATTTTATCGTCTGGATTGAAGACCCGATTTTTAAGGGCCCTCTGGGACTAGGCCCAAGTTATGCCGACGGACTGACCGGGGAAATTATAAATGCTGATACCTATATATTCGCCGGAAATATCAAACAGACCGTTCTTCATATCCTGGAAAAAAGAGAGAGGATGAACTTCATGCAATCCCAAATGAAGCCTGATGCAAATAATCCTGATACAACAAAATCGATTTCTGAATTAATTCATGAGGGCTCGTATGCCCCCTCCTTTAAAAAAATATTTGAAGAGATAAAAAAACCCGAGACGCTGGAGAGCGCCCTGTATCATTATAAAAACCTTTCTGACCGCTGTTACTATCCTGCCCTGGAAGAAACCCCTGCGGGGGGCGCTCCTGCGGAGCCGTGGTTTCTTAAAAAAACAGAAGAAGAACTCTTTCAGGAAATCATTCTCAACACACTGGTTCATGAAATGGGGCATAATTTGGGTCTGGCTCACAATTTCAAAGGCTCGCTCGATAAAAAACATTACATCTCTGAAAAGATTCAAACATCATCCGCAATGGACTACCTTGCAATCGAAGACAGCGAGGAAGGAACGCCAGGCCCTTACGACAAAGCGGCATTGGCCTACGCATTTAGCGGCGATTTTGACTTCCATGAAAACTATCTCTTCTGTTCCGATCAGAGCGTCCCTATAGATCCTCTTTGCAATCACTGGGACCGCGGAGAGAGCGCTGAAAAAATCGCAGAATATCTTGTAAAAAAATATCATGATGGATATGCGCACAGAAACTTTAGAAATAAAAAAATCCATTTTAAAAATACTCCGGAAGCTGAAAGAGAATATAGTAAAAATCTGATCAACTATTATTTCCTCCCTTTAAGAGAATTCTTAGACTACCAGATTCATGTTGGAACAAAGAGCACAACATTAACAGACGAACCGCTCAAAGAAGATGAATGGAAAATACTCCTGGAAGACCTGGAAAAAGCGGCTGCCATCGGCTTTGACTTCTTTACCCAAATCATTCTCGATAAAGATCGGGTCTATAAAGATATCATTCATCCCAAATTCCTAGGCGAAGATGAACTTCTCGCCCGGGGAACATGGATTGATAAACTGCTTGCGGCAGATGCGCTTAGCACTCGCAATTTAGGCGTCGACCCCTGGTCGGCCTTAAGGACAACCTATTTTGACTTCCCTCTTTACCAAGATAAACTATTTGAATTCTTTTACACGGTTGCTACCGATATCTCCACTCCCAATGACATTGTCTTTACGGCTATTCAAAGATTTATGAATAAGGTCCCTTCAGGCGATTCAGTGGTAACAGCCTTTGCAAGCCCTTCCGAAGACGCAGCGGAATTCTTTAACATCAATGAATTGGAGCTGAATGATGAAGAGTTGCAAAGACTTTCACTTTTAAATGCAGATGAACCACACACATTTCTCATAGACCATGAAAAAGGAAAAATTTTTTCAGCTAAAAAAGAGGCGGTTTTGGCATATCCGACAACACCGACCTATACGCTCATCGAGGCATATAATAAAATTTTTCAGAAATTGACCTCCCTCTCTTTAAAAGAGGTTAAGAAAGCTATTTCCCTGATCCAGAATCTGGCAGAAGATTTATCCAATATCACGGAGGAGCATATTATGGCGCTAAACCCCCTTATTCATCCTGCGGTGATCATGATTACAAAAGAAAGCAGCCCTACACGGGTAATTCTCCTGCTTGATGAAGATGAAAAAGCTAATATGATAGCAAAACTTAATTCAATCATCGAAAAAGCAAATAAAGAACTCCCTGCCAAAGGTATACTCAGCAGTCTTAGAGAATATCTCAATGAATTAAATACAGTATTGCCTGGAATTTCTCTTTACGATAATAAAGAAAAACTCATGGAGAAGCTGAAAGAGAAAGAAAAGGAATTGGATCCAGAAAATCCAGAGAGCAATATTATTTCAAGATTAAATATTGTAAAAAGATCTTTGAACGCCTATCGGCAGAGGATTGAGATGATACATTATCTTTATAATAACAAATCTATTTCATTGGACTAATGATGGTGAAACTAACAATGGGGAAAAATTATATTATATTTTTATGTCTTTTGATGTTAGGCTGTTCTCCATCTGAGCCCCCCCTCCAATCAAACAATCTAAACAATCAGGCGGGGGATAATCATTCAAATAATCCTCCAAATAATCCTAAAGTTAAATCTGATTTGAATAACGTCGCAAACTTCTCTCCCCTGGCAGAGGATTTTTCTCTTGCCAAATTAGGTCTTAATAAATACGGATTAACCCGAATTATTGATCACTTGAAATTCTCGAACCTGGCAAATGATCGCACCATGACTCTTTCTTCATTCGCAACCGCGCTCCGCATGGCCTACGATTGGAAAACAGATTCTAAAGAAACAAAGTCGTATTTGAAAGGAGGAAAAGAAGATACCATTGGGAAATTACTTGAGATTTTAACACTTAAATACAACAGGCATGAAGCCAGAAATGCCTTGATTGAAATCATTCAAAATGAAGATCTTCTCATGGAAACGATTCGCTACTTTACTTCAGAACCGATTCTCGACGCTCAAAAATTGAAGGATTTTCATCATGCCGCCGATCTCCTGGTCAAAGAAAAAGATGTTTCAGGTATAAAAGAACTTCTGGATGATATTTACGTAAATTTTTATCATTTTTTTGGAAAACATTATCACTTAAAGAGCGTTTGGGAAGAGGTTAAGGAAAATGGGAAGACCATTCTCCAACCGAAAGAGAGTGGTTTTGATAAGGCAATCTTTAGAGTTAATGTTGACAATACCATTATACCAGTCGATTATGAACCGCTTCTAAATGACCTCGTAAATATAGAGATAGAAAAAAATGAAAAGGGAAAGGGGAATTTTAAAGTCAAAAAGACTTTAAAAAGGGCGGTCATACGGGAGTTGATCGTAGATCTTCTGACAAGCTTTGTGACCCAGTATTATGAGATCGAGGAAGATTTGTGATTTTAAAATCTTCCTCAGAGATCCTTCGGGCTTCGCCCTCAGGATGACAATGGCTATCTTGCCTGAACCTTGCATCTTGCTTTCCAAATCGAATCACATTCTCTTTTGAAAAGAGAGACAATTTCAAGAGCTAAAGACTTTGCCGAAAGCTGATAATCAATCAAACCCGCTGTTAAGACAGGGGTGTTTTTTGACTTAATATTGATCCCCGCATGGATCAGCGCTGAAACCGGCGACGCTGTTGCGATCGATACGGTGAGCTTTCTCTTTCCATCAAAAAGATCGTCGCCTCGTCTTTGAAGACTTTTTCCAATCCTTTTTTCTAAACATTCTTTCATAATTACCATGAGAAGCCGCTGGCGATAAATCGCTTTTT
This sequence comes from uncultured bacterium, assembly GCA_964392415.1. Classification (GTDB taxonomy): domain Bacteria; phylum Bdellovibrionota; class JACOXK01; order 2-02-FULL-40-11; family 2-02-FULL-40-11; genus CAYJMQ01. The sequence continues at coordinate 53,561 of CAYMPL010000001.1, read as the reverse complement.
CGAGATCGGTGTCAAAAAACTCAGCGATAAAATGAAGCATCAGTTCGGAATAGATCGGGCTTTGGGATTTTACATCCTCGAGATCGACCATATTTTTGAGCGGGACATCCGCAGGTCCTATAAAGCCGACGATGGCATCGCCTAAGATATCGAAGTTTTTATAGATCCAATGAGGGGCAAGCTGGGTACCATCATAGATAATTCGTTTATTTATAAATTTTGTTTGCACGATTTTCATCGGAAATCGCCCTCATAAATCTTAAACACGATTCACATTTTCCGCACATTTTCTCCCCCGCCTCATAACAGCTCCACATCAGTTCAAAGGGGGCGTTGAGTTCGCGGCCGAGCTGAACAATCTCTTTTTTGTTAAAAGAAGCTGTGTAGCAGATCACTTTCGGTTTTGTGAGCGTTGAAAACTCGAGGCTCTGGTTAACCCGGTCGATAAATTCCTGACTATTGTCTGGAAATGTTTTTGCCTCTTCCGCATTAAAACCGACAACAATGAACTCTACCCTCATCACTTCCGCGATGGCTGCGGCGATATGAATAAACACGCCGTTTCGATTTGGAACCCAAACTTCGGCCGCGCTTTTTAAAGTTATTTCACGATTATCCAGATGAGCTGGAGAAAGTTTAGGAATATCCAAAGAGCGATTCACAAGGGATGTCAGCGTCATCTCCTTCAGCCAATCCAATCGAATGATACGATGATTTATTCCATATTTTTCAGAAATTTTTGCCGCGGCAGAGATTTCTGAAACGGCTGACCTTTGTCCATAATCAAATGTCAGTGAAAGAACAACCTCTGTCTCCCTCAACGCCTTGCAAAAATTAACCGTTGAGTCGAGCCCAGAAGAAAGAAGAACAACGCTTCTTAATGACATGATTTATCCTTTTTCAAAAAAGCGTACGCGTTGTGACCATGGATCGATTCAAAATTCTCGCACTCGACCGAATACCACTGAATTTGAGACCAATCGTCGAGCCTGAGTGTAACTTCACGAACCACATCTTCAGCAAATCGTGGATGATCATAAGCCCTTTCCGTTACCGCCTTCTCATCGACGCGCTTTAAAAGCGGATAGAGTTCTGCGCTTGCGCTGTCTTCAGCAACGCGAATTAAATCCTCAAGCCAGACAAAGGCATTCGAACGAATAGACAAGATGACATGTGACCGCTGATTATGCGCCCCTCTTTCACTGATTTCTTTTGAACAGGGGCACAAGGTTGTCACAGGAACCTCAGCTGATATCAGAAAATCAGTCTTTTCCGAATCTTGCCTCCCCCAGAGACGGCACGAATACTCCATGAGGCTCTCCGCCCGAGAGACCGGCGCCGCTTTCTTGATAAAATAGGGGAAAGAAACTTCGAGCACGGAAATATCCGCCTCGAGCCGGTTTCTCATCTCTTTTAAAATGGGATTGAAATTTTCAACATCAATCGCGTCATGATAGCGATTGAGGATCTCAATAAACCGGCTCATGTGAGTCCCCTTATATTTGTCAGTCAAATCGACATACATATTAAATGTCCCAATCGTTAATTGAGAGCCATTCAGACGATCTTTCACTTTAATGGGATAGCGCACCCCTTTGACCCCTACCTGCTGGAGAGGGACTCCCCGGTGGTCTGGGCTATTTTGAACATCATTTAACATGAATAGCTTGCCCCGTAAGTATCGGTTTCCCAAACGGTGACCTTACGAACACGAAACGAATCAGAGTTCAGTTTTCGTTTCAATTCTTCACAAATGTAACGCGCAATATTTTCCGCGGAGGGATTGAGATCCTGAAAAATCGGAAGCTCGTTTAAAATCTGATGATCCAGACGATCTATGATTTCCTTAGAAGTATCTTCGACCACCTTAAAATCAACCACAATTCCTATGTCATTTAATATCTCAGAAGAAACGGAAATATCCACGCGCCAATTATGCCCGTGTAAATTTTCACACATTCCGGAAATATCACGCAGTTGGTGGGCCGCTGAAAAATGCTCCTTTACAATGATTTCGTACATAAGGAGCGCTTATAACATTGAGAGATTGTTTTTTCAATCAGTTGTATCAGCCACCCGACGCACTTTCTGGCTCTCGGTCTTTAGTTTTTTTACAAGCACATCTACCTTTTTGTTGAGTCGCTTAAGATCCTCTTTTGTCGGAACATTCAGCAGATCCAAGACCCGAACCTTCGCCTCTGAAGCCCGTTTTTCGAGTTCATCTTTGGTATGAAGAGCGGCCTTAAAAGCTGTTTGATACAAAGGCATCTTTTTGAGGTTCTTCAGCGTCTTTTCAGCTTGAGCCTCAAAATTCGAAAGTATCTTTTGGGCCCTCAACGCGCGGTCACGAATAATTTTTTGAATCGATTTTACATCCACTTCCAACCTGGACATGTTTGTTACTCCTTTTTTCATCTGTTCACAATTAAACAGATCACCAAAACCTAGACACGGCGCGTCATAAAGTCAAGCTCTAAGTAGCAAGCGCGCAGTATCGACTAAAAATCGACTCCCTTTAACTTTAATTGAACCGATACCTCATTATTCCATTGATGAATGGTCGGGGTAAAAAGAATGGCGCGGATTTTTGAAGAATCCTGGTAATATTCAGGCATATTAAATCCAATGGCTTCAAGCCGTTCGCTCTTCTCTCCAATGAAAAGTTTCAAATGTTTTTGGCTGATGAGAGAAGAGCGGGCGATTCTGAAGGAATCATTTAAAAAAACAGGTTCCCGATTCCCCATTCCAAAAGGACCCAGTTTTTCAATCTCTTCGATGAGATCTTTCGTCACCTCACTGAGACCGATCTTTGCATCGATTCTGACTTTGGGCATTAAATCCTCATCAGACAAAAGCCCTGAGACCACCTCTTCAAATCGATTTTTCAGTTCCTCAATTTTTCCGACCTGAATCGAAAAACCGGCAGCCGCTTTATGCCCCCCAAATGTTTGAAAAAGATCTGAGATCTTTCTCATCGCATCCAGAAGATGGAGCGCCTCAATGCTTCGTCCAGACCCTTTCCCTATCTCTTCACCTTCTGCAATAAGAAATGTCGGCCGATAATATTTTTCAACCAGTTTTGAAGCGACAATGCCAATCACCCCCGGATGCCAGGAAGGAGAAGAAAGAACAATTGTTTTTTGATGCATCATCCTCGATTTTTCGACTTGAGAGACTGCCTGGTAGAGAATTTCTTCCTGAATAAAACGGCGTTTGCTGTTTTCAGAATCGAGATCACGCGCCAAAGATTGGGTCTTTGAAGTGTCGTGACTGGTCAGTAATCGCACACCCAGCTCCGCAGAAGCAAGCCTCCCCCCCGCATTGAGTCTGGGCGCGAGCTGAAATCCAACTTCATACGTTCCTATCGACTCTTTGGTAATTCCTGACACCTCCGCCAGAGATTTAATTCCCGCGCGCTTCCTGGATGAAAGTACTTTTAAACCTTCACGGACCAGAATGTGATTGACCCCGGTAAGCGGCACGAGATCAGCGATGGTCCCCAATGCGACCAGATCGAGATAATTTTTAAGGAGGGGCTCTCTTCTTCCCTGAAAATAACCGATGCTTCGCAATTCAGCCCGAAGCGCAACCAAAAGTTGAAACACAACCCCCACCCCTGAAAGCCGGGTATCGGGATAATCACTGTCAGATCGAAGCGGATTTAAAACAGCATGCGCTTCGGGGAGCTTCGGTGGAATAATATGATGATCGGTAATAATAAGATCGATTCCAAGCTGTGAGGCAGCATAGGCTTCTTCCACATTTGAAATGCCACAATCGGCGGTAATGACAACATTTCCCCCTTTTTCCCTGATTTCTTCGAGCGCTTTTCGATGCAGACCATACCCCTCTTTTACACGATGGGGGATGTGAAAATTTGCCCGAACGCCGATCTCTTCAAAAAAATTGAGGAGGCTTGCGGTTGCCGTTACACCATCGACGTCATAATCGCCGTAGACATAGATCGATTCGCGGTTTTGAATGGCGCGAACCAATCGCAATACCGCTTTTTTCATATCTTTAAGGAGATAAGGGGAAGGGAGATCCTTCAGTTCACCATTCAAAAAAAGGCGAGCCTCTGAAATGTCATCTATACCACGGTTGACAAGGAGTTGGCTTACCACAGGGGAAAGATTGAGTTCTTTTGAAAGATGATCAACAAGATCTGGGTTTGGTTCAAGAACGACCCACTTTTTTTTCACGACAGCTTTTTTTCAGTTCTTCGATGGAGATAAAGGAAAACAGGGCTTGCAATAAATATGGAGGAATAGGTGCCGACCACCATCCCCACAAGCATGATGAATGCAAAATCGTGAATCACTTCCCCTCCGAAGAAGAAAAGGGCGAGAAGCATAAAAAACGTCGTAAGACCTGTTAAAATCGTCCGGCTCAATGTCTCGTTCACGCTTCGATTGACAATCGCGGCAATATCGAGCCCCTGGTGTTTTTTGATATTTTCCCGAATCCTGTCGAAAATAACAATCGTATCATTAATAGAATATCCGATAATCGTAAGAACCGCGGCCAAAATCGTAAGATCGAAACGCTTGCCAAAAAAGGCAAAGACACCCAGAGAAATAATCACATCATGAATCAAGGCGACAACGCCCCCCGGTGAAAAACGATAATCAAACCGAATCGCCACATAGATGAGAATTCCAAGAAGAGAATAGAAGAGCGCCCAAGCTCCTCGTTTCTTTAAATCCCCACCCACCCGGGGTCCCACAATCTCAACTTTTTCAATCTGTGCGTTCCCTTCTCCTACCACCCTCGTAAAAAGAGGGAGAAGTTTTTGCGCCACTGACTGAAAACCACTGCCGCTCTCCTCCAAACGAACCAGATATTCTCCGGATTCTTCTTTGCCGAAATGCTGCACCGATGAATCGAGATATCCCGCCTCCGTCAGCAATTTTCGGATTTGAAGAGAATCAAGCGGCTTTAAAAATTTCACCTGAATCTCTGTGCCTCCCGCAAAATCGATCCCGAATTTAAGCCCTCTGGTAACAAAAACAAGAGCGCTAAAAACAATGAAGGCAAGAGAAATTCCAATAAAAAGATTCCTTTTTCCCATAAAATCAAAGTGCGTTTCTTTCTTTAAAAACTCCATATCAAATACTCACCCTTGCCGGATTTACTTTTGCCAATAGAAATTCAAAAATGATGCGCGCCACAAAAACAGCGGTAAACATACTGCAACAGATCCCAATAGAAAGCGTTACCGCAAAACCTTTCACAGGGCCCGTCCCTTCCGAAAGAAGCGCCAAGGCAGCTATCAGTGTTGTGAGATTCGAGTCAAAGATCGTCCCCCATGCCTTTGAAAAGCCGGCTTCAATAGCAGCTCGCGACGATTTATTGAGCCGCAACTCTTCCCGGATCCTCTCAAAGATCAAGACATTCGCATCGACCGCCATCCCGATCGTCAGAGCAATTCCCGCAATTCCAGGAAGGGTCAGTGTCGCATCGAAAATGGCAAGAACCGCCATCATAAATAAGATGTTTAAAAGAAGCGCCGTATTGGCGACAACACCTGAAAGGCGATAATAAGCAACCATAAACACAATAACCAAAATGAGGCCGATGACGCTCGCCTTTTTCCCTTTTGCAATCGAATCAGCGCCGAGCGACGGCCCCACCGTTCTTTCTTCAAGAAGTTCAATCGTTGTCGGGAGCGCCCCGGCGCGAAGAACAAGAGCTGTATCTTGCGCTTCTTTCAAAAGTGCGGCCGGATCATCTGAGCGGCCAAAGGTAATACGCGCTCTTCCAGAGGGAATCTTTTCATTAATGACAGGGGCGGAATGGACAATGCCATCAAGAACAATCGCAAGTTGTTTTTTCACATTTTTCTCGGTCAGCTCCGCAAAGCGCCTCCCCCCCTGCGCGCTAAAGGTAAGCTCCACAATATATTCATTGGTCTGCGGATCCTGATTTACACGCGCATCGCGCACAAAATCGCCCGTCACATCGACTTTTTTCTTTAAAAGATAAGGGAACCAGGAGACATTTTGTGTTTGAGGTTCAACCTTTTTTTCAAACGCGATCTCCGAATCGACGGGAATCTGCCCCAAAGCCCCCTGATTGATGGCCAAAGTATAATCTGAAAACTTTCCTTTCCCGGAGATAAACTTGATCTTTTTCTGGTCTTCGACTTTGGCAACGATGGAAGAAACCTCAAGCGGACTTTTGGAATCGTCAACCACTTTGAATTCCAATTTCGCCGTCCGCCCAATGAGTTCTTTGGCGCGCTCAGGATCCTGCACACCGGGGAGCTGTACGATGAGCCGGTCGGTCCCTTCAGATTGAATAGATGGCTCTGATACCCCAAATTCGTCAATGCGATTCCGGATCGCCTCAATCGACTGGTCGACAGCCCGTTTGAGCAGAAAATTTGCCTCTTGTCTTGAAAAACCGAGAGTCAATTGATTCTCCCCCTGGTCGATAATTTCGAAAAAAGCGTACTTCCGAACCTCTTTCCGGATCTTTTTCACATCGTCGGAAGGACTGTATTTCACTAGAATATTCGTGCTGTTCGGTTCGCGGGAAACATCGATTGCGGGAGAAATGCTTTTGCTGAGATCCTCTTTCATCTCCTCAAGGCTAAAATCAGCATATTCTGTAAGGACTTTTTTGGGATCGATCCCCATCACAATATGAAGCCCCCCTTGAAGATCGAGGCCCATATGAACACGATTTTTTGGAATGAAAAAACGGCCCCAGGACGGAATTTTTTGATCTGTTACCGCTGAAGGCCAGAAAGAGGGAACGACATAGACAACACTCAGAACAATCAGCAAAAGAACAAAAGCAACCTTAACCCACCATGTCCTTCCCATTGAATTAGGACCCTTTAGAAACGCGGGCCACCTGATGACGATCTACCTTGATTTTAACGTTATTCGCAACTTCCAATGTCAGGACAGTATCGGTAAGACCATCGATGGTTCCATGAATACCGCTCGCAGTCACAACTTCATCCCCTCTTTTTAAGTTTTTTAGAACTTCCTGATGCTGTTTCGACCTTTTTTGCTGAGGGCGGATCAGAAGAAAATAAAAAACAAGAAACATCAGCGCCAAAGGCATGAGCATATTCAAAAGTCCGCCGTTGCCCGTGGCAGCCGGGACGCTCTGTGCAAACGCAATTGAAATCATTCGCTCTGACTCCTTTTATCGTAAAATGCCTTCCGGAACAGTTCCAGGCCCCCTGCCTGAATTGCTTCCCGAAGTTGGCGCATGAACCTAACATAAAAGAAAAGATTGTGTAAAGTGTTTAATCTGGCCGATAAGATCTCCTGACTCATAAAAAGATGACGCAGATAAGCCCGTGAATAATGCTTACAAGTATAGCAGTCACATTCTGGGTCGATCGGATTTGGATCATCCTTATAACATTGGTTTGAAATATTCATTTTGCCAAAAGAAGTAAAGAGCCCGCCATTTCTCGCATTGCGCGTCGGAAGAACACAATCAAAGAGATCGATCCCTTGACAGACCGCTTCCAAAATATCTTCAGGCGTTCCCACCCCCATCAGGTATCGTGGTCGATCGTCAGGCATTTGCGAAGCAATATGCCTGACGACGTCAAGCATTGTCTTGGCATCCTCACCCACACTCAGCCCCCCCAATGCATAGCCATCAAAATCAATCTTCATCATTTCCTTTAAAGATCTCTCCCGCAAATCTAGATAAACCCCGCCATGAATGACGCCAAAAAGGGCTTGATTCGGATTCTTATTTGAATCGATGTGGGCTTCCCTGCAGCGGTAGGCCCACTGTAACGAAAGATCGAGTGATGTTTCGATCTCCTTTCTCGTTGCCGGATAGGGGGGACACTCATCAAAACACATCATGATATCGGCCCCCAACTCTTCTTGAATCCCAATCGCTCTCTCGGGGGTCAGCCATATTTTTTCTCCATCGAGATACGACTGAAACATCACACCGTCCTGCCGTATTTCTCTAAGCTTTGCGTGACTAAAAACCTGATAGCCGCCGCTGTCTGTGAGAATGGGCCGCGTCCAATTCATAAAACGGTGAAGCCCGCCACATTTTTGAATCGTTGAACTCCCGGGACGAAGCATCAGGTGATAGGTATTGCTAAGAATCATCGTAACGCCGATCTCTTCGAGTTCGCAGGGATCCATGGCTTTAACGGTTGCCTGTGTGCCGACCGGCATAAAAACAGGGGTTTCTACAATCCCATGGGGGGTTGTAAACTTAGCGACTCTCGCTTTTCCATCGGTTGCTTCTACTTTGAATTCAAACATCTTGAGCCAAAATTCCCCGATCTGTCAGATGTTGAATAACCATCCCAACCCCCTCTTCTACCGTGCATCGATCTGTCGGGATGACGAGATCCGGAGACTCCGGTTCTTCATAAGGATCTGAGATTCCGGTGAAATTTGAAATTTCACCCCCTCTCGCCAGCCGATAGAGCCCTTTCACATCTCTCTTTTCACAGAGATGAAGAGGCGCCTTCACATAAATTTCGATAAAATTCCCGATCATAGAACGCGCCCTGTCACGGTGACTGCGATAAGGGGAAATCAAAGTCGCAAGCACAATCACCCCCTGTTTGCTCAAAAGACCTGCCACATAAGCCGCGCGTTCGACATTTCTATCCCGATCTTCTTTTGAAAAACCCAAATCACGGCTGATCATTTTACGCATCACATCGCCATCGAGAAGTTCTGAACGAATTCCCTTTTTCTGAAAAAATTCCAAAAGATAAGTGGCAATCGTGGTCTTCCCCGCGCCGGAAAGACCGGTAAACCAAAGAACAGCGCCATGCTGAGATTCCTCCCCTTCGCTGCGCTCTGGGTCGGAATGACGGGTGTCGTTTTTTGTCATGACTTAAATTCCTGATACTGTAGGTGATCCGATTTTGCAAAGCGGTGCCAGATGATGCCGACGCCTGCGGTCTCATAAGTCAGTTCATCGATAAAAATAAAGCAGCCCGTGTTTCTGTTTTTCGCATAGGGATCAAACATCAGCGGCTCATGGGTTTTTATAAACGTCCTTCCCACCTCGTTACAGGCCAGTTCTTTTGCTTCTTTTCGATGGAGATCGCCGATGTCAATCCGGTACCTCAGCTCACTGGCATAACCGCGGGTTATTTTTGTCCCCTGTTTGATGAGATAGCTCTTTTTTTCGACAAAAGGACTCTCAGACATCCAAAAAACAGCCGCCTGAAATTCATGAGAAATATCCGGAATATTCTCTGGCCTCACAAACATATCCCCGCGACTCGCATCAATTTCATCTTCCAACACAAGTGTCACAGACTGGGGGGTAAAAGCGTATGTTTTTTCCCCTTCAGGGGTTAAAATAGATCTGATTTTCGATTTTTTCCCGGAAGGGAGAGAGACAATGTCATCCCCCAGATGAATCACCCCCCCTTCGATTCTCCCCGCATAACCTCTAAAAGAAGCATCCGGGCGGATGACAAGCTGAACAGGAAATCTGAAATCGATGAGATTCCGGTCACTCGATATGTGAAGGTTCTCCAAATAATGAAGCAGCGTATACCCCCCATACCAATCCATCTGATCGTGCCGTTTCACAACCATGTCCCCCTTAAGAGAAGACATGGGAATAAACTGAAGATCCCTCACGCCCAATTTCGAAACAAACTGCGAAATCTCGCCTTTTATTTTTTCATAAACACCTTCGTCATAGCCGATGAGATCCATTTTATTCATCGCAATCAGAAGATGCGGCGTCTGAAGAAGCGTTGCAATGACCAGATGCCGTTTGGCCTGAAAGAGAAACCCTTTCGTTATATCGATAAGAATGACCGCAAGATGGGCGTTCGAAGCGCCGGTCACCATATTCCTTGTATATTGTTCGTGTCCAGGGACATCGGCAATAATGAATCTCCGTTTCGGCGTCGTAAAATAACGATAGGCAACATCTATGGTAATCCCCTGCTCACGCTCGGAAGAGAGCCCATCCATCAGAAGCGAAAGATCGACCTCCGAATTCCCTTTTCGCAGGCTTGTCTGACGGGCCGCCTCCAGCTGATCTTCATAAACTTTGCTGCAGTCATGAAGGAGCCGCCCCATCAGGGTCGATTTTCCATCATCGACGCTCCCCGCGGTGGTAAGCCTTAATAATTCCCGATCCGATATTGGAAATCCCATCCTTAAAAATATCCCTCTCTCTTTTTCTCTTCCATTGAACTATCAGATCCAAAATCGATCACCCGATTTTCTCTCTCCGATTTTTTCGTTTCCAGCACTTCCATCAAAATCTCATCAATCGTTGCCGCTTTTGATTCGATCGCCCCTGTGCAGGGGGAACAGCCAAGCGACCGGAAACGAATCATTTTTTTCTCTATTTTTTCATCTGTTTTTAAATGCGTTGACTCATCTACCGGAATAACCATCCCCCTTCGCCTGACGATTGGACGCTCTTTGGCGAAATACAAAGGGACCACTTCGATATTTTCCAATTTGATGTAGTCCCAGACATCCCCCTCCGTCCAGTTTGAGAGGGGGAAAACACGCATCGTCTCTTCCCCCCTTAACTTGCAGTTGTAGAGATGCCAAAGCTCCGGCCTCTGATTTTTGGGATCCCAGACGCCAAATTCATTTCGAACGGAAAATATTCTCTCTTTCGCCCTCGATTTTTCTTCTTCACGCCTGGCCCCCCCAAAGGCTGCATCAAATCTGTGTTTTGAAAGGGCGGAAAGCAGCGCCTTTGTTTTTAAAAAACCACAGCATCGATCGGTTCCATAGAGAGAAGGGTGCATCCCCTTGGCGATCATTTCTTCATTTCGTTCAACGAGCAGCCGAATCCCTATTTTTTTCGTATAATAATCCCGAAACTCAATCATCTCTCTGAATTTGTAACCCGTATCGATATGCAGGAGAGGAAAAGGAATCTTGCCAGGCGCAAAGGCCTTTCTTGCCAGATGAAGCATCACAGACGAATCTTTGCCGATCGAATAGAGCATGACCGGATTCTTAAATTCAGCTTGAGCCTCGCGAATAATATAAATACTCTCGGACTCGAGCTCCCTGAGATATGGAATCCTGTAGTTTTCCATCGAATTTCCCAATTTATATCAGACGGCGATTTTAGCAAATATATTGTTTAGCCAGAATAATATGAGCCAGAATATGTTGAAATTTGACATCGGCCTGTGGTACGGTTTGAGGCGCTATGGTGAATCTATGGTAAATCAGGGCCTGCAGGGAGTCGTCGCTGGCGAGTCAAAAATCGGCTTTGTAGATGGTACCAATGGGGTTCTCATGTACCGGGGATACCCGATTGATGTCCTTGCAAAAAATTCAAACTATCTGGAAACATCGCATCTTCTCCTCTTTGGATCGCTTCCAAACCGGCAAGAGCTTAAAACATTCGCCGATACCGTAAAAAAAAAGAGAAAGCTTCCGCGTGAGATTTTAAAAATCATCCGCATTTTACCAACGGCTGCCCATCCGATGGAGCTGCTTCAGACAATTACGTCCGCCATGGGAACGCATGAAACGATGGATCCCAAAAAGATTGAAAAAATTGAAGAGCGCTCCATCGAACTTATTGCGCAATTCCCAACGATTGTCGCAGCCTGCTGGCGTTCAAAGCAGAAACAAAAAATTATCTCCCCGCATCCGAAGCTCGATCACAGCGCAAACTTCTTATACATGATCACGGGGAATGTCCCGGATCCTCTGGAGGCACAGATGTTTGATACCTGTCTCGTGCTTCACGCGGAACACAGTTTTAACGTCTCTACCTTCACAGCCCGCGTTGTTGCGTCGTCTCTGCCATCGCTTCACGCATCTATATCGGCAGCCGTTGGCGCCCTGTATGGTCCGCTGCATGGAGGGGCCAATGAAAAAGTTTTAAAAATGATATCTGAAATCAAAAGCCCGGATCAGGTGGAACCGTGGATCCAGGAAAAACTCTCCCGGAAAGAAAAAATTATGGGAATGGGGCACCGGGTTTATCAGGTGAAAGACCCCAGATCTTATGTGCTTGAAGAGATGCTCGCCACCCTCTCAAAAAAGAAAAATAATACTAAATATTATGAACTTCTTAAAAAAATCGAAGAGATCGTTCAGCGTGAAATCACAAAAAAGGGGAAATACCTCTGGCCCAATGTCGATTTCTTTTCAGGCGCTCTCTATAAATTAATGGAAATCCCTGAAATTCTCTTTACGCCGGTCTTTGCGATCTCCCGGATCGCCGGCTGGTGCGCCCATGTGATTGAGCAGATGGTAGACAACCGCATTATTCGCCCCGATTGCGACTATACCGGGCCAAAGAATTTATCGTATATTCCGATCGCTGAGCGATAGCCGCCCGATTTTTAATTGAGGCTACCTGTCCAAAAACCTTAACTGCAACGCCTGGGCGATGTCGGATGAGCAGATCTCTTTTTCCCCAGACAAGTCAGCAATCGTTCTTGAAATTTTTAAAATCCGATGACGAGACCGAAGGCTTAAGCCAAATCGTTCCATTGCCTGATTTAAAATCTTTTCCGCCTCCGGACGGAGATGGCAAAATGCTTCAATCGCTTTTAAAGAGAGATCTGAGTTCATTTGAAAGGGGGTATTTTGATATCTTTCTTTCTCTATTTTTCTCGCTGTCACGACCCTCTCTAAAATCTCTGTGGATGTCTCTTCGTCTTTTGCCGCCGAAAGATCCTTCACCAAAAGCTGAGAGAGCGAAACATGGATATCAATCCTATCCAAAAGAGGGCCTGAAATTTTAAAACGGTATCGTCTGATATCTACCTCTGAGCAGTGACACTCTTTTTTCAAATCTTTATAGTAGCCGCAGGGACAGGGATTCATCGCCGCGACCAAAAGAAAATTCGCAGGATAAATAGTTCTGCCGGTCACCCGGGAAATTGAAATTTTTCTCTCTTCGAGCGGCTCGCGAAGCACTTCAAGCACCTCTTTACGAAATTCCCCAAGCTCATCTAAAAAAAGAATTCCGTGGTGTGACAGGCTGACTTCCCCCGGAACCAGCATCCGATGCCCCCCTCCCGCCATCGCGCTGTAAGAAATCGTATGATGCGGACTCCGAAAGGGGCGTTGTCGAATAAGTCCCCCATTTTTTAGATGACCTGCCACGGAGTAGATTCTTGTAATCTCAAGCGACTCTTCAAAGCCGAGAGAGGGAAGGATCGTAGGCAGCCTTTTCGCAAGCATCGATTTACCGCAGCCAGGAGGACCGACCGTTAAAATATGATGCCCCCCTGCCGCCGCAATCTCAAATGCCTTTTTAGCCCACTTCTGTCCTCTCACATCAGAAAAATCCAAAAGCTCATGCTCTGACTTCTCCTCTTTCATTTCAAAAAGGGTCGGCTTTAAATCGATCTCCTTTTTTAAAAATTGAACGATTTCAGAAAGAGAGCGAATGGCATAAACCGTCATGCCAGAAACAGCCGATGCTTCCAAAGCATTCTGAGAAGGGAGACAAACTGTCGTAAATCCTCTCCTCTTGGCTTCTAGAACGAGAGGCAAAACCCCCTTGACCGGCTGCAATTCTCCCTTGAGGGAAAGTTCCCCCAAAAAAAGAAAATGTTTAAATGGGGCCGACTCCCACTCTTGTTCCGCCATGATCAATCCAAGCGCTATTGCCAGTTCAAAGGATGACCCCTCTTTTTTAAGATGGGCTGGCGCAAGATTTACCGTAATTCGCTTCATCGGAAACTCAAACGGCGCGTTTTTAAGGGCCGATCTCACGCGATCTCTGCTTTCACGCACAGCTGGATCGGGAAGACCGACGATACAAAATAATGGCAATCCCCTCTGCAGATCGACTTCCACCTGCACCAGCGAAATCTCTAAACCGTTCAGACAGCCACTTTGAAGGATTGCGTACATATGCCCCTTCTCCAGCAGTGCAAAATAAATGCCAAGAAATTCGCACGTTTTTAAGCTTAGGTAAGCTTAAAAACGTGCGGACGGGGGTCGGAAATCGGTCCGATTAACTTTATTATCTGGGAATAGGATGCTTACGTGCCCAATGCCAGACGATGAAACCGATGATCATCATGATCAGACCAATAAACTGAGAGGTCGAAACAAGATCGGGAATCAAAAATCCGCGAATATCGTCTCCACGGAAAATCTCGACAAAAATCCGGACAATGGGATAGCCAATAAAAAGCGCCGCTACCAGTTGTCCATGAAAGTTCTTTCTTTTTCTAAGCCACAAAATGAACAAAAAGAGGACAAAATTCCCAGCTGCTTCCCAGATCTGTGTCGCGTAAAGCGGAATTCCCAAAGGTCTTGAAAAGCTATCCGGATGTGTTGTCACATAACTAATCGGAAAAAAAAGAAAACTGCAGACTTTTCCATGGCAGCAACCGGCAAGAAAACAGCCGAGTCTCCCAATGGCCATCCCAAGGATGAGATACGTTGCAGAGATATCCATCGACTGTAAAACCGGCATGCGATGCTTCTTTACATACCACCAGAAGACAAGCGCTGCCGGGATCATCCCGCCGTAAAAAGTATACCCCCCTTTCCAGATCTTCGGAATTTCAAGAGGATTGGAAAAATAGTAGGAGGGGTGCTCAATCAACACATGAAAGAAACGGGAACCGATGAGGGCTGCCAAAATGACATACGTTGACACATTCAAAAAATTTTCAGGATCAAGCCGCTCGACTTTCGCCCGTCGGATCGTCAAATAGAGCCCAACGCTAAAGGCAATCGCCAGCATCACCCCATAGCCGGGAATCGGAATCGTAACAGGACCGAGTGGAATTTTAAGAAGAATCGGGTACATAGGAGACATTATCGGCTATGTCACGAAGCGATGTCAACACAAGCGACTTTTCCTATTGATAGGGAGATCAATTTTGTCTTATACTAAAAGCGGTATTTAAGCATTTCATATTCAGTATTTTCCACAAAATGAAAGCAAAGGGGGTTAGGGATGTCAAAACTTGACCCAAAAGCGGTCTCCACAAAAAAACTTGCTTCAGAAATCGAGCGGATTAAAAAGAGAAAAATCGTCGGGGAAAAGGTTGTTTCCCTGGATGAATATCGAAGTATCAAACGAAAAAGCGCCCCGCAGCACCTTTTGGTCGTAGATGATGACCCCTCAACGCGCAGTGTCTTAAAGAGACTCTTTGAAAAAGAGGGCTACGAGGTATATCTCGCGCAAGATGCCACAGATCTCGTTCAACTCCTTGAATCTCAATCAATTGAATTGATTCTTCTTGATATTAACCTCCCCTGGGTCGACGGTTTTGAACTCTGTAAACTTCTCAAAGAGCATGACGATCTCAAAAATGTGCCGGTCGTCTTTATTTCAGGCCGAAAAAGCGAAATGGATAAAAAACTTGCCTTCCAGCTCGGCGCCCACGACTACATTACGAAGCCTTTCAATATCCATGAAATCACAGAGACCGTTCGGACGATTATGCATTTGCAGATACGGTGAGATCCTTCGCTTCGCTCAGGATGACTCTCGCCTTGGCTCAGGATGACCCTTATTTCGCCAAATGACACGACACCCAATGGCCGGGGGCCAGCTCGCGGAGCTCGGGATGAACGGTCTTGCACTCCCCGACAATCTGATAATGACATCTCGTATGAAATGGACAGCCAGGCGGTGGAGAAATCGAGCTTGGGACATCCCCCTTTAAGATAATTCTGGAACTCTTTGCTTTGGGATTCGGCACAGGGATTGCCGAAAGAAGCGCCTGCGTATAAGGGTGCTTGGGATCGCGGTAAATATCTTCACTTTTTGCAAGTTCAACAATCTCCCCAAGATACATGACCGCCACCCGGTCGCTGATGTATTCAACCACTTTTAAATCATGCGCAATAAAAAGATAGGTAAGTCGAAATTTTTTCTGTAAATCAGAAAGAAGATTAATAATCTGCGCCTGAATCGAAACATCAAGGGCTGAAACAGGTTCGTCACACACAATAAACTCAGGCTTTAACGCAACGGCCCTCGCAATGCCAATCCTTTGGCGCTGCCCCCCGCTAAATTCATGTGGATATCGATTCACCATATCCGGACGGAGCCCCACCTCTTTCAGGAGATCAACCACCCTTTCCATTTTTTCTTTTTTGGTTTTGACAAGATGATGAATCGCAAGCGGCTCTCCAACGATCCCCCCGATCGTCATTCGGGGATTCAAAGACGCATACGGATCCTGAAAAATAATCTGCATCTGACGTCGCTGTTTGCGAAGTTCCTTCGAACTCAGTGAATAAATATTCACCCCGCTAAACCTGACCTCCCCTTTTGTTGGTTCAATCAATCTTAAAATCAGGCGCCCCAGCGTCGATTTTCCACAACCGCTCTCACCGACAAGTCCTAACGTTTCCCCTTTGTAAATATCGAGATGAACCCCATTGACCGCCTTAACCGCTTCGGTTTTGGTCGAAAGGAATCCCTTTTTCAGCGGAAAGTGTTTCACGAGATCCCGAATTTCTATCAGCCGTTCGTTCATGATGGTAATTTTGCCTCAAAGCAGCTCACCCAATGCCCGGGCTTAATTTCGCGAAGTTCCGGCTCTTCCTCTTTACAATGCGGCACACGTAAAAAACAGCGATCTTCAAAAGGACACCCTTTTCCAATCTCCAAAATATTGGGAACCATACCGGGGATTGTTTGCAGGCGCTCCTCTCTGCCGCGGTGCGCCATTTGAAGAGAGGGGATCGATTTTAAAAGACCGATGGTATAGGGATGCAAGGGCAATTCAAAAATTTCTTCGACACCCGCCTCTTCAACGATCTTTCCCGTATACATGACAATGACACGATCCGCAATTTCAGCGACAATACCGAGATCATGGGTAATCAGCATAATGGCCATTCCAAATTCATCCTGAAGTTTTCTTAAAAGATCCAAAATCTGCGCCTGAATCGTCACATCGAGAGCTGTCGTCGGCTCATCGGCAATTAAGATCTCAGGTTCACAGGAAAGGGCCATCGCAATCATGACACGCTGTCGCATCCCGCCGCTTAACTGATGCGGATAATCTTTGATTCTCCTTTCCGGCGAGGAAATTCCAACCAGTTTGAGCATTTCAACCGCTTTATTCTTTACCTCTTTCGCCGATAAATCCTGATGAAGCTCTATCGCCTCTTCAATCTGATTGCCAATCGTAAAAACAGGATTAAGCGACGTCATCGGTTCCTGAAAAATCATCGAAACCTTATTCCCGCGAATGTGGCGCATCTCGGCAATCGGAAGCTTTAGAAGATCTTTCCCCTGATAGAAAATTTCCCCCCCGACAATTTTTCCAGGCGGTTCCTGGATAAGCCGCATCACAGAAAGCGCCGTGACACTTTTGCCGCAGCCGCTTTCGCCAACAATCCCGAGTGTCTCCCCTTTCGAGAGTTTGAAACTGACATTGTTAACCGCTTTCAGTTCCCCTTGTTCAAGGAAAAAAGAGGTTTTCAGATTCTTAATCTCAAGAGACTCACTCATATTGACCGAATACCGAACCCCTTCTTTAAACGCAAGGGATTTTGGTAGGTTGTTTAAAAAGGCTTACTCAATTTCATCATACCCTTTGAGAAGCGGCGAATGCTTTTCAGTCGTCCCCCACACCATCAACCTCGCCTGCGGGGGTCTTTCCAACCGAAAGATCTTAGCCGGAAAGGGGGACGGATTTAAATCATATTCTTCCCAGTTTATTTGCAGATATTCCCCCGTTTTTTCATCCGTCAATCGAAAACCGATCGGATAAAAAAGATTCTGTTTTTCCTCATAGCGGCACTTAAAAATATCCAACTTAAAAGATTTTTTCTTTTTAAATCCCTCCACTGTCTCTTTCGAAAAAAAGATAAGCCCTCGCAAATCCCTCTCTTCAATTTGAAGAGGGAGCACAGAAGAAACAATTTTCTCAGATGGTTCCCCAATGTAAAACTTTTCTTCTGAGATGACATAGTAGGCAAGCTTCTGATTTTGGATCGTCATTGCTGACAAAGGCACCCCAAAAAAATTTCCGGTTTCAAGCCTTAGGTTCCCCTTTTTATCTGCAACAATGAGGACTTCAACGGCCCCCTCTTTTTGACTGAGCCTAAAAGAAACACGCCCCATGCCGCGGAAAGATGAAATCTTTTCACCATTGTGATTGAGCTTGGCTAAAACTTCAGCATTGGAAATGATATTATGAAGCGCGGGAGCGCAATGGGGCAAAAAAATCAAAAAAAACAATAAAAAAACCCGCATAATGCTTCACTATAACGCATCCCAAATCGATAAAACAAGGATGGTTTATTGGCGCTATCTGCTAAGGCGCACCAAGTATAAAATCGTAAAAGTGCCGAGAATTACTTCTTTGTCCTCGCGAGTCGGAAACCGACGCCATCGTAGCTGTAGTCCGGCGAATTGGAGTAACGACTCGCGGACCGCAAGTAATAATGCGGGTAGTTGCGCCAACTGCCCCCGCGGAAAACGCGGAGCGAGCCTGAGGGAGGCCCCTCCGGATCAACCACGCTTCCAGCGGGATATCCTCCATACCAATCAGAAACCCACTCCCACACATTTCCATGCATATCAAATAAGCCCCATGCGTTCGGCTGACCTAGACTGCAAACCGGAATCGTTTTCACTCTATAAATTCCTTTATGACCGTCTTTATAAGTGCCATCTCCATTGTAATTGGCTTGGTCAGAAAATATCGTCTCTCCAAAATAAAATGGTGTTGTCGTCCCCCCGCGTGCCGCATACTCCCACTCCGCTTCTGTCGGAAGTCTATAAACATATTTACTCTGCATCTCGTTTAGCTTTTGAATAAAGATCTGAATATTATCCCACGATACTTGCTCCACAGGATGATTTGGACAAATCTTTAACTCTTCATCCCACTCTTCTTTGCAATACCATTCTCCTCGAAAACACGAAGGCGTTTCACCCATAACAAGATACCACTGAAGCTGGGTCACTTCCGTCTTTTGCAGATAAAAATCTTTCGTAATTGTAACAGAATGTAAGGTTTCATCACCACCTCTTCCCTCTTCATCAGGTGGGCTCCCCATGTTAAAGATTCCTCTGGAAATAAGTCTAAAACCATGCCTTGAAAACAAAAGTTCATTTATGTTTTTAATTCCGTATCGGGAAGCTATCTCTTCTTTGGTGAAAACTTTTTCTAAAAGCATCCCATTTAAGTCAAATATGAGATATCTGTTCCAGGGCGGTGGCATGAGCAAAATCTTGTCCCCATCCCTTATAAGAAAATGACCATATTTTTTTGAATTGAGATGTGTCAACTCAGCATCATCTATTCTCTTTTGAATGACTTTTCCTTTTTGATACGCAATCTCCAAAAAGAGGGTCTTTTCCTTGTGCATCCCCAATTCTTCTACCACCAGCCGATAGACCGTCCCATCGCTGAGCTTTAATCCCTTAAGTGCGCTTGCTTTTTTAATTCTATGGAGGCGTTTTCCCAAACCATTTATAACGTAATTTAATTTTTTCTCGATTCGTTCATTATGAGCGATTGAATGATCTTTAATTGCCTTATATTGAGCATACGCCCGAAGGTAATTCCCCTCTTCAACATACGCATCTCCCATCTTTTCAGCCCAGAGACCTCCTGTTTGTGTGGGAAGATAAGGCGCTAAAAGCCATGCGAATTGAAATCCATCGTGGGGGCTAAAATCAAGATCTTCTGTGGCCTCATTCCAAGCTTTTTGAAACGGCTCTTCAGAAGGTTCCGCTCCTAATGGAGAGTCTAAAAATTGAGACGCTGCTTTCGAGCTTTCATTTTGCTTTGCTTCGAGTAAGAGCGCTCTCATCTCTTTCCATGACATCAGGCGAGCAGATTCCTCGTGCTTCGCGCTCGGAATGACATCTGTCCCCTCTATTAAAATGAGTTCTTCCGGGATCTCTTTTTGAATGACAACATACGTATCCCACGCCTCATTATATGTCTTTGCTTCTCTCGCCCTCTTAAACTGCGCATCGACGTAAATGGAAATATCTTTTCCCTTCGCTTTTCTTACAGCACGGTGATCATTTTGGTAAATCACTTTATCTTCTGCGTGTGACACTACAGAAGATGAAAAAAGAAAAATTGAGATCAGGGAAATGAGATTCCTCGCACTCCGTGCTCGGAATGACACACGCCCCGCTCGCAATGACAGAGATTCCTCGGGACTTTGTCCCTCGGAATGACGGTTAATCCGTAAATATCGGAAGGTATTCAAGTTCCATCTCCAAAATTAAAAGCGCCATTGCGGTTGAATAAAAGGGGCCTTCTTCAATATCCCAAAATCTCTCTCCACCTGTGCCTTTCATTTGTTCTTCTAAGACCTTCTCAATAACCCGAAAATAATCTTCCCTATAAAATCCCCCGCGCAATTTATAAACTTGTGACGCGTAAAAATGAGTGTAAAGAAAGTGACCACCTCCCACCTCTTTTTTTTCTGACCCTGTTAAGAATTCTTTAAATTGCTCATCTAAATACCGGAAACCTTTGGCATGAACCTCCGTAACATCATATTCCCCCGCATTAAATAAAACCGCCATCCCTGCTGAGGTCAACGCCGGCGTAGCATTTCCTGACGGTCCCACGCCATAAGCGATTCCGCCGTTCTCATATTGAGATTTTTTGACATAATCCAAAGCCTTTTCAATCGTCTCTTTGGGAACAACTATGCCCACATCTCTGCACCCCCGAAGCGCCTGAATTTGAACAATCGTGATCGTCCCTTCATCGTCGAATGAAAAGGGCTCGTAATACCAGCCCCCTTTATCATTCTGACTCTTTACAATAAGATCGACAGCATTTTGGAGCGCATTTTTAATTCGAGAATTTGGCGTCATCCCCCCACTCATTCCAAAGACCTGGCTTAAAAAGAGGGTTGAAAACCCATGTCCATACATCGACCGTTGCTCTCCCGGAATCGCAATCAAACCATCCTTTTCTCTTTGAGCGGAAAGTAAAAGATCTACGGCCTTTGTCAGTGTCTCTTGATAAGGCCCGCGGTGCGGTGTGTGCCCCATCCCCAAAATCGATAGTGCAGAGAGTGCTGTCACAGCCGTAGGATATTGCGGATGCTCCCACCTTCCATCCATTTTTTGGTTTTTTGCGAGATAAACTATCCCCCCATGAATCAGCTCCATCTTCTTGTCTGGACTCAAATAGCGGTCATCCGCCCAAGTCTCATTCATGCTCAGAGATAAAAATAGTGTCAAAAAAATCAAAGGTTTATATTTCATATTGCTTAACATTCCTTCTGTCCATGTTAATTGCTTTGGTTCTTTACTTTGAAATGACGAAAATTGTCAAGGGTACCCCCTCTGTGCAGGGCTTTAAAAGTGTCGATAAAACTCGACACTTTATATGTAATCTGGTAACATCTTGATTATGCTTGATAATTCTAAACTCAAACAGATCATTAGAGAGTGGAGTTATTGGGACAAAGAGCCACCTCCATCCATTCCACGTAAAATTTTGTCAGGCGACATTCCGCTCAATCCCGACATTGTCCTCGTTATTCAAGGGGTTCGAAGATGCGGAAAGTCGACTCTTTTGGCTCAAATCATGGCCCACAAAAAACTTCCCCGGCCTTCCTGTACCTTTGTAAATTTTGAAGATCCGAGACTGAGTGCGGATCTCAATCCCGACCTGGTCGATCAAATCGTTTCTCTATCCAAAAAAATATCAGAACATGATGTCTATTATTTTTTTCTGGACGAAATTCAAAATGTGAAAGGGTGGGAAAAATGGCTTCACAGAAAGGTGGAACGCCCATCCAATGAAATCTATGTGATCACTGGCTCTAACGCTTCGCTTCTTTCGGGTGAATTATCAACAGCGCTCACAGGGCGCCATATCACGCTTGAATTGTTCCCATTTGACTATCACGAATTTAAGTCGCTTAAAGGAGAAACTTCTTTTGAATCTTATCTCGATGAAGGCGGTTTTCCCAGGCCCTTAGTGTTTGAAAAACCGCAAGAACTATTGAGGGAATATTTTACCGATATTATTGAAAAAGATGTCAGACGGCACATATCGGTCAGATCAACTTTGACGCTCACTCAGCTTATCAAAGCTGTTTTTGAGGCAACAGGGTCGGAGGTCAGCCAAAGAAGTTTAGCTAAAATTATCGATGTTACACCTGATACGGTGAAATCATATCTCGATGCTGCGATTGCCGCTTATCTTCTCCTGCCATGTCCCTATTTTACATTTTCTGAAAAGCAAAGCGCTGCTAGAAATAAAAAATATTACCCCATCGATTTGGGATTGAGAAAGGCGATTATCACCAAAACGGGGAAAGACAAAGGAAAAGAATTGGAGACAGTCGTTTTTCATCATCTCAGAAAAGAATATCGACACGTTTATTACTGGCGCGGAAAAGGAGAAATCGATTTCATTGTCTTAAAAGATAACCAGATTGTCCCTTATCAAGTAAGCTGGAATGCTCCACAACAAAGGCATTTTCAGGCATATGAAGAATTTAAAGAAGTCTTTCCCAAGGCGCTTCCACCTGTGATCGTCACCCAAGAAAATATTGAAGCCTTTTTGAAGAAGAAATGATCATTAATGGGCGGCAGGAAGGCGTTTGCTTTTTTCTTTTTCGTTGATGACGTTCAGTTTTCTTTGGATCTGCTCGGTTGTTTTTTTGTCAGGTTTGAGTTCCAAAGCTTTTTGGTAGAGGCTTTGCGCTTTTTTAATATCATCCAATTTTATATAAAGGTCGGCAAGATGGTCCAAAATGACAGGCTCATCCGCTTTTAGAATAACTGCTTTTTCAAGATATTTTTTTGCCCGTTTATAATCCCCTTTGATGAAATAGATCCACCCCAGACTATCTTCGATATACCCTTCGCCTGGTTTTAAAGAGAGCGCTTTCTTAATCATCGCCTCCGCCTCATCGAGACGTATCCCTTTAATCGAATAGCTGTAGCCGACAAAATTCAAGGCATCCGCATGGTTTGGGTTGAGCTTTAAAATCTCCTGCATCACTGCAATCGATTTTTCGAAATTGCCCATCTTGTCGTAAATCGTCCCTGTATAGTAGATGAGGCGTTCATCTTTTTTCAGCGGGGGAAATTTTTCTTTTGCTTTATTCAAAA
The DNA here is from genome assembly GCA_964392415.1 of uncultured bacterium. GTDB lineage: Bacteria > Bdellovibrionota > JACOXK01 > 2-02-FULL-40-11 > 2-02-FULL-40-11 > CAYJMQ01. The sequence continues at coordinate 30,545 of CAYMPL010000001.1, read as the reverse complement.
CGTTAAGAGCTTCATCAAATTTTTCTTTCTTTTCATAAATGGAGGCGAGCACTTCATAAAGCTGGCCGCTCCCCGGTTTTTGTTCAATCGCTTTTTCAACAAGAGAAATTGCTTTTTCGAACTGATTTCTTTCGACGAGAAGAAACGCATGTCGATTGAGCGCATCAATATAAAATTCGGACCCATATTTTATTTTTCCAAAAATCTGAATAGCTTCGTCATATTTGCCCAATTTTTCGTATACAGACGAAAGATAATATTGAAGCCTGTCTGATTCCGGATACTCTTTAATGAGATCTTTAAATTCATGCTGCGCCCGCTCATAATCTTTCATTTCATAATAAATAAGGCCGATCCGGACACGATTGTTTAAATCCCCCGGATCCTGGGATTTAAGTTCTTCGAGAAGCTTGAGAACCCGCACATAATCCTGTTTTGCCAATAGGAGCTGGACGGTCCGCTTAAGCAGCCTTGGGCTCGTATCGCCGCGGTCAATCGCCTCCAAATAGACATGGATGGCCCTCTCCACCTGATCCCTCAGTTCATAATGAATGCCCAGGGCAAGGGCCGCCAGATGAAAGGAAGGATTTATTTTGAGCGATTGTTTGTAAGCGCGAACGGCTTCATTCGGTTTCCCCTGCTCAATATAAATTCGTCCCAAATAGTAATAAGCCCAATAAGACTGAGGTTCAATATGGAGAAGTTTATTGAGAAGTTTAATCCCTTCCATGTATTTCCCCTGTTCGGCATAAATGGTAGCAAGAAAGATATAAGCCTGTTCCCGCGATGGGTCGAGCTCAATAACTTTCTGATAATGGGCGGCTGCTTCTTCATATTTTTTTTCAGCGGCATCCAATCCCCCCTTCAGGAGATGCGCATCCGCAAATTTAGGGTCGAGCTTGAGCGCGGTATTCACATGAGATTTTGCCGATTCAAATTCAGAAAGCTTTAAATATTCCTCGGCGACGCGCAGATGAATATAGGCGGATTTGGGATCATACTCGAGCGCCTTTTTAAACTGTGAAATAGCTTCATGATACTGATTTTCATAACTTGCAATCGTTCCCAGAGAGAAATGATAGAGCGCCTTCGCATCATTGACATCTTCTTTTGGCGGACCGAATTTCGCGCGGGGCTTCACAATCAAAGTCCCCTCGTCATTCAGGGCAGGCAACGGTTTTTGGGTGGCAAACGAAGGAGGTCCTATTTTCAAAACCAGTTCGTAATGGACGAGCGCGCCGTAGACAAAAAACAGGGTGAGAAGAAACCCGAATTTGGCCTTATGTCTCCGAATGAATTGTATGCATCGATTTGACAACAATTTTGAGATCCCTTAAAGAGTGCGGTGGAAGTGTTTAAGTTTCTGGTGTACTTCCTGGACTTCAAATCCAGTGACAGACATAGTCTCTATGTCTGTGGTGGGTTCGATTCCCATACACTTCCGCCATTTCTTTCTTCAATTCTGTATCGGCAGGTTTTCCAGATTGCTTGAACAGAAGCGATTTGAAAGTGTCATCGGAAAATCAGAACATTAATAATGCAAGCGCCAGCGCATTATACACATTGAGCCGTCCACCCGTAACGGTAAACTCTTTCATCGAATCGATCGGATCGACACTCTTTAAAATCAGATCTTTCAAATCATAAAGACTTAAATCCTGACGGTATGCCCAGATAAGGGCGGCAGCGCCCGATACATGGGGAGTCGCCATGGATGTTCCATCGAGATTCCCATAACTGCCGTTTGGCAGCGTGCTGTAAATTGCGGATCCCGGGGCGGCAAGATCTACCGATATTCTTCCGTAGTTTGAAAACTCTGACTTGTGGTCTCTCGAATCTGACGAGGCGACAGAAATAATATTTCCGGCATCATAGCTTGCAGGATAAAGGGGCTCTTCATCACTATCCCGATCGTAATTGCCGGCAGCTGCGACAAAAAGAACCCCCATTCGTTCAGCCGATTTGATCGTATCGAGAAGCGGCTGAGAAAATCTGGGTCCCCCCCAGCTATTATTTAAGATTTTTGCTCCGTTCTTGAGCGCATATTCGATCGCACGAATAGCAGTGGAGGTTGTGCCGCGGCCATCACTCCCCAAAAATTTGCAGGCCATCAAAGATACTTTGGGACTCATGCCGATCGTTCCAATGCGGTTTCCCGCCATAGCGCCAATGATGCCTGAAATATGCGTCCCATGCTGATTATCATCAAAGGGATCATTCGTATTGTTATAAAAATTCCACCCATGGATATCATCAATATAGCCATTCTGATCATCATCCAATCCATTGTTTGGAATTTCCTTTGGATTTTTCCACACATTCCCAGCCAAATCTTCGTGTCTGTAATCTATCCCGGTATCAATAACACCCACAACAACATCTAAACTTCCGACCGTAAATTTTTCCCAAACTTTCGGCGCCTGAACTTTATCCACCCCATAGCTGAGATAAAAATAAGGAGCGCCAAACTGGGGGTCGGGCTTCGGCGAAGGGGGGCGTTTCCAAAAAATCCCTGCCTGTATTTCAACAATATAATTGGGCGTCACGTAAAGAACCCCCGGCAATTTTTGAAAATAATCGATCGCCTGCGCCATTTGAGCGCCATAAGGCAAGCGTATCAATTCCAAATTGGGGACTATAAAATCGGTCTCCAGAGTCATCACCCCCGTCATGGAGTGAACCATCTCACGATCGTCTGCTTTAAAATCACTCAGATATCGAATGAGAAGCTCACCCTCCACATAGGGAGCCGAAAGCATCTCAGAAATTGAAACATCGGTACCCTCAACCATCTGAGAAAAGAGTGGAGGGGAACAAAAAAATAAAGGGATGAAGAGTCCGCAAACGTACCGTTTCATCATAAAACCACCTTAAAAAGCGACTATCCGCCTTTTCAATTGGCTTATCGGATATGCGGACGAAAAATTAAACTTAATGTAACTACGCAGGGATTAGATAAAAAGCCTGCTTACAGATTTTCCTTTATGAACACATTCGATCCCCTGCGCAAGGATAGAGGCAATCGATAAAACCTTGATCTTTTTAATCCGAGGTTTAAAAGGGAAGGTGTTCGTTACAATAACCTCTTTAAGAACCGATGAGTTAATTCTTTTTTCAGCTCCCTCAGAAAAAATCGGATGTACCGCTACCGCATAAATCTCTTTTGCCCCATGCCTTTTTAAAGCTGCGACTGTTTCGAGAAGTGTCACCGCCGTCACAATTTCGTCATCAACAATGAAAGCCTTTTTCCCTTTGACATGGCCGATAATAACTCCCATGGAAACCTTTTGATTTCGGACATCCCGCTTTTTATCCATGATCGCAAGCGGGAGATGGAGTTTCTTTGCATAAAAGCGGGCACGTTGAACGCCGCCGACATCGGGGGCTACAATGACAGCGTCGCTGAGATCCTTCTTTTTCAGATAATCGACAAGCACAGGAATGCTTAAGAGCTGGTCCGCAGGCATATGAAAAAAGCTCAAAATCTGCAACGCATGGAGATCGAGCGTCATCACACGGTTGGCCCCCGCGGTCAAAAGCATATCGGCCACAAGACGGGCTGTCACCGGAACCCGCGGCTGGTCTTTTTTATCCGAACGTGAGTAAGGGAAATAGGGGAGAACCGCTGTAATCCGTCCAGCTGACGCATATTTGGCCGCATCGATCATAATTAAAAGCTCGACAAGCGAATCATTTACAGGGGGGGCGGATGATTGAATGATGAAGACATCATCTTCACGTATCGATTCTTCGATCCTGCAAAAAAGATTGTCATTCGGGAAACGCATCAGGGAGACCGGCGTCAGCTTCAGCTTCATTTTCTGCGCAATTTCTTTGGCAAGGGCGGGATGACTGCTTCCTGAAAGGAGTTTGATATCCCTCATGCTTATAATAGTAGCAAACTGCTTCCCACGGATGCAATATTTTATTGACCCAAGCAGCTAGATTATTGATAATTAGATCCTTCAGCCCTGCGGGCTTCAGGATGACATAGTGGGCTTCAGGGTGACATATGAACAAAAAACTGAGCATTGTTCGGCTCGTTAATGGGATGGGGGGAATGGCGTTTGAATTCTTCTCGATGCTCATGGTCTGCAATCTCTACCCCTTTGGACTTAAAAAAGAGAACGATCCCTCTCTCTTGTCCTATCAAAACCATAAAAGACCTATTCTCCTCATTCACGGAATTTTTCATAACCATTCAGCCTTTTTTAAAATAAAACGCGAGCTCCTGCGTCATGGATGGGATAAAATTTATACAATAAATCTCTCCACTTACAGCCAAGGAATTGAAGATCTGGCTATTTTAACGGAAAAAAAGATCGACGCGATTCTTGAGCAGACAAAGGCGGATAAAGTCGACATCATTGCCCATAGCCTCGGTGGAATCATCGCACGCTACACCATTCAGATGTTAACGGGGCATCAAAAGGTCAAACATTGCATTACCCTTGGAACCCCCCATCAGGGAACGTTCATTTCGAAGATGGGTATTGGAAAAAGTATCAAAGAGCTCCGGCCAACATCAGGGGTGATTAAAAAACTAAATTCCAAACCCCTCCCCAAATCGGTCTCTTTTATCTCCTTCTGGTCCCCCTTTGACATGATGGTCTGGCCCTCAAGATACGCTCAAATCAAAGACGACAGCAAAACAGATTCCCATATTCAAAACATCGAGGTACCCTTTGCCGGGCATGCCGGGCTCCTTTTTTCAAAAGAGGTCTTCTACAAAATCGCAACGATCCTGGATGACGGGCGAAGATATCCCATACTCATCGAACATGGACAAAAGCCCAGGACATCAAGATCACTCATAGCACGCCTCACTTTGAGATCCGACGCTTCATGACATCGCTATTTCAGCAGAGACTTCATTTTTTCACCGGAAAGGGGGGGGTCGGGAAAACCACGATTGCGTCTCTTTTCGCTCTCATCGCAGCAAGCCGGGGGAAAAAAGTACTTCTGATCGATCTCGATCCTGAAAGCCCAGTATCGTGCCTTTTTAACACTGAAAAAGGGACGATGACCCCCAAACCGCTTGCCCCAAACATTGATGGGGTTTTGATCGATCCTTTGTCCTCTCTTAGAGAATTTATTATCCGTCAGATAAAGATCGAAAAAATATATGATCTCATCTTTGAAAATAAGATTTTCCATTTTTTTGTGAAAGCGGCCCCAGGGGTGGAAGAAATGGCGTTGATCGGAAAAATGTATTACCTGAGCGATGAGCGTTCCGGAAAGAAACCCCGCTGGGATATTTTGATTGTTGACGCCCCCGCAACAGGCCACGCTCTTTATCTTTTTAAAATTCCAAAGGTCTTTATCGATTTGACTCAAAAAGGCCCCCTGGCGGAGCAATCCCAAAAAATCTATTCGATGCTCACCGAAAAAAAAGAGACAGCGATTCATCTGGTTACTATTCCTGAAGAACTCCCTGTTCAGGAAACCCTCGAGCTTTTTAATGAAATCAAAAAACTAAGACTTCCGATGGGAGAACTGTTTTTAAATAAAAAACTGGAGGCTTTTGAAAATAATGGGATTCTTCGAACTATTGGACTTTGGGGCTCTCAGAATGACATGGGCTCACTCCTTAAAAAGATAGAACAGACCCTCCTTCATTATCAAACAAGACAAAAGATCCAGCAATCGTATGAAGACCGCCTTGAGAAAGAGTTGTCAAAAAAAAGCTTTAAGATCCCCTGGATTTTAAAGGAAGCGCCTGATCTCTCCGCTCTTAAAAAACTCGGCAAGGAAATCGAAAAACAATGGGCTTAGCTGATATTCTAAAAACCAAAAAAGTGGTTATCGTTTCGGGGAGCGGAGGGGTGGGAAAAACGACCCTTTCCGCCGCTATTGCCGTACATGCGGCAAAGTCCGGGAAAAAAACACTCGTCTTGACGATCGATCCAGCAAAAAGGCTCGCGCAAACCCTCGGGTTTGATCAGTTCGACCATCGCCCAAAGGCAATTCCTCTCAGTAAGGATGTGAAACTTTGGGCGATGATGCTCGATACCAAAGAGACACTGGATCAACTGATACGCCAGTACGCGCCGTCCCAGGAAATTATTGATAAAATTCTGGGAAACCGGATCTATCAGTATCTCTCAACGATGCTTGCGGGAACACGGGACTATATGGCCCTTGAAAAACTCTACGAGCTTTGGAAGGAAAACCATTATGACTTCATCGTCATCGACACCCCTCCAGCAAAACACGCGCTCAATTTTCTGGAAGCCCCGGAAAGACTTTCCAATTTTCTCGATGAAAATATTCTAAAATGGTTTCTCAAACCCTATTTTCTAGCAGGAAAATTGAGCATTCAGTTTTTGTCGGCAGGCTCTTATTTTGTTTTTAAAATCATCGAGCGATTCACAGGCCTTCAGCTCTTTTATGAATTGTCAGAATTTTTTATCAATTTACAAACGCTCTATACCGGTTTTCGGGAACGAACACTAAAAGCCAGAGAAATTTTGGGGAGTCATGAAACCGCTTTTTTACTTGCAACTGTCCCTGAAAGGAGAATGCTTGAAGAAGCCTTTCGTTTTTATGAAAGGCTTACTGGAATGAAACTTCCGTTTGGAGGGATCATCATCAACCGGATTTTAGCTGACATTCCCTTGACAGCGGATGCCTATTCGTCCCAAAGAAAAACGCTGGAAAACATGAAACCAAAAATGTCAAAGAACGAGCGGGTGAAACTTGAAATCTTCGAGCAGTGGGAAGAGCTTGCCAAAAGAGAAAGAATGGAAACAGAACAATTTAAAAAATCTCTCTCCACAGCAGCGCCCACCGCAGGTGTACCAGTTTACGAAATCCCTTTTTTTGCCCAAGACATCTACGATATAAAGGGGCTAGATACTATTAACCAACACCTTTTTCAATGAACGCAACTCTCCATTTTGGTAGTCACTTGTGAAAATGATTCGTGATTTCCAAGCCGGCTTTTCGTATCCCTTTTACGGTCTGCGCTTTCTTTTTATGCATGCCTCTCTTCTTCGCCTCGCTTTGGTCCCCTGGATGATCAATATCGTTCTTTTCATCTCAGCGCTGACAACGCTCTATTACACTTTTGATGATCTTTTGGCGCTTATGATTATTAAACCGGATGCCTGGTATTGGCTGATCCCCTACTATCTTTTTGCAACTTTGTTCCTGATTGTTATGCTCATTCTTACCACCTTTTTTGTCTGTCTCGTGGGAAACCTCCTTGCCGCCCCCTTTCATGAATGGATGGCAGAAAAAACAAAAAAGCTCCTTTACGGAGCGTCTGAAAGAGAACCCTTTTCATTCAGTCAGGTTGTTTCCGAAGCCAAAAGAATTCTTTCAACACAGCTCAAAAAAATAGCCTTGATCCTTTTTCTTGAAGCGATTGCGCTTCTCTTTCTTCTTATTCCAGTCATTGGAGTTGTTATTAGCGGATGTCTCACACTTTTTTTACTCTCATTCCAGTTTCTAGACTTCCCGTTTGGTGTCGAACACCTCCGCTTTGAAGAACTCAAGAAGGTGATGCTCTCTCATCCATTCGCGTGCCTGGGATTTGGAGCAGGGATCTCTCTCATGCTCGCAATACCGATTCTCAATCTCTCTGTTTTGCCCGGCGGTGTCGTCGGGGCATCGTTGCTGTACTATCAACATTTCCTGAAAAAAGAATGAATTGTCATTCTGAGCAGCGGTCATTCTGAGCGAAGAATCTCGTCACTTACGAATGAGATCCTTCGGGCATTCGCCCTCAGGATGACATCAAAGCGCCCCTTTTTTCTTCCCGGAGTAGATATTCTCAAGAATGGTGTACGATTTTAAATATCCATAGGCCTGCTGAAGCTGGTAATCGTATCTCAAACCTTCATCTTTTAGCGCCTCTTTAAATTCTTCAATGCCTTTTTCATCTTTTTCTTTTTCTTCTTTTAAATGCCTCGGCAAATCCTGTTCCCGCCAGAATGGTTTTTTATCGGTTCTTTTTTTCTCCTCAGCCTTGAGAACATCTGGCTCAATCTGCTCAACGACCACATCCGGTTCAATGCCAGATCCCTGAATCGAACGACCCTGCGGCGTGTAATACTTGGCAACGGTTAATTTCAAACCCGATTGATCATTCAACTCAATGACCTGCTGGACCGATCCCTTCCCAAATGATTTTGTCCCGACCACAACAGCCCGTCTATGATCCTGAAGCGCCCCCGCAACAATTTCCGACGCAGAGGCAGAACTCCCATTCACCAAAGCGATCATCGGCATATTTTTCAACGTCCCCGCCTGATGGGCATATTGAATGTCTTTATTCTCTTTGTGACGTCCGGCCGTAGATACAATCACCCCTTTTTCCAAAAAAAGATCCGACACACGAACCGCCTGATCCAAAAGCCCCCCCGGATTGTTTCTTAAATCAAGAATAAGCCCTTTAAGCCCCTCTTTTTTTCCTTTCACCTGCTTTTTTCTCGCGTCCGCGTCCAGTCTGTTAAAGGCGCCCCTCAGATCATCCGCTGTCCGCTCCTGAAAATTGACGATCTTAATATACCCATAGTCTGAATCGAGAAGCTGTGACTTGATAGACCGGACTTTGATAATATCGCGAACAATGGTGAATTTCTGAGGCTCCTTAAATCCCTCCCTCATGATATAGATGTTGACCGGCACCCCTTTTTTTCCGCGCATTTTGCTGACCGCCTCAATGAGCGTCATTTTATCCGTAAAATCTTCCTCAATTTTAACAATTTTATCGTTGGGTTTGAGCCCTGCCTGAAAGGCCGGCGTATCTTCGATCGGCGCGATGATGGTCAGAATATCGTCTTTGACCGTAATTTCAATTCCAATCCCGCCAAACTGCCCTGTCGTATCAATTTTCATCTCCTTGAACAACTCAGGCGTTAAAAAGTTTGTATGGGGATCGAGCGTTGCAAGCATGCCGTTGATAGCGCCGTAGGTAAGATCCTGAATTTTTACCTCTTCGACATAATTATTTTCAACATAATTTAAGACTTTGAGAAGAATCCCGATCTTTTCATACTGAGTCCCCGTTTTAGATGCTGAAACCCTGCCAACAAACAAATTTCCCAATATGAATCCAACGGAGATAAAAATGACAGCGAACAATATAAGGTAGACTCTACGCCGCTTGAGAGAGGGGGACATAACTTTACTCAAGAATAGGAAATCTGATGGGAAAAGTCAATGTATGATGGGATCCTTCGGGCTTCGCCCTCAGGATGACTGGGCCCTCAACGCCTTCACTGCTTTTACCACTGCTTTCAATTTCTCTTTCGCCTCGTCGACCGTCCGCGTCTTAAGCCCACAATCGGGATCGACCCAGAGCTGAGAGGGGGAAACCACTTCCAAGATATCACGCAAACGCTTCATTAAAAGAGCATGCTCTTCAATTTGATGCGTGTGAACATCTACAATCCCTGCCGAGAGATCCTTTGGCATATGAACCTTTCTGAAACAATTAAGCAGATCGTTTTCACTGTTCGACATTTCAAGATCATAGTTGTCGACTGGAATTTCATTCATCTCCGGATATATTTTCTCAAAATCGCCATAACAGATGTGTGTTACAAAATAGGCCGGGAGATCTCTTGTCACAATATCCATCGTCCTCACGACCAACGGAAGTTCTTTGGGGCGCACAGAACAGGCAGGCTCATCGACCTGAATAATCTTTGCCCCGGCATCAATCAATGCCTCCACTTCCTTTCGGATCACCTTAGCCAATGCAAGCGCTGCTGCTTCACGGTCCTTATAATGTTCATTAAAGGACCAATCCATAATGGTATAGGGACCGGTGAGCATCCCCTTTACCGGTTTGCGAGTCAAAGATTGCGCAAATTTCCACCAATCTACTGTGAGCGGCTTCTCCCATCCGACAGCCTCTGAAATGACCGGCTTTTTGTAAAATCGATTTCCATACGATCGAACAAAACCCCCTTCTTTAAAGCCTGGGAGTTTTTCAGCAAAATAGGCAACCATATCCCCCCGATACATTTCACCATCGACCAGAATATCGATTCCAATTTCTTCCTGAAATTGAATCCACTCCTCTGTCGCCTTTTTTTCAAGAGTCAGGAGATCATTTGCGCCAATCTCCCCTTTTTCAAAGCAGCTCCGTCCTTTCTTGATATAGTCGAATTTTGGGAAACTCCCGACCGAAGTCAATGGAAAAATGGGTAATTGAATCCCTAAATTTTTTAATTTGTTTTCTTCTGTTCTCATACCTCTATCCCTTTTTGATTTTAGATGTTTGGTTTTTACCCTGGTACGCATATTTAATTTCCTGTAAGAGATTGAGCTTGTCAAAAGCCCTGTCTCTCGAAAGATACTCAAGCCCGCAAGAGGTGGTAAGAATCAGCCGCCTCCAAGTTTTTTCAAGAGAATGAAGGACTCCGACAACTTCATCCGGACTTTCAAGTTTCGTATTCCGGCCATCCAGAAGCCCAAGTTGAATTTCCTTTCGGCTCCCTTCCTTTCGAAGACTTTCTAGAAGTCCCGGCGAATAGGTTGTATCGAATCCCAAAATATCGACGGGAAGATTCTCAAGCTTTGAATAATAAGGAGCGGCGTCACCAAAATAAGTGGCAAGGATCAGCTTTGAATTCCCCTGATGGGCCGCCAACTTCTTAATCAACGAGGATGCCCACTTCCAGTCTGGCGGAGTTAAAAGATAGCCGGGCTCCTCAATTTGAATATAGGGGATCCCCATCTCTTTAATCGATTTGAACTCTTCGACGAGCAGCTCTGTCAGCGCTTCGGAAACTTCCTCAACCGATTGATAATGCGGCGTGGCTATGTTTGAGAGGAGCGCCAGCGTATAGGGCCCTGTCAGCACAAGCTTTATATCGGCATCTGTCCCAGCTCTCAAAAAGAGAAGATCTTTTTTAAAACAAGGCTCTTTAAGAGAGAGCTTTCCCATAATTTGCGGCTGTCTAAAATAAAAATTGGTATCAAAGAATCTGAGAAGCCCCCCAATTTCAACCCCCTCAAGGCGCTTCATGAAATAAGAAACAGGGTCATTCCATCTGATAAGACCATCGGTCACAATATCGAGCTTTGCGGTTTGCTGCTCTTTAATGATATCCCGAATCGTCTCTTCTTCGACCTTTTTTAATTTTTCGAGATCGATCTTTTTATGATCGTATTGATGATATGCCTTCCTTAATTTGAGTTGATCTTTCAGATCCCCAACTCGCGGATAATGACTATGATTTGAAATAACGACATCCATTTTTAAGATCCCCTTTCGTAATAGCGTCTCGTTTCAACCGAAATTTCCCGTAGCCGTCGAGCTATCGTTTGTTCATCTTTAAGCCGCAGCGTGGCTGTTCCACAGGCGGGCGTAAAATGAGAACGACTCAGTATATTCAGAACCTCTTTCTTTTGCAAATTTTTCGTTTGCAAATAGCGCAAAAAATAATCACCTTTCATTGTCCGGTAAATCTTCTGCGTCGGAACAATCCCCCACAGCAAAAATCCTTTTTTAAGATATTCGAAAAGTTTTTGGCGATTCTCAAAAATCGCATTCCCGCCGAGTTCCACATCGAAGCTCATCAGCCGCAGCCTTGTGTCGTAAAATTGAGAAAAAAGCGACGGAGTCCATCGATTGCAGGAATGAAGACCAAAAAGAAATTTTGAACCATCGACTTTTTTCTCAATTTTGAGAATGATGCGATCCAAACCAGAAAAAATCTCCCCCGCCGAAAGCTCATTCAAAAACGGTTCATCAAAAATAATCCACATTTTATTCTTAGCTTCGAACAAGCTCAGAAATTCCACCGCTTTTTTAATATAAATTTGAAGAAAATGTGGATGGATGTCCTTGTGGTCAATGACGGTCAATCTGTCTCTACAAAGAAGTAACCTTCCCACCGTATAAGGGCCTATCATCTGAATTTTCAATACCTTTTGTCGATCATATTCATTTAGAAAATCATCCAAGGATGCGTAAGAAAAAAAATCATCCACCTTTCTTTGAAGATCCAGATTAGTCTTTTTTCCATGGCATGAAAAATCGGCATATCTCATCCCTTTCTCCATTCCCCCATTTGGCAGCTGTGGGAGGAATGGGATTTCATAATGCTTAAAAACGTGGGAAACGGCGCTTTTTGGAGAACGATGGGGGAGAGAGCCTACGCCTGTGAAGCTGCAGGGTTTCACATTAAAACCGAATACCAAGATCGAAGAAGGGGAGCATTGTAAGCCCCCGGGAAATCCCTGTTCTAAAGGTGAGTCCAAGCTTTAGATGAAAAGTTGACCATCTCCACACATGACTCCCCCCTAATGAAACCTTTTTGGTTGAAACATTATAACCAGCGGCGCCCACTACGGAACGCCGGTCATTAAATTTATATTCAAGGTCGTTTTCAATATTAAGAAGTTTTTTAATGTGTATCATGTCATTTCCAAAAATGATATTGCCATGTAAGCTCGTGTTATTGATATTCAAATGATAATGGATGAAATCATCCACTTTTGCTGATAAAGTGCCGCCAAAATAGACGCGGTACATTGAAGATGGCTGAGCTTCAGGAAGCTCTTCCAGCGTCAGATAAAAAATACCGGCACGGGCCGCTAAACTGACAGGGTCGATCGCAACTAATTTTAATTTTCCAAAAATATTCCACGATCCAAATAGATCATAAAGCGGAATCGTCTCCAGTGAAAACCAGTCAAAAATTCCGTACGCTGTTTGCCTAAGCCCTAAAAGAAGTTCTTTTTTCCGCAGTAAAAAGGCGGTTTCACCGAGATGGGCCTGTGTTAATTCTTCCTGAGTCTCTTGAGGAGCCGCCTTGGAGATAGAAACGAACAGAGAAATGATGGCTATTATAATGATGCCCCTTTTTTTCATAAGACTTTTGGCAGATCCATGCAAATTAACTGCCAACAGGCATTTATATAAAAAATAAGTAATTTCAAATACTTATATTAAACATTGACCTGATAAAATTGTTTATTTGTTAATCGATGCCGTTTCCATGCTCAAGACGGGACTTTTCCCTGTGGGATGAATGATTCCGACCAGGGACTCAGCAGTTGCGCGGACAAGCTCCGGCTGGGTGCCATAGCTGCAGAGGAAGGCAGAAATCTCTGAAATTTTCTTTATCTCATGAATGAGGTAGGGGGACTCAAAAGAAATAACTACAATCGGTTTTTTTATATTTTGGGAAAGCCTTTGAACCAGTGGAAGTTGTGACCTGTGTGTCAGGCCTATCATGAGCAGATCGATTTCATTTTTCAGTTCAGTAATGTTTGAAACAATTGTCTCAATTTCTGAAATGGTAGGACGATTTGGAATTTTTAAAGAACTCAGATCCTCATGATAAAATTTAAGCTCCTCGTAAAAAAGATTGAATGGGGTCGCCAAAAGCACCTTTCGAGGATCCTCTTCCTTTAACGGGAGCACCCCTTTGTTGAAAACCATCGTTATCGCCTTCGCAGCAATTTGGCTAAGAAGCTTTTGGTGCGCGGAATGGGTCAGCCATTTTGGATTTAGGGATGCAGGCTCCCGAACAGCATCAAAAAAACCCCGCTGATATTTCAATTTAAGAATCCGTCGAACCGATTCGTTCAGCCTCTCTTCTGTCAGCTTCCCTTCCCGATAGGCAGTTAGAAGTGCGTTAAAAACCTCTGTTTTTTTCTCATCCGTCCAACTAACCATCACGACATCTGATCCTGCCAAAATGGCTTTGAGCGCCGCTTCCCCCACTCCATATCTGTTACGAATCGACTTCATCTCGAGATCATCTGTCACGATGAGCCCCTGATAGTTCATTTTTTTACGAACCACTTCGGTCAGAAGATTGTAGGAAAATGTTGCTGGCAAACCTGAAGGGTCGATCGCTGGCACCGAAAGATGGGCTGTCATAAGGGCATCGAGACCATTTTCCATCGCTTTTTTAAAAGGGAGAAGGTGAAATTTTTCAAGATCAGAAAGCCCGGTCTGAATAGCGGGAATCGCATAATGAGAATCGACCGCGGTATTTCCATGCCCCGGAAAGTGTTTCGCAGTTGCAACAACTCCCCGCGATTGAAGTCCTTCAATGTACCACATTCCCATTTGAGCCACGAGTTCAGGATCCCCCCCGAATGACCGGATTCCGATCAGCTGATTTTCTTGTTCCGTATTGACGTCGAGAACAGGGGCCAAATTCATGTTAATCCCCATCGCAGAGAGGTCGAGCGCCATCATTTTGCCGACCATATACGAAAGCTGGAGCGAACCTGTGGCTCCAATCGCCATTGGCGGAGGAAAAGAGTAAACCCCTTTCCGAATCCGCGCAACCGATCCCCCTTCCTGGTCGACCGATATAAAAAGTGGAATCCTGTGATCCAAGGATGCCACATGCTGAATCGCGGAAGTAAACTGGCGAAGCTGAACCGGATCATCAATATTATGAGCGTAAAAAATAACACCCCCCAGTTTTAATTTTTTAATAAGCCGCTCGGTTCCAGGGGTGAGTCGCTTCCCTCTGATCCCTACCATAAGAAGCTGACCGATTTTTTCTTCAGGCGTCATACGCGAAAGTCTGTTTTCAGTTTTGTCCCGCTCGACTCTGGTGAGTGAAAAAGAAGCCTGTTGAAAAAAAGGAAATTTTGGGTCAGCCGCCGCATCAAATGGTGTCATCCAGAGGAGCAAGGGTGTCATCCAGAGGAGCGAAGCGACGAAGGATCCCCCCAGAAGTGAAAAAATAGCTAAATGAATCGCCGCTTTGATTTGAGTGACTCTCCCCACATCTCTCTTTTCGAAAGTTTGTGGGAAATCTTTAATCGGCTTATTTAAGAATAGTAAGTTATAGTCTTCTCTTTAAGATCGCGCAGGCGCCGCTCAATGCGCAAACACCGCTCTTCAAATGAAGGATCGGTTTCAAACCGAATCGGATCCGAAAAAATCGCAACCACAGGTGAAAAGGGGAATGGAAACCACATTCGATCCCAGCTTTTTCGGAAAACAAATTTATATTTTGAATTGGCAACCCCAATGACAACTGGCATCCCCCCTTTTTCAACAAGAGCCACAATACCCGCTTTCACTTCATGGCGCGGCCCCCGGGGCCCATCGACAGCCAGCGCAAGGTTTTTGCCGCGCTGATACGCCTTCTGCATCTGAAGAAGGGCCGCCCCCCCCCCGCGATGAGAGGAACCTCTGGAAACTTCATACCCAAACCACTTTAAGACGCGGGCGATCACCTCCCCATCCCGACTTTGGCTTGCCATCGTACAGACGTTTGCATAACTCCCGTATTTAAGGCTTAAAACAGGAATATCTTCATGCCAATGCGCGTAGAGAACATTTTTAAATCGATTCCGTCTCATAGGTTTTAAATTCTCATCCAAAACCGTCAGCCGCCACGTCGATCGATAGAGATATAAGATCCCAAACAACAACGGCGGAATCAGCGCGATAAAAATCCAATGAAAAATTTCTTGCAATTTGTTTTTCACTTCGATAATCCCCTGCTGAATCTCAAACGAACCAAGGATAAGCGATTGAGCCAAAAAAATCTTTTTGCCTCGCATCTCTCAATGGTGAATGAAGTCAGCCGCAAAATTTTATCCGCGCCCAACATCGATGAACTCTATCATGAAATTATTAACCTCGTTCAGAAAGAATTCAATTTTTATCATCTCTCCCTCTGGATCCGCGATGACGATAGAAAAGAGGCTATCTTAAAAGCAAAGGTCGGTAAAGCCCCCTCGGAACCCCAATCACAGCTCTCCGCGCAAATTGCGTGTCAGGGGAAGATTTTGGGCGTTATCCATGTTGAAAGCGACCGTCCCGCTGCGTTTGACGAAGGTGATCGAATGGTTCTCGAAACCATTGCCGATATGTGCGCTATCGCCATTTTGACACACCGGCATGTCTATCTCGAAGAAGAGAATAAAAATCTAAAATCGCTCATCGGAAAAAAAATCCCCTCCACCAAAATCATCGGGCAAAGCAAATCCCTCAAACAATTGCTTAATATGATTGATCGAATCGCGCCGACCCATGTCACCATTCTCATTCAAGGGGAAAGTGGAACCGGAAAAGAACTTATTGCCAGGCGTCTGCATGAAAAAAGTTCAAGGGCAAAGGGGCCTTACGTTGCTATTAACTGTGGAACACTGAATGAACATCTTTTAAAAAGTGAGCTTTTCGGACATGAAAAAGGGGCGTTCACGGGGGCACACATGCTCAAAAAAGGATTGGTTGAAACGGCACATGGGGGAACCCTTTTTATGGATGAAATTGCTGAGACCGGAAAGGGGATTCAGGCAAAACTCTTACGTTTTTTGCAGGATGGGGAATTTTACCGCGTGGGTGGAAAAACCCCTCTTAAAGTCGATGTGAGAATTATATCAGCAACCAACAAGGATCTGGAAAAAGAGGTCAAAGAAGGACAATTTCGGGAAGATCTTTTTTTCAGACTCAATACCATCACGCTCCGTGTCCCCCCTCTTCGGAAACGCATCGAAGACATTGAGCCACTGCTTCATTATTTCCTGGAGCCTGATCCCTGGAGCAGGATCAAAGGTAAAAAGATTCATCCGGATGCCATTGAACTTCTCAAACAATATGACTGGCCTGGAAATATCCGTGAATTACAAAATACCGTGGAACGGTTAAAAATTCTCTCTGAAGGAGATGAGATAACAACTGAAGATATCAGAAACCATATTAAATTTACATCGCCGACAAAAATGGAAACTGAGACGCATGGGCCAATTCTCGCTTTGGAAGAAATAGAAAAAACGCATATTCTAAGAACCCTTTTTTTTTACGAAGGAAACAAAACCAAAACCGCCACCGCCCTTGGTATCACCATTAAAACCCTTTATAATAAATTAAACCGGTATGAGAGTGTGGTCAGGCATTAGGCGACGCGCCATTTCTTCGAAATAGCGCATTAACATGCTTCATCGCATATTTATGTCTATTGACATAATAATGACTATTATGTATATTATATATAGGAGGTAAATATATGGCTAAATATACATCTGTGGAGGCAAGAAAGGAATTCGCGGAGATCGTCAATAGGACAGTCTACGCCAAGGAGAGGATCGTTATCACCAGAAAGGGGAAAAATGTCGTGGCTATTGTCCCCATAGAGGACCTGGAGCTTCTGGAGGAGATCGAGAACAGAATAGACCTTGAGGATGCCAGAGAAGCCTTGAAAAGGAACGAATTCATTCCCTGGGAGACTGTCAAAAAAGAGAGGCGCAGGTGATCGGATCCGATGATTTACACAATAAAGATCGATAAAAAAGCCCGGAAACAACTTAATAGTCTTCCGATCCCTGTCCAAAACAGAATCGAGAGGAAGATAGACGATCTGGCCCAAAATCCACGGCCCCATGGCGTTGAGAAACTTTCCGGGGAAGAAAATCTCTATCGCGTTCGCATAGGAGATTACCGTGTCATCTACCAGATACTTGACAAGATTCTGCTCGTTCTGATTGTGAAAATAGGCCATAGGAGGGAGGTGTACAGATAAGATGAGAAAATGGTTTTTAGCTCTTGTCTGCGGCTAAGTGCCTGAAATCAGAATGCCCCAGGGCAGAATCGAACTGCCGACACGCGCCTTTTCAGATCGAACAAGCACAAAATTAAATACGAGTCAGATTGGTTATAGATGATTTTAAAGCCTTGGCGATTAACCAAAGTGTTTTCAATGTAAGATTTACCTGGCCACCTTCGATTTTCTGATAATAGCGATAATTAAAACCAAAATCTTGCATCTTTTCTTGAGTGAATCCTGCTTTTTTTCTTGCCCTTTGTATATTATTTGCAACCTTTCGAAGGTAGATATCGAAAGCCATACTGCAATTATAAAGACACGAATCTATAAATATAACGTCTCTAAAGATTCGTGTTTACTTACCGATAAGCCATATAACAGAATAAAGGAGGCTATGATGAAACCAAGAAAACTTATTATTTTAGGTGCTATACTTCTATTTCTTTTCTCTTGCGCTACTTCTTCGAAATTTATGCCATCAGGAAGACCGCATCCCAGAAAAAATCCAGGACAAGAAGTAGAAATTTATAGAACTGCACCCCATGAGGTAAAATATAAAGAACTGGGCGTTATTACCGCTCAGAAAGATAATGGAGGAAATTGGCTTTGGTCTTGGGCTCTTTTATTTGTTCCTATGGCTTTTTTGACTGTTGATTATGAAGATGTTGTACCGCTTCTCAAAGAAGAAGGAAGAAAAGCTGGTGCCGATGCAGTGATTGACATTCAAATCCAATCTAAAAATTCCTGGCATACAAAACTCACGGGCTCAGCCATTGTTTATGAATAAAAAAGGATTTTTAAAAAAATGCCTCTAATAAAGTGTCCTGAATGTAACAAGGAAATTTCTGATAAGGCAACGTCATGTCCTTCATGTGGCCATCCCCTGAAAGATGAAAAATCTAAAACTATACTTGCAACTGTAAAACCTAGTGGTGGAATAGCTGCATTAATAAGTGTGTTTTTCCCTGGCTTTGGCCATCTTTATTGTGGAAAATTTATTCGGTGTGTTTTGTGGTTCTTCTTTGTAATTGGTGGTTATTTTTTGTTTATTATTCCAGGGATAATTCTTCATCTTCTTTGTATCTTTGATGCGTATGGACTCCCTACCGCTGAAGAAAAAAAGTTATTAAAAAATTTGAGTAAATAAATATCGTTTGATAGCCCCCTCTGTGCCAATCTAGAGTGAGACAGTCGTTTTGGGTTCACTTATATTTATTTTGAAAATGGAAAAATAATCTCTAAATGTGTGTTTGACCTAAATTAAAATTCGACATATAATTAACATTATTTGGATCAGCTGAACGTTGGTGGAGAATGAACATCTTTTTTTATATAAATAAACAATTATGGCAAATAGGTATGAGCCTCTTCGCCATTTTAATGATTCTCTCATGTGGAGGGGATGCCCCCTCAAAGACTGCGCCAGAAAGTTTTCAGCCTACTCCAGCGACCAGTGAGGCAGAACTTGAGAGCATCATTACATCTCAATTTGAACCCCTTGTGACCAATTTCGAAGAAAAAATATTCAAGCTTGAAAAAGCTGGGACTTCGATATCAACCGAAGAGGATATAGATACTGGCTATCAAAATCTTACGATCGAAGAGAGATTGTCAGCGCTTGAAGAAAGATTGGAGCAACTCGAGAGTAAACTTTTAATTTTAAATGAAGTGAGGGAAAAAAGATGAAATCGATCATTGGGAAAATCATGGGAGCTTTTATTTTTATTTTTTTTCTGAATAATGAGGCCATTTGCCATTCAGGCCGAACGGACAAAGACGGCTGTCACAGGGATAGCCGAACAGGCGAAAGACATTGCCATAAACCACAAATTCAGACGCCACCATCTCCTGAAACGCAATCTCTTTCGCCTTCAGAAACAGGATTTTTTATGGTTGAAAGAGTCATTGATGGTGACACCATAGTTCTCTCCAACGGAGAAAAGGTAAGATTTATTGGTATTGATACCCCTGAAATATCTCAGAGTTCCAAATTATATGAAGATGCCAGAAGAACTGGACAAGATATCAGGATAATTCAAGAGCTGGGGCAAGAAGCATATGAATTTACAAAAAATCTTCTCGAAGGCAAAAGAGTCCGTCTTGAATTTGATGTTGATCAAAGAGATCGCTATGGAAGATTGCTTGCATATGTTTTCCTGGAAGACGGCACATTTGTGAACGCCAAAATTTTAGAAGAGGGGTATGGCTCCATTATGACAATTCCTCCCAATGTAAAATATCGGGATCGATTTTTAGCTTTACAAGAAGAGGCCAGGGGAAAGAAAAAGGGGCTCTGGAGAGCAGAAAAGAATGCATCAGAGCGAATCATTCATAAACTTGAAAAAATCGTCTCAAAATTAGAAAGAGTGGTTCTTCTTTTGGAGCAGCAACGTGCTGGTACATTACCTCCTGCACCAGAGGTACCAGAAGAAGAATATCAGTCCGCTCTCTGTCGCCAAAACATATTTTTTGATGATACCGAAAATATCCTAGGGCAGAAAATTACGATGAAGTATGAAAAACAGGGCGTTGTTTTTTCATCCCCTCGTGGAGATCCTTTGCTAATCAATGAACAATGGCCAGGCCAATCAGGCGATGCAAAACCTGTTTCTCAACCATTTGCTCTTGGGGCAAATAATCAGGGTATAAATCAAGACGACCCTTTAATTATAAATTTTTTAGCTGATGCTTCTAATGTCAGGTTTTCTCTCATCGATGTAGAGAGCAACGCCATTGTGCGTCTTTACGACAAAAACAATAGCTTACTTGAAGAAATAAATATCGCCCCACAGAATGGATCGGGACAAAATACAAATATTCAAAACACTCTAAATTCTGTTCGCAAGATTGAAATTACAAATTCTTCTGGTGATGGAATAGCATTTGATAATTTGAATTATGATATCAGCTGTCAATTTTAATGGTGGAATGCCCCAGGGCAGAATCGAACTGCCGACACGCGCCTTTTCAGGGCGCTGCTCTACCGACTGAGCTACCGGGGCATTGTCCCGTCCAAGTTTTCCTGCTACAGGAAAACGCAAGGAAATGTCAAACAGTTTTCGCGTGCTATTTCAAATGGTAATGCAATATAGTTTGTTACCTGCTTGTGAATGATATAAAAGAAAATATCGCCTCTGTCCGACAAATTATCTCTGAAACCGCGAAAAAAATCGGAAAAAATCCTCAAGATATCCGGCTGATTGCTGTTTCCAAATTACAACCGATCGAAAAGATCAAATTGGCGATGGATGCGGGAATCAGCTATCTCGGTGAAAACCATGTCCAGGAATTCCTCAAAAAATGGGAAATTCTGGGAAATGCCGCAAAATGGATTTTTATTGGCCACCTTCAGACGAACAAAGTCAAATATTTGACGGATACCATTTCAGAAATTCAAACGCTTGATAGCCTAAAGTTATCCACAAAGCTTCAACAGGAGCTGCAAAAGAAAAATCGCCGTCTGCCAGTTCTGATTCAAATCAATATTGGCGAAGAAACAACAAAATCAGGGCTTTTTCCTAAAAATCTTATTCCATTTTTAAATGAGATTCTTCGGCTCTTCGAGCCTCAGAATGACATTTTCAAGCCTCAGCCTCAGAATGACATTCTCGAACAATCTCCGCCCAGAATGACCTATTTGGATATCCAGGGGCTCATGGCCATCCCCCCCTATTTTAAAGACCCCGAAAAATCACGCCCTTATTTTAGGAAGATGAGGGAATTATTATTGGAAACTCAGAAAGCATTCCCAAATCTTTCGCTGAGGGAGCTTTCAATGGGAATGACACATGATTTTAAAATTGCGATTGAAGAGGGGGCGACGCAAGTAAGAGTCGGGGAAGGAATCTTTGGGAAGAGGAGATAAATAAGGTCGCCGAACCATTTCGAAGAAGGGGAAAATGGCTTGCGACTACATATAATCCCTAGGATCTACCGGCACGCCGTTTAGGCTGATTTCATAGTGAAGATGCACGCCGCGAGTGCGGCCAGAGCCGCCGACCAGCGCAATCTGTGTCCCCCGCTTGATCCATTCCCCCGCTTTAACAAGAACCTTTGAAGCATGGGCAAATCTGGTTTTTAGCCCGTAGCCATGGTTGAGAATAACATACCGCCCGTAGCCGGGTGAATAATGACTTTCCTCAACGATTCCATCCGCGGGGGCTACGACCTCTGTTCCAAAATTGGCTGCAATATCAATCCCCTCATGGATCTGCCATCCCCCTGCCGGCAATTTCCGGAAACCGAATGGCGAGGTAATACGCCCCGGGGCAGGCAATAAGGCCGGAATCGCGGCCACGAGATTCGGCCTTTGAGAATAAAAATCGACCAATTCCAAGAGCACTCTGTCATGAAAATCGGACTCAGATCGCAAATCAGGAAGCCGCAACCGGATTTTTTGAAGGTCGCGTTCTTCTTCACGATCGAGATCCGCCTCGCGTGTCGATCGGCGCGTACTTTTTGCCGCCTGCCTGATCGCCTCTCTCTCCTCAAACTGATCTTTGATATGCGAAAGCACTTTGAGTTTAGATGAAAATTTATTGAGTCTGTTGAGAACCGAATCGATTTCAGCCACCGAGGACTTGAGCTCTCTTATTTCAGATGCCATCTGAATGGAGCCCCGATGCGACTCTTTAAATTCGAGAAGTTCCAGATGGAGACGGATATTGTCGTATGCCAGAGCAAAGACAGACACAATCGAGAGAATCCAGACAAAATATTCAAATTTTATTATTTGAAAAAAATGCTTCATCTTCTCTCTCATTTGTCCCCCTTTAGCATAAATAAAAGGCTTCAGTCAATTTAAAGTCGCTCGACTTTGACAACCACAGCCGTAATATTGTCATCCCCCCCCCGTTGATTTGCAAAACCAACAAGCTCTTTAACAGAATCTTCCACAGAATTTCTTGAAATAATTGATACGATTTCACTGTCTTCCATCGCATTGTACAGGCCATCTGAGCAGAGGAGGTAGCTATCCCCCGCGGCAACTTTCTTTGTATAGAGATCCACTTGCACTTCCGGATCAAACCCTATGGAGCGTGTAATGATGTTTCTCAGCGGGGTTCTCATCCCAGCAACCATCTGCTGTGACACCAGTGAATGATCGATAGAGAGTTGCCAGATCATTTCGTCTTTCATGAAATAGACACGACTGTCACCCACATGAGCAACATAGGCGGTATCATCAGAAAAAAAGAGCGCTGTAAGCGTCGTCCCCATCCCTTTTAAAGAAGTTGTCTGAGAAGAGGTGTTAAAAATCTTCCGATTTACCTCTTGAAAAGCCTTTGTGAGGTATGCGGCAGGATCCATCGACTGCATCGACTGGCGTTTTGAAAAAATCTCGCCCAGTGCCTCCGCAGCCATCTGAGATGCGACTCCCCCCCCCACATGCCCCCCCATGCCATCTGTTACTGCATAAAGTTTGAACCCATCGTTACAAATATAACGATCCTGATTGCTTTCTCGTTTACGTCCGATATCAGAAAGAGCGAAAGATCGTAGCTTCATAAGAGATATATGGCAATATAATGCAATGCCACGTACATTAGAAAGTATAGGATAAAATGAAAATCGGTGTCAAGAAAAGTCTGGCTCCAAAAAAAGTTTATTTCTGAGCGACTCGAGGTATTTTTTCTGAGAGTGTCCCAAAAAATAGGCAGAATGATCGGATTTGGATATCCAAACGGTATCTCCTTCCTTCATTATATATGTCTCCTGACCATCCATCGTAAGCAAAACCTCACTGTTGTGTGAGACAAGCTCTATAGCAATTTTAGTTTCGTCAGCGACAATCAGGGGGCGATTCGCCAGATTTTGGGGACAGATCGGAGTTACAATGAGCACTTTGGCCTCTGGATGTGTGACCGGCCCCCCGGCCGCAAAAGAATAGGCAGTTGAGCCTGTAGGGGTTGCCACAAGCACTCCGTCAGCATTAAGTGTTGTGAAATGGTCAGCCCCAATAGAGATATGGTAGCTCGAAATTCTTGCAATACCAGAGGTATGTAATACCGCATCATTTAATGCTTCAAAAGAAGCGACCTCTTTTTTCGCACCCTCTTCCACCCCCTTTTCCAATCGCAAAATTTTCGCTTTGAGCTTAACACGTTCCTCTATCACAGCCTTTTTATTAAAAATGAGTTCAAGCCCTTTTTCAACCTCTGCGGGTAAAATATCTGTCAGAAAACCCACCCCTCCCAGCTTAACTCCAACAACGGGGCATTTGCGCCCATGAAGAAGTCTGACGGACTTTAAAAAAGTCCCATCCCCCCCCAAAGAAAGGATCAAATCGACCTCTTTCGATAAAGAAGCTAAGGGAACAAGTTTTCCAAAGCCTGCGAAACGTGTTTTTTCCCATCCTATGGTTGAAAATATTTCCTTCGGAAGCAATACTTCACATTTTTTTCTCTGGAGCCAGGGGATAATTTTTTTTGCGGTTTCAGCCGCCTTTTTATTCCCCTCTTTTGCCATTAAACCAATTTTTTTAAATGAACCGGTGGACATGGCATCGGAAATACCACTTCCCCAATTGATTTACAACAAAAGATAGTTCTGTTAGAAGGCGATGATGGAATTGTTTAAAAGTGGCGCAAAACAACTTGCTCCTCTTGCCGAACGGATACGCCCAAAAACCCTGGATGACTTTGTTGGACAAAACCATCTTACCGAAAAAGACAAAGTTATGAGAAATATTCTTGAAGGAGGACATCCCTGTTCGATGATTCTTTGGGGCCCTCCCGGGGTTGGAAAGACAACATTGGCGCATCTCTTCTCAAAACAGACCGGAAGCGAATTTATCGCCATTTCTGCCGTTACAAGCGGGATAAAAGATCTTCAAACCATTATGAAGGGGGCAGAAGAACGCCTCTGTTTTCAAAAATGCCGAACCGTTCTTTTTGTTGATGAAATCCACCGCTTCAATAAAGCGCAGCAGGATTACCTGCTCCCTTTTGTTGAGAAAGGAAGCATTATTTTTATTGGGGCCACCACTGAAAATCCATCATTTGAAATTATCTCACCTCTCTTGTCCCGTTGTCGCGTCTTTGTTCTGGAACGTCTGAAACCAGACGACATCAAAAAAATTATCTTGAAAGCGCTTGCCAATGAAAAAGAAGGTCTTGGAAATGGGGAGCTAAAAATAAGTGAAGAGGCACTCAATTATTTGGCAGACACCTCCAATGGCGATGCAAGATCGGCCTTGAATATTCTTGAATTATCCGCCAAATTTTGTGAAAAATCGAAAACCAAAGAAATCTCCCTCCCTCTTATCGAACTCGTTTTGTCTAAAAAACACCTTTATCACGATAAAGGGGGAGAAGAGCACTACAACATTCTTTCCGCCTTTATTAAAAGCATGCGTGGTTCCGACCCCGATGCGGCCATCTATTGGATGTGCAGACTCCTGGAAGCGGGTGAAGATCCGCTCCTCATCGCACGAAGAATGGTCATTTTTTCGTCAGAAGACATCGGCAATGCCGATCCACAGGCATTGCTGATTGCAGTCGCTGCGATGCATGCCGTCGATTTCGTCGGACTGCCAGAAGCCAAAATTCCACTGGCTCAAGGGGTTACTTATTTGGCGACAGCTAAAAAAAGCAATGCTTCCTATATGGCGCTCCAAAAAGCAACTGAGGCTGTTCACAAAATGGGCAATTTAGAGGTTCCGATGCATCTCAGAAATGCGGTAACCCCATTCATGAAAGAAATTGGCTACGGAAAAGGGTATCAATACGCGCATGACGCACAGGATGCAAAAATTTCACACGAACACCTGCCTTCTCCCCTGCTTTCCCAATTGAAAGGAAGTAAATTTTACACGCCTTAGAGTTTGCTTGAGTTTTTAGAATTCCCTTGCTATAGTCCTCGCCGATTGTAACCCCCTAAGAGATATTGGCGATATGTTAAGCAATTCTTTCAGTTCATCATTTTTTAAATCAGCGAAAAAAAATCATTCCCAGATTTCACAATGGTTTGAAAAACACGAGGAAAAAATAGATATCCCTTTTCTGACTTCTGTTACCATTAAAGACAGCGGTTTTAAGACATCTGTTTCAGATGTGCAGATTTTTCCTTCGGGTTTAAACTATCTCTGTAAAACGGATTTAAAAAATGTCTCAATGCTGATCAGAAAATATTTTGAGCGCCACTATCCGGATGTCCTCAAAAATAAAAAAATTCTCATTCTTTCATCTGCAAACAATCCAAATCCCTTTTATTACGATCATCTCGATGTCCTCTGCCAGCTCATGAAAAAAGGAGGACTGCGGCCGCAGATTGGGACACTGGATATCCTGTCCCACCCTGTTTCTTTAAAAACCCCCGCGGGGAAAAAAGTTCAAATTCATCCCGTTTACTTTGAAAAAGATCGGCTAAAAACAAGAGAGATCGATCCCTCTTTCATTGTGGCAGGAGATATCTTCGCGGCAACAAAACTCTCTTCCTTACCCTATATAAAACAACCGATGAGTCCCCCTTTGAAAGCGTTCTCAAATCATGAAATTGGCAGCTCTTACCTTGCCACCTTTAACAAACTCATAGAAGATTTCTCAAGAATTGTCTCGGAAGATCCCTGGCTGATGGCAACCGATTTCCACCTCGAACACCGTGTTAATATTGACGATAAGGGAGGACTTGAAAAGATTGCCCTTACGGTAGAAGCCCTGCTGGGCAACCTTAAGAACAAATACCTGAGATACCAGATTTCATCCTCCCCACAGCTCACGATTCGAAGCAATTCAGGAACATCCGGGACCGGAATGGTCACCATTCGTTCAACTGCAGATCTTCTCGAACTTCACAATTATAAGAAACAAAAAAGATCCGCCGCTAAAAATCAGATGATCGATGATATTCTGATTAAAGAAGAAATCTCTTCAACCGCTTTTAAAGAAATTGT
Organism: uncultured bacterium; assembly: GCA_964392415.1. Lineage (GTDB taxonomy): Bacteria > Bdellovibrionota > JACOXK01 > 2-02-FULL-40-11 > 2-02-FULL-40-11 > CAYJMQ01. The sequence goes on along the minus strand of CAYMPL010000001.1, from coordinate 4,163 downwards.
CGGTGAAATAGTCATCTATCTCATTGGAAATGAAGTTGCCGGGGGATATATTAAAACATACTGCGATAAAGTGGCGAAAGGCTTGGTGAGCTCCCGGAAAAATCTTTTTCGATCTGTTTGTTTCAGCGGCAAAATTCATCGTCATCCCCAAAAACGATCCGACAAAAAATTGGGCGCTGTCTATCAGAACCTCTCAAAAATCGGCGGACTCGCAGTGGGATACACCATCGATCAGAAGTAAAATTCTGATTGATCCTCTATAAAACAAAATGTTATAAAAAACTCAATGCAAAAATATTGGGTTGCCTTTTTCCTGTTTATTTCCCTCCCCCTTTGGGGGCGTGAACAGTACGCGTTGAAAGAAAATCTAAACTGCACCGCCTGTCATTATAGCCCCGCCGGCAGCGGCCCCTTAAATATTAAAGGACGATATTACAATCGCCAGGGATTTACTTTAGAAGGATTTCCTGAGTATCTGGCAACATTACAAAAATTGGTCAAAGAGCGAAAAACTGAAAAAAAAGGATCAGTTTCAGATCAGTTGATTACCACCGCCCTTGAAAAATTGAGCATCCAGGGAATCGTTCGTACGCTTTTTAAGCAGACGATTGACCGGGAGCCTGATGTAAAAAAAGACAACTTTGATCTTTTAGACGCAACGATGGTCCTTGGGCTGAGTGTCCATGACAAGCTTAACATTATTTACACACCGGATCTTAATAACCTCCATGCCGGTGATGTATTTATTACCGGGGACGGCCCATGGGGGACATTTGTACAGGTCGGGCGTTTTACGCCACCATTCGGTTTGACATCTGACGACCCTACGATCATGGTCAGAAGCCTTTACGGTCTCCAATATTTTCTAAAAGATGTCGGAGCAACCATCGGATACGATCAACACGGTTTTTTTACAAATCTATCCGTCTTAAATGCATTTCGCCATTTCTCACCCGCTTCAGAAGGGTTAAATGGAATTGGGGACCCTTTCCGCGGCATGGGGATAACAGCAAATATCGGTTTTCATATGCATCACTTCATCTTTGGATGGTCCGCCCTTTATGAAGTTACAGGGGAGTCAAATAGAGATAGAGATGAAGCCGACTCTGAATCGCTTTTCGCGCTTTACTCATCCCTATCGTGGGGAATATTCCGTCTTTCAGGTGAGATCGATCTCGGTTTAAATAAAGGAATCGGAGTCAGAAATCGCGCGGGTATTGAACCAGACTTTTCCCCTCACCCCGTCAGAGCATCAACAGCCTCCTTTGTAGATCCTTTTTTTGGAAAGATTTCGCCCGATTTTGCAAAAAAATCCTTTGGGGCTTTTGCCAAAGCCTCCGTGGATATCCTTCCGAACAAATGGGATATTTCCGCTCAATATGACACTCTTTCAGGAAATATTAAGTTTCTTGGCGACGCCCCTATTCGTGTCACATTGGCAACCAAGTATTGGCCATGGAGAAATTTTTCAGTGGAACCCCAATACAAGTGGAATTTTACGCCAGAGGGGGCTGTTAAAAATGCCCCTAATTCACAATTGGAAGATGCACGCCGAAAAAACAAAGATCAATTCCTGATTTACGCCAGCGCCACATTCTGATTATTTTATAATCAGATTGCTAGAATGGCTTTAAATCAAGTTTTTTTTGTATCTGTCCACAAATTTTTTTAAAGTTATCCACAATTATGTGGATAACTTTAGGAAGGGCATTGAAAACCCGTCATCTCGAGGCCGAAGGCCGAGAGATCTCGATAGGGATTCCTAGCACTATGTGCTCGGAATGACACTTTTAATAATGAGTATTCTTCAAAGATAGGGCGACCATTCCGGGCTGGTAATATTACCAAAATTTTTAATAAGAAGAGGCCGTTCATTGTCACCCTCTTCGGTCATGACATAAAGGCCGTACTTTCCGGTCCGGTTTGAGGTAAAAACGATATGCCTTCCGTCTGGCGACCAACTTGGGTGTTCATTATGCTTTCGGGGTGTTGTTTTTGTAAGTCTGCGAAGCCCGGTTCCATTAGATAAAATCAGATAAAGATCAAAAGAAGCCGCATCAATCTGCGCCGAAAATGCAATTTTATCCCCTTTGGGAGACCAGGCGGGGGTTGAATTGTATTTTCCCGCGTGCGTCAGCCGCGTCACATTGCTCCCATCTTTATTCATGATATGAAGATGCGCAAAGGGCGCCCTCCCTGAGGAAAAGACAATTTTTTCACTGTCAGGCGACCAGCTCGGCTCGACATCAACTTCACGATGCGTTGTCAATCGTCTCCGGTTTCCCCCCTCATCATCCATCAGATAAATTTCCGGATTCCCTTCAAAACTCAACGTCACAGCAATCTCTTCTCCATTGGGAGACCAGTTCGACCCTGAATTCTGACCCGATTCACTTGAAATGACTTCGAATTCACGCTCTTCAAGATCCATCACAAGAAGATCGAGATTCTGAATATGCCGGGGGTGCGTCATATAACAGGAATAGCTCACTTTTTTTCCATCAGGCGCCCAGGCGGGTGAAAGGACGATCGATTTGTGATCGGTCAATTTTTCAATGCTCTCTGGATAGCCATCAAAATCGACGCTATAAAGCTCTTTATTGCCAGATTTATCCGAAACGAAGAGAATCTTTGTCTGAAAAATCCCTTTTTCACCTGTCAGTTCCTCCATCACAGCATCAGAGAACCGATGCGAAACCTTTCTCATATCTTTGCGGTCCGCTTTGTAATTTTTCCCGACAATCAGCCGCCCCTGTTTGATATCATAGAGCCTTGTCTCGAAAATAAATCGATCCCCCTCTAAACGATATCCCCCATGAATTAGAAACTCTGCTCCCAAGGCCCCCCATTCTTTGAAATTGATCTCCTCAGGCTCATGCCCCGTTTTTTGAAGCAACTCATTTTGTCCGGATTCGATAAAACTAAAAATATTTGAAAATTGAAGATCGGCGAGAATCACATCTCTTATTCCATCGCCAACACTTTTTGCAGTCTTATCATTTTTGAGATTCTTAAATGAGGCAATCGCAATATTTGTTTTCCTGATTTTTGCATCGTCAACGACAATATAGACTCTTTTGGCAAACAGATGATGCGCGGTATAAAATGAAAACAATATGACTGGTATTAAATATATTTTTTTCATTTTAATTCCCCCGCAACAAAGGTAATCGATATCCCATCATACCTTAATTCACGCCGCAACGCTTCAGGCACAGATGGAAACGGCAGAGCCTCTTCAAGCGCCTGGTTCATATAGCCGTCAAATTCCTGAACGCCCGATGAAACAATTTCTCTTCGAATGACACTCCCGTCTGGATTTAAAAAAACAATGATCTCCCCGGAAAGCTGCCGCTCCCTTCTCAGATAAGAAGGAAGCGCCCAGCGAAGCTTTATCTTTTCGGAAACGACACTCCGATATTCGTCCAACACGTTTTCTTTGCCGCTCGAAGGCAGAGAAGCGCCGGCGGTCACGATATTCCCTTTTAGCTCGACCTCTTTTTTTCTTTCTCGAAGCCGTTTCTCAAGCGCCTGAAGCGCTTTAAGCCGCTCAATGGCAGATTTTGCCTCCCTTTTTAATTCTCTTTTTTCGCGCAATTTCATCCCCTCTTTTTCCTGAAGTGCCCCTTTCTTTTCTTTAATTTCCCGAATCGCATCTTGCGCTTTTTGAATCTCCTCATTCATCTCCTTCATCTCGCGATAAGGCTTATCCGGAAGGGCTACCAAATCGACACGAACCGTCGGCGTATACCTTAACTCCCCCCGTTTCCCTTTGAGAAACGGAATCAATGGGAGATAGATTGAGCAAATATACAGAGCCAGATGCAAAAAAACGGAGAGAACAACAGCGCGTTTAAAGAGAACGTCTTCGAACGATCGTGATTGCCTCATCGGTTAATCTTGGAGGGGTTCAGTCACCAGTCCCACCCGCGTAATCCCCGAGCTTTTGACAACCGCCATGACTTTGGCGACAAATCCATAAGGGACACTCCGATCGGCGCGAATAAAGACCTCCCGGCGCCTGCTTTTTTTAAGCGCCTGCACCAAAGCCTTCTCCAGCGTTTTTGGCGAGTGTTTTTGTTTCTCCAAAAAAACATCCTGATTTTTTTTAATCTCAATCAACATCTGTGTTTCAGTTGGCTCGAGAGAAGTTGTTTTTGTCT